>JBBSSG010000046.1:0-22788 GCA_038242295.1 Mycobacteriales bacterium | reverse complement strand
TCGACCTGCTCCTTGAGGAACCACTGCATGAACTGCTCGCCCACGTAGTCACCCTCATCGCGTGCGGTGCTCGCGAGTTGAATGATCTGCTCGGTGACGGTCTCTTCCTGGGCGAGAGCCAGGGCGATGGGCTCGCGGGCGTCGGTGAATACAGACTTCGACGCGTCGACTCCGGTGAGTTCGACGGTGATGTCGCGGTCCAGGAAGTACTGGACGATCATCATGGCGTGGTTGCGCTCTTCGACGGACTGCGCGTAGAAAAGCTTGGCCAACTGCGGGAGGTCGACATTGTCGAAATACACTGCGGTGGCGATGTATTGGTGTGATGCGTTGAATTCGTTGCGGATCTGATCCCGCAGCAGGGCGTGGAACTTCGAGTGTGTGGTTTCCTTGATAGCGACGCTCATACCGTAGAGAATATGCTGGTCAGGGTGCGTTGTCATCCAAGCTGAGCCTTATTGAGGCCAACGTTGCCTAAATGACGGCGACCCGATTCGTTATTTCGACCAGAGGAATCGACCGATGGCTTCGGTTGCGGTCGGCCGCCGCGGCGGCTTTCCGCCTCGGCAATCCGGCCCCGAAATCTCGGGGCCGGATCCTTTTCACGGTCCGGACTCTCGAAGCTCCGCCGGAACTTGCCGATCCTCGACGAGAGCTTCGAAGAACTGCGAGGCCCGATCCGAATCCCACAGCAGTACGTTGCCGACGTCAGTGTTCTCGAAGCCGGCAACAGGCACGGTTGTCGTCACGAGGTCTCCGCGCATGGCCCATGCCAAGGCCGCGAGATTCCAGACATGATCGCCCTCGTCGACACTCAACGATGATGCGGTGTCTTTGATCAGCGGCCACAGGCGGAGTGGGTTGAGGAAGGTCGCTGGACTTGTTGCCTTCGAGAGCAACGCCGACATGAACTGACGCTGATTGTCCATTCGATCCAGGTCAGCGAGAGCGGTAGCGCGTGACCGCACGAAACCGAGCGCGTCCGACCCGGCCAACTCTTGGCATCCGGCGGGCAAATTGATTCCGGCGAGCGGATCGTCGATGGCACTTTTGATGCACACGTCGACCCCGCCGATGGCATCGACGATCCCCGCGAAGCCGCCGAACCCGATCTCGGCATAGTGATCGACTCGCAATCCTGTTGCACCCTCGACGGTGCGGACCAACAGCGGCGGTCCACCGAGGGCGAACGACGTGTTGAGTTTGTTCTGACCCTCGCCGGGAATCGACACGTAGGAATCTCGCGGCAAGCTGACCATCGTGGATGCTCCGCCGCCCTCGGGGATGTGAAGGAGGATGATGGTGTCGGTTCGGCTCGGACCAGTCTCGCCGCCGGTGGACAACGCGGCTTCCTGCTCCGGCGTCAACCCCGCTCGGCTGTCGGATCCCACGAGTAACCAGTTGGTCCCGGGGGTGTCTGCGACCCGGCCTTCATAGCTACTCAACGCATCGACGCGCGCCAACGAGCTGTCCACGTAATAAACGAGACCGCCGAGAAGCAACACGAGGACGAGGCACGTCAATTTGAACCGTCGACCCCAATGTCGCTTCTTTCGGGCCCGAGGGGGCTTCGCCGGCGCAGGGCGTCGTACCGCACGTTCGGGCGGGGGAGCGGGTTTGCGGGGTGGCTGTTTCTCCCGATAGGGCTGGGGGGCCTGCGTTGGCGCGTACTCGCCGGATCTTGTCGGTTGCGCTCGACGCGACTGCTGCTGTGTGGGATCGGGCGCCTGGGACCAGGCGCGCTGACCGGGCTCCGGTAATGGCTGCCGGCCGTCGCGTCGGATGATCTGGGTGCTCTCCCGTGGTCGCTGGTTCGGCGGTGGCGGGGGACGGTATCCAGGGGGCGGGAGGTTCGGCGGCGGACGGTACCCAGGGGGCGGCGGGCGGCGTCCGGGGGGCGGTTGTGACCCAGGTGGAGGTGGACGGTATCCCGGCGGCGGCTGCGAGGAAGGTGGAGTCGACCTGGGTGGCGGCGGCACGCGACGAGGGGGCCGTGGCCCCTGTCTGGGGTTTCCGCGATCCCGCTGGTCGTCGTTCACGGGACGACTGTACCTACGGAATCCAGGACAGATGGTCGCGCAGTGCGGTGTATCCGACAAACGCGACGATGTCTATCACCGCGTGCGCTATGAGCAGTGGCCACAAGCGGTTCGTCTTCTGCCAGTAGCGGCCGAAGATCAACGCCATCAGGAAGTTTCCGAGGCCGCCGCCGAGGCCCTGATAGAGGTGATAGGAACCGCGCAGAAGTGCGGAGAAGAGCAGCGAGGAGTTCTCGCTGAAGCCGAGCTTGCGCAAGCGAGAAATCAAGTAGGCGACGACGAGAATCTCCTCGGCGCCCGAGTTTGCACAGGCGAACACGACCAGTGCGGGGATGCGCCACCAGTGGTCGTCGAGCGAACTCGGGACCACCGTCAGATTCAAGCCGGCCGCGTTCGCTACGAGGTACAAGGCGAGCCCTGGAAGTCCGATCAGAGCTGTCAGGCCGAGGCCGTGGAGCAGATCGGTGCGGGCACGCGGCTTCGCTAGTCCGATCAGGCGCGGACCCAGCCCGGCGCGCCACAGGAGATAAAGCCCCAAGCCGCCCCACGCGCACAGCCGAAGTATCCGCAGGAGTTGGTAGAGCAGATCGATGAGGCCCAGCGACGAGCTCGACGTATTGAGCGCGACGGACTGATCCGACAGACTTCCCGCAAGCAGAGCGTCCTCGACGAGCGAGAGGATGCTGCCGAGGCCACTGAGCCCGAACGTGACGAGTAGGACGATCGCGATCTCGATCTTGATGCCGCGTCGTGTCTCGGGCTCGAGGGGTTCGAGCGGTTCGCTCGGTTCAGGCGTAGGTGGCGTCAGCCAGCCCTTCACATTGATCACGAGTACGAGTGTGCATTCTCGGGGTCAGCTTCGGGCGCGAAGGCCGTTCAGAAACGGGCAGCCGGCGAGCACCCGCAGGGCGCGGCTCAAGGCCATGGCGTCGTCGACAGGCTGTGCGAAGCCCAGGCGTACGTCGTTGTCCCCGTAATCGCTCTCGATACGTAGGCGGATGCCGTAGCGATCGATTCCCAACGGACGGATGCGTCCCTGACGCAGCGACGGGGGGAGGCGCCTGGCGAGTTGGTTGATCAGGTCGGTGTGGTCCTCGTCGAGGTGATGCAACCAGCTGGTTTCTATCTCCCAGAACGGGTCGGGCTCGGCGGCGAGTAGTTCCGCTGTCTCCACAGCTTCGGCACCGGTGCTGTCGGCCACCACTGCCGAGGACAGGACGAGACGCAGCAGCGTGGTGCTATGGCCGACGTCGAGGAGTGAGGGGTGGGGATGCTCGGCGGCAACGGCACTTGCCAGCTGACGCGAAAGCGACTCGGGCACTTCCCGCAGTTCGCCGCGCAGCCATACCAGCGAACGCACCGGCTCACGAAGTGGAAGAGGTGCCAGGTCGGTCAGCTCCAACACGGCCGCAACCCCCGCACGCGCGGAGTCCGCGCTGGTCGACTGTCGTGAGAATGCGCCCATCGCCGCATCGTTGGGTACCGCCAGGATCACCTCACCGCCTGCGCGAAGGTGGTGGAGACACGTGAGGAGTGGCTCGCTACCTTCGATCGCGAGCGCAGCGCCGGCTGCACGTGCACAGGCGCTGCGAACGCGTTCTGCCGTGGACGGTCCGATCGTCGTAGCGCTGAGCATGTGTACTCCAGTGGTCTAGTAGGTGAGGCAACCCTAAGTTAAACCAAGTTTTCCGCTATCGCAAGTGCTGTACGAAGAATGCCCCGGCTACCGTGTACGGAGTGACTGTTCCCTTGACTCTGGGCGTGCCCCATCGACCTGATCCGAAGGCCCTGGTCGCAGGTCTCTTGCAGCAGCGATGTCGCGGTGTCGACGACGTAGCCGCACGCGCGAACGTCATCACCACCGGTCCGCCCGTCATCGACGCGTCGATACTCATGACATTCCCGGCGGAGGTCGACCTTTCTCGCATTGTCGTCGATCTGGACATCGATCCGAACGAGTTGGCCGAGTCGGATCGCGCCACCTATGAAGCCGTCCGTTTCCACCTCCACGTCGACGCGGACACCCTTCGCGAGGCCGCTGCTCTCCGGCTGCCTTCGCCGCTGGTGATCTTCCCGGAACTCACGGGGGCGTCGGCGATGGAAAGCGTCACTACCATCGTCGAAGCGCACCGCACACCGGGATTCGACGCTGCGGCATCACCGCGGCACATCGCCGACATTCTCGCCGTCGTCGCGCACGCAGAAGTCGGGTTCTCCGCGCGCGCACACTCCGGCCAGGAGGTGCTTGCCATCCTTGCAGCGACTGTCGCAGCGCTGCGCGGAGACGACATCCTGACGGCTCTGGCAAACCCCGATCTTGCCGCTCTTGCGGCGCTGCGCCCGGAAGCTGCCGAGGCCGTACGCACGGTGTTGCTCGGAATCGAGGTCGACGACGCATCGGTGGCTCATCGCTCGCTCGTCGATGCCGGACTGCTCTGACCACGTAACCTCGGATACGTGTCCAGAATTGCGTATTTCGGTCCAGCGGGAACATTCACCGAGATGGCGCTCGGTCAATTCGAAGTCGAGGGAATCTTGACCGGGCTGGAATTTCCCGGTGAAGTCGAGCGAGTCCCGTTGCCGAGCCCCACCGCGACACTCGATGCGGTTCGTGCCGGGGCAGTCGACGCCGCCGTCGTGCCCATCGAGAGTTCCGTGGAGGGCTCGGTTCCGCCCACGTTGGATGCGTTGGCGGTTGGGGCGAGGCTTCAGATTCTGGCGGAAACAGAAATCGAGGTCGCATTCTCGATCCTCGGTGCACCCGGCGTGGCGCTGGCCGATGTTCGCTCCGTCCGCGCGTATCCCATCGCTGCTGGGCAAGTGCGATCGTGGCTCGAGGCCAATATGCCCGACGCCGAAGTGCAGTTCGCGTCATCGAATGCGGCTGCGGCACGCGACGTTGCGGATGGTCTCGCCGATGCTGCCGTCTCGACTGCCCTTGCCGGAGAGATGTTCGGTCTACCGACGCTCGCCGGCGGCGTCGCTGACGTGGAGAATGCCCGCACCCGCTTCGTCCTCGTCGGTCGACCTCGATCTGCACCCGCGCGTACCGGCGCGGATCGGACCGCGCTTGTGTTGATGCCGAACAACGAGCCCGGTGCACTGCTCGCGGCGCTGTCGGAGTTCGGGATTCGGGGGATCGATCTCACGAGGATCGAGTCACGGCCGACCAGAACCGAATTTGGAACATATCGTTTCTACGTCGATTGCGTCGGCCACATCGACGACGCAGCAGTAGCCGAGGCTCTCGGCGCGCTGCACCGCAAGATGAAACTGCGCTTCCTCGGATCGTGGCCCGTCGCCACGGGAACAGGACGACGCCCTCCATCGTTGGAGAAGGAGATCAGTTGGCTGTCGCAACTGCGCAACGGGAAGGGAGACAAGTGACGGGAAAACTCGTTCTGGTTCGTCACGGGCAAACATTCGCGAACGTAGCCAGAATTCTCGATACACGCCTCCCCGGGGCTGCGTTGACCGATCACGGTCATGAGCAGGCCCGCCTGTACGGCGCGTCGGTCGCAGCAGCACCACCGAGCGTCCTCGTTGCCTCGCCCGCGCTGCGCGCGATGCAGACCGCCGACCGCATCGCCGCGGCAACGTCGGTCGTCGCGGTCCAGCACGAAGGAATCCACGAAGCGCACGCCGGCGACTGGGAGGACCGAAGCGACCACGAAGCACACAAGGGCTTCACCGAGATCTACGGACGATGGCATCTGGGCGAACTGGATGTTCGGGTGCCCGGCGGTGACAGTGGGCGAACCATCCTGGATCGGTATGTGCCAGTTCTCGATTCGCTTCGTGCTCAGTATCTGACCGACCCTGAAGTGTCCGATGTGATCGTGGTGAGCCACGGTGCTGCGATCCGGCTTGTCGCTGCAGTACTCGCCGGGGTGGACGGCACGTTTGCGGCAGAGAACCACCTGGACAACACCCAGACCGTCGAGTTGCTCCCCACCAAGGGCGGCGGCTGGCGTTGCGTTCGGTGGGGGATGTTCGTGCCGCCCTTCGACGGTAAGGGCAGCACGATCCCAGACAACCCGATCAGCTAAGGGCGTCCCTTGTTGTTGGCTCTGTCGATCAACTCCGTCAAAGCTGACCGCATCTTGGCATTGGACCCGGAAGACAGCGTCGACCACCGGGAGCCGTCGGAGGCAGAGCTCGAGGTAGCAACGATTCGGCCGCGGGGTGTATCGAAGAACGCGACGGGATGCAACCCGGGATACGTCGACCCGGACCCGACGGTGACCGACGTGATCTCTGCATGCGCAGTGCAGGTACTCAACGCACCTGCAAGGCGAAGCGCGGTTTCCGGGTTGATATCGAGGTCCGTCAAGTGGCGTGCAGTTGCGTGGGCGTCCGACGGGGATGCGTCGAGAGCCTTGGCCAACGTGTCCGTCGGCGCCGAAAGCCCCGGAAAGTCGAACGCTGTCGCCGAGCCCAAGGCGTCGAGTATCTCGCTGGCAGCGTCCTTGGTGGTTGTCGAGACGGTCATGGTCGGGCCGTTGCGCACACCGATGACGGAGTCGATCCCGTTCGAGGCCAGGCACACTCTGGTGATCGGGACCTCGTCGACGTAGGGGCGAGGAATCAGACGTGCCGATACGTACCAGAGCGGCTGCTCGAGAACCCGCAGCCACGCCTCGACATCAGGGTGGACCCGCCCGTCCGTGTAAACACCGGCCGCAGCGAGGCCCACCCGTCCGCGGTGCAACGCCTCGGACTCCTCCGAAGGATTGTCGTATCGCGGAAAGATATCGAGGACCACCGGCAGCTCGACGAGATCGAGGGTCTCGACCAGGAAGTCGAGGCGATCAGCGTCCAGCTCGACCGATGACAGGGTGTGGCCCAGAGGCTGAGTTCCCAAATCGATCAACGTTCGTTCCAGGTCGGATCCGCACCGATGACCGACGGGGCGACAGTACGACCGTCGGAGAAGTGCTCGAACTGCTTCAGATAGCCAGGCGTCTCGTGCTCGTCGTCCTCGCCTGCATTCTGTGAGCCGCCCATCGGAGCGCCGCCGTGACCACCACGGGCCGTCGAAGCGCCGTCCGCGTTGCCGCCGCCGAAAGAACCAGGCCCGCCCAGTCCCGCCACACCACGTTCAGCTCCGGTCTGTTGCGCAAGCCCGGCAGAGCCGGCGACCGAGCCACCCAGCTTTCCTGACCCCGACGACGATCCGCCAAGACCTCCTGCGCCGCCCATTCCGCCGGCGGCTGATATCGAGCCTGCGGACACGCCGCGTGTAGCAGCCGAGCTCGATGCCGACTGATCTGCCCGGACCCCAGCGGAGGAAGACCCCTCGGGCGCCGTCCCCGAGCGAAACAGTGTCGATGCCGCTGAGCTGCCTATATTCGTCGCCGCAGAGGCCACCGTGGTCACCGAAGTTCCAGCGACCGAGCCTGCCGTGCTCGCCACCTGACTCACTGCCCCGCCGATTGCAGGGTTCTGCAGTGCGGCACTGGCAGCGGCGACCGCGGCTTGAGCGGGAGAAGTCTTGGCACTGAAACCGAAGACCCCAGTCTCTTTGTGGGATGTGGCGTTCGCGATGCTCCCGCCTGTCGAAGCGCTTTGACTGCCATCGTTGACTATCCGAGGTGGGTGATCGAACGACACCTTCATCGCCAACGGCGTCGTCGCGGCTTCGTATGCCTCCATGACCAGTCCAGCCCGAATGTCGAGAAGTCTGGCGGTAGCTTCTAGTGCAGCAGCGCTGCCGTTGAGCGCTCCGCCGGTCGAATAGGCGGCGATTCTCGCGGTTTCGACGGCTGCGACTTCCACTGGATTGGGCATCACCAAGGCTGCAGTTGTGTACGCGGCTGCCTCGCCCGCTGCCAGTCCCGCCACCTGAGTGGCCTTGGCTGCGCTGGCCTCGGCCCATCCAAAAAAACCGCCGAGACGGGCTTGGGCGGCGTTGGCAGCCTCACCTTCCCACCCTGCGGCAAGAACAGCCATGACGCGGCCGACGGTGATCGCGGTGTCCGTGTACGCCGCGGCGATCGACGTCCATGCACCGGCTGCGGTAGCCAGTGGGGCGGGCCCCGCTCCGGCCAGCAGCGAAACGGAGTTGACGGCGGCAGTGCGTGGCAACCAGACCACGCCGGTGACTCCCAGTGTCATCGAACAAATCCTGTCATCGCGTAACTTCCCCGTAGTTCACTTCTGCTGCTCCCGTCGATGTCAGTCGAACAACTGGCAAGTGGCACGTCTACTTATCCATCGCGCGGCTGTGCTCGAAATCCACATCACGATATGCGGCCGCCTGCGCCCGTAGTGCTGCAGCAGTCTCGATCAACTTGTTGATCGCGTCGCTGGCTGCCGGCGAGTATGTTCCGGCCGCGTGTGTGAAGAATCTATTGGCCAGCAACGACACTTCCTCGCTGCCGCTGGGAATCACTTGGATGGGCAACGACGCCGCGGTCAGACTGGCTTGCAACCGCGCTGCGGCCGCGTCCAGATCTGCGGCGGCTGCATCGAGTGCCACAGGGTCGACTCGCACAGTTACAGGCATAGGCTCTCCTCGATCGGGTTCTCACTGAAACACGAGCGAAAAAAAGCGCTCACGTAAGAGTTGGACGAGCGCACCTGCAGATCGGTTCCGCCCGAGCCGGAAAAAGCTCAGATGATTTTTTTTGCGACCGACCGTAACGACCAACGGCCACCGCGAAAATGCACTGTCGTCGATGTCAATGGTGCAATGTCGACGCGCCAGAACGAGGCGGACGGGGCATCGAGCGTCCGAATCACCACTGCCCTGATCACTGCGGGGTGCGTGACGGCCAGAATTCGGCGTCGCTCTCCTTCGACGCGGCCCATCCAACGGGTCACCCGGGTGAGGAGCTCGTCGATGGATTCACCGCCCGGCGGCGTCGTCGACGTGTCGGTCAGCCACGCGAGAATATCCAGCTCGGGAAGCTCGTCCATCGTTGCGCCCGACCAGGTCCCGTAATCGATGTCGGTCAGGTCGGTGATAATTCCGCCGGTAAGACCCAGACCAGCCGCTGTCTGACGAGTGCGACGCTCCGGCGCGATCATCACGACATCGCTTCGCGCCGTCGACGACGACGCCTCGAGCGCGTCCAGACCGGCGGAATCGACCGGCTCGTCCGAACTGAATCGTGCCCGCCTCATCGCTTCGGTCGTGGCATGACTGACCATCGACAACCGAGTTACCGACGACGACACTGCTGATCTACCCACGGATGTACTTTAGATCCGATTGACAGCACTGTAAGCGGGGTGCCAGAGTTCGAAGGTAAGTGCGATGTGTGCAGGTAATCCGGTGCAAATCCGGAACGGTTGCGCCACCGTAATCGAGCTCGGCTCGAGAGTCGGAAAACTCACCCATCGTCGACGTTGATACGGGACGCATGATCCCAGGAGGCAATACTCAAGATGGCTACTCTTGTACAACCCAGCAACGCCACGGAATCGGCGGCACTCGCCTTCATCGTGGCAGCGGTGATTCTGTCTGCGTTCCTCGTGCTCTACCTGGTCGGTTTCGATCAGGGCGCCATCTCGCGTAGCGGGATGTTCATGCACGAGTTGATGCACGACGGGCGCCACCTGCTGGGCCTGCCGTGCCACTGATCAAGACTTCTTTGCAGGGCACCTTTGTTCAGCTCCTCCTACGCGGCTTGCTCGCGGGGCTCATCGCCGGACTGTTGGCGGGCGCGGTGGCTTACGCCATCGGCGAGCCGCACATCGATTCGGCTATCGCGATCGAGGAAGCAGCCGGTGCTGCCGATCACGCCGAAGGAGCACCCGCCGCGCACTCCCACGATGAAGAAGAGGCTCTCGTCAGCCGAGACGGCCAACGATTCGGACTCTTCCTCGCCACTGGTCTCGCCGGGTTGGCCATAGGCGCTATCTTCGCCGCCGTCCTGCACTACGTCCGACGTTTCACCACCATGTCGGGATCTCTGTTGGCGATCACGGCTGGTGTACTCGGGTGGGTAGCAATCGAGGCCGTACCGTTCTTCAAGTACCCAGCCAATCCACCTGCCGTCGGCGATCCCGACACCATCACGCAGCGGACCTGGTTGTGGTTGGCGTCGGTGATTCTCGGATTGCTGGCCGTCGCCGTCGGCATCTATGTCGCCAGGCTCGTCGCCGTCATGAGCTCACTGGCGGTCCGGGTCGCCGCCCCACTCGCTGCATTCATGGTGATCGTCGTCCTCGGGTACTCCATAATGCCGGGCATCGACGAAGTCGGCGACGACTTCCCCGCGACGCTGCTGTGGGAGTTCCGACTGTCATCGATGGCAACTCAGGCGACGCTGTGGATTGCCCTGGGCTTGGCCTTCGCCTTCCTGACCGATCGTGCAAGCAGTCAGACCAGAGAGTCCGTGGCCGCGTAAGTCGGAAGTAGCTACCAGGTCCGGCACGTCCCGCGGATGCGGTCAGACCGGCATGAATGCGCCATCACAACGCCTAGCCGGGTTCGATGGCGCATTCATGCTGGACCGGCGGGTTGAAAAAGGCTAGCCGAAGCCCAGTTCGTGCAACCGCTCGTCGTCGATACCGAAATGATGGCCGACTTCGTGGGCGACGGTGATCGCGATTTCGCGCTTGGCAGTGGCGGCGTCGTCGACCATGTCGAGGATCGGACGCCGATAGATGGTGATGACATCGGGTAAGTGGCCGCTGTACTGGTAGCGGTCGGTGAGTGCCACGCCCTCGTACAGTCCGAGAATGTCCTCGGTCGGATGCTCCTCCTCCACCAGAATCACAACGTTGTCCAACCGTTCGGTGATATCGGTGGGCAAGGTATCCAGGGCGTCGCTGACGGCTTCCTCGAAGTCGGCGCGGCTCATCTCGGTAGGAATTTCTTTTTCATCTCCCCGGTCTGATCGGAGCTGCACCTGGCAGCGGCTTCGGAAGTGCCCGCCCGTTGTCGTCGGGCGGCGGAACAGGCGCTTGGCCGTTGATCAGGATGTCGCCCTTGGCGGAACCGGCAATGGCGGCGAACCCTCCTTGGTCGAGTTCTTTACCGATGGAGCAGCTCACCTGACGGCTGCCGGCCAACCAGCTGGTCACATCTATCGTGTTCCAGAACAAGGTGAGGGTCTTGTCGCGGAGTGCGCTGTCGGATCCCAGATACCCGTTGACGGCATCCGTACAGGTTTGTTCCAAGAACGAGTCTTGATCACCTTCGTTGGGGATCCCGGTCGGAAACCGTTGCTGTAAGTCGATGATCGATGCGACCTCGTAGGCATGCGGCTGGCTGCAGTCGACGGGATCCGCGGGAACGTTCTGGTTGATACCGACGCAGGTGCCGACTTGCCAGACGTTGGACTGGTCTTGGTCCAGGACCGAGCCGGTCATTTCCTGGGGAATACCGGTGTTCGACGACTGCTGGATTCCGCATCGCAACGTTCGTTCTCCTGCTGCCCATCCGCTTTGGCTCGGGAACATCAGTCCGATGTTGAACTTTCCCTTCGGATCGAACTTGGCTCCCAGGTAACTGGTGACGACGTCGACGCAATGTTCATCGCGCAGCTGTCCGAACCGCACGCCGTTGGGATAGACCGACCCGGGTGCGAACTCCATGCCTGGGTACGCCGTCATATCGACATCTTTGGCTACCTCGAACCGATGCGGCTCGGCGCACGGCACCACGGTGAGATCCTGTCGATCGGTTTCGGGATCGTCGGTGGGCGTCCACTGAAGACAGTCGCCGGTATCTGCGGATCCGAAGTTCTTACCGGTGACGGTGCCGTTGGTGGCGGGCCCGGCGGTGGAATGACTGGCGATCCTCTCCGGCGGTGAGAAACCGTCCGAGACGGACATGGTGATGAGGGCCGCTGCTACCGCACCTGCTGCGACGAACGCGAGCACTCGACGCGCGACAGGTGCAGACACTGTCAATTGGTCGCGTCGTGAGTTCGGTTTCTTCGGCTTGCTGGTGGACATCAGTTCCATCATGCCCGAGTATCTTGGTGTTCCATGACGGCACCAGAGGACAGCGCAAGCGGAGCGAGCGGAACGACGGGGGAAAGCGCCACCGACATATCAGAGCTCGCGGGCCGATTGTTCACGATGGCGCGCACCGGTGATACAGAGTCGTTGATCGCGTATCTGGACGCTGGAGTGCCCGCCGATCTGAACAACGAAGCCGGCGACACGCTCGTCATGCTCGCTGCGTACCACGGGCATGCTGAGGCTGTTCGTGCACTGGTCAGCAAGGGCGCAGATGTCGACCGAGCCAACGACAAGGGCCAGACGCCGCTGGCGGGCGCGGTGTTCAAGGGTGAGGACGATGTGGTGAAGGCGCTTGTCGAGGGCGGGGCCGATCCGCACGGTGGGCATCCGTCGGCGATCGACGCGGCTCGCATGTTCGGACGCGAGGACTACCTGGGCGTGTTCGACAAGTAAGGTTTGTTTCCGTGATCGACCTGAAGTTTCTCCGCGAAAATCCGGACGTCGTGCGCGACTCGCAGCGCACCCGTGGTGAAGACCCCGGCCTCGTCGACGTGCTGCTCGAGGCAGATTCTTCCCGCCGCGGCGCTGTGTTGGCCGGCGACCAGCTCCGCGCTGAGCACAAGGCCCTCGGCAAGAGGGTAGGTAAGGCCTCCGCCGAGGAACGTCCGGCACTGCTGGCCTTGGCCACCGAATCGTCGGCGAAGGTCAAGGCAGCCGAGGTGGAGCAGAACGAGGCCGACGCGGCGCTCGATCTCGCACAACGTGCTCTGTCCAATGTGGTGCAGGAAGGTGCCCCTGCAGGCGGTGAGCAAGACTTCGTACTGCTCGAGACCGTCGGCGAGATTCCGCAGTTCGACTTCGAGCCCAAGGATCACCTCGAACTCGGCGAAACGCTCAAGCTCATCGATATGGAGCGCGGCGCAAAAGTATCGGGTTCACGGTTCTACTTCATGACCGGGTACGGAGCCCTCCTGCAGCAAGGACTGCTCCAACTTGCCGCGCAGAAAGCCGTCAAGAACGGGTTCACGATGATGATCCCGCCGGTGCTCGTGCGGCCGGAGATCATGGCGGGAACCGGATTTCTGGGCGCCCACTCCGACGAGATCTATCGTCTCGAAGCGGACGACCTCTATCTCGTCGGGACGTCGGAAGTCGCGTTGGCGGGCTATCACTCAGGTGAGATCATCGATCTGTCCGACGGTCCGAAGCGCTATGCCGGATGGTCGTCGTGCTTTCGCCGCGAAGCCGGTAGTTACGGCAAGGACACGCGCGGAATCATTCGTGTCCACCAGTTCGACAAGATCGAGATGTTCTCGTATATCAAACCGGAGGACGCGGCAGCCGAGCATCAGAGGCTGCTCGAATTCGAGCGTGAAATGCTTGCAGCAGTGGAGCTTCCGTATCGAATTATCGACGTGGCAGGCGGAGACCTCGGCTCGTCGGCGGCGCGAAAGTTCGACTGCGAAGCATGGGTTCCGACCCAGAACGCGTACCGCGAACTGACCTCTACCTCGAACTGCACGACGTTTCAGGCGAGGCGCCTCAATGTCCGGTATCGGGACGAGAACGGCAAACCGCAGATCGCTGCCACACTCAACGGCACCCTGGCGACGACGCGTTGGATCGTCGCAATTCTCGAGAACCATCAGCAGGCCGACGGTACCGTCCGGGTCCCTGAAGCGCTGATCCCGTTCGTCGGGACGGATGTTCTGCGCTGACCCCGATGCGCGAAACGCCTACAGGGTGGCGCGAGCGTCGTTGGCCCACGCGATGCGCTTGGGGTTGCCGTGGCACTCGGCGATTACCGGCATGCAACGCTGCGCCACGGAACCCAACTGAGGAAGTGCTCTCGCGTCAGGTCCGGGGATGTTGGCGACATCGCCTACCGTGCAATGGTGGCCAGTCCGGCACCAGCTATCACAACGTGAGTCATACGGCCGACACTAGTTTTGCCTGCAACTTTATGCCGGAATTGAGACACAGCGGATTGGAAGTACAGCAGATTTGAGGTGCGGCGAGTTTACGGCGAGGCGGTCAAACGCTCAGAAGAACTGGCCCGCGACGAAACCTGCGAGAAGGACGGCGGTGCCGCCGATCTCCGCCACGATCAGAGCCCACATGAACGCGTAAGTTCCGCGGACCGGGTGCTGAAACTGATTGTCGGTGTCCTTCATGATTCCGTGCGCAATGTAGCTGCCGATGGCGGCGAGGAAGAAGAACGTCACCACCAAACCTGCGACGAGGTTGACGGCCGTCGGGAACGAGGAGAACTCGGCTAGAGCAGCAAGGATGAGGGTGGCGAACGAGTACATCAGCGCCGCGCGGTGTGCGATATCGACGTAGGGATGTGCGAGGGCGGTCGGCGATGTCGCCATCTGCCGGAACTTCCACACCCCTAGTGCGAGCGCCAGGATCAATATGAGCCCGGCGAGCAGCAGCAGAACCTTGGTGTCCATTCCCAGCATCATCAGCGACAGCCTATCCGCTGGCGGCCGCGACTGCGCACGGGGTGGTCAGGCCACCTCACCGATGCAGTATCCGCTCGCGTCGATGGTCAGCGTGAAGATCTGGTTCTGCTCGAACCCGGAGACGTCGGTGACGTCCGCGTACACGGTGGTGTATTCGCCCTCTCTCGCCGCGACGTAGACGCTGTCGGGCTTGTACGACGCCGAGTCGGTGAGCCGGCCGGGGTTGTCGACCAGCGGCGGGATCGTCGGCGATCCGGTGCCCTGGGGGTCCCACGCGGTGCGGTTGTCGCATATCAGTGGGTAGTCACCCTCGAGATCCGCCGGGTTCTGCGGGTTGCCGGTGAGGCGGCCGAGGTAGCGCTCGACGGTGTATTCGGCGTCGATGTCGGTGTAGGCCCCTGCAATGCTCGGACCGCCGGGAAGGACTGCTGGGCAGGCGTAGCCCCCGGCCACCTCGCTGCGTGTGACGAGCAGTGTGATGGCCGGACTGCTCCAGGTGACGGCGTCTTGCCCGTCGAACCCGGGCTGGGCGGCAGCATCGAGGATCATCGCCACGTCTCCGTATCGAGCCGGAATCTCGCTGGGCGGTACCGTCCAGCATTTTTCCGCCACCGCGGGGACGCCGCCGGCGTCGAGATCGGTCAGGAACGCCCGTAATGCCGATGCGGCCGGTTGATTGCCGGGAACGTCGCCGACGGCCGGTCCAGGAGGGGGCGGCGCGACGGTGGTCGTTGCGGCGGTGGTTGTCGAGGCAGTGGTGGCGTCTTCCTGCGTGATCGCCGGTGGGGATGGAGTTTCGGTCGGGATCCCTTGCTGGCCGTCACCCCCGCAGGCAGTGAGCGCCAGGACTACCCCCGTCAGCCCGATTCCGGTGACAGTGATACGGCGAAGCGAACTCATGTTCAGGCGGCCTTTCCCACTACGTCTGTTCCTCGAGATGTCGATACGACTACGCTAACCGACTGTGGAACCCGTCTACCGAACTGTCATCGGCATCGCCCGCGTCGTCTTCGCCTTCGAGGGCCTGAAGTTCACGGTCGAGGGCGAGAACAATATCCCTGCCACCGGTGGCGCGGTCATTGCGGTCAACCACACCGGATACTTGGACTTCACCTACGCCGGGCTACCTCCTCGCAAAGTGAAGCGGTACATCCGCTTCATGGCGAAGAAAGAGGTGTTCGACAACAAGATCTCTGGGCCCATCATGCGCGCGCTCAAGCACATCCCGGTCGATCGTGGTGCTGGTGCGGGTTCTTACCAAGCTGCCGTCGCGGATCTACGCAGGGGCGAATTGGTGGGCGTGTATCCGGAAGCAACCATCAGTCGCAGCTTCGAGATCAAAGAATTCAAGTCCGGGGCAGCTCGGATGGCCATCGAGGCCGGCGTCCCGATCATCCCGACGGTCGTTTGGGGTGCGCAGCGAGTGTGGACCAAGGGCTTTCCGAAGCGGTTGGGGCGCACCAACACTCCGATTTCCATCGCGGTCGGCGAGCCTATCGAGTCGGTAGGTACAGCGGCCGAGCTCACCGAGAAGCTGCATTCGGTGATGCAGGAGATGCTGCTGAAACTGCAGGATGGCTACGAGCACGAGCAGGGCGCCTACTGGGTTCCCGCCAGGCTCGGCGGTAGTGCTCCGACTCTGGAGCAGGCGGACAAGCTCGACCTCGCGGACTTGGCAGCTCGAACTGCTGCGCGAGAGGCCAAGAAGACCACCTGAATTTCCGGCGCGCGGGGCCAGACGGAAATCAGGACATCGACGCTTGCCACACCAGGGCGGCAGCGAGCGCACCAATTCCGTTGAGTGACCAGTGCAGGGCGATCGGGGCGATCAAACTACCGCTTCGACGCCGAAGCCACGTGAAGACGACGCCGGCGGCCGCGGTGGCGAGGACCGCGAGACCGATACCGACGATCTGGCCGAACAGTCCGCCGCCGAGAAACCCGTTCAGTCCGGCGTTGCCGGCGGTCAGGCCGAGGGACGACGCCACGTGCCACAGTCCGAAGAGCAGCGAGCCGGCGGCAAAGACTCCGCGAGCCCCGTAGATGCGTCCGAGAGTTCCGTGCAGAACTCCGCGGAATGCGAGTTCCTCCGGGATGACGGTTTGTAGCGGGATGACGATCATCGACGCCACCAGCGCACCGGAAATGGTTGCGTATCGATCGGCCATGAAGAACGGCCTGGTCATCGGAAGGAGGGCTCCGATCGCCACGACGGTGACCACCGCTGCGACGGCCGCGAGAGCGTAGACCGAGCCGATCTTCCATTGCTTGGGCGATAGTCCCAACTCTGCCCAGCCCAGCCCGCGTCGCCGCGTCAGTGCAACGAGGGCAAGAGCTGCAATGGGGACGGTGGCTATGCTTGCCCATGCCGTCGTGAAGTGGGCGATCAGGTTGGTTCCGACGAGGACGACTACGACGACCGCGACATCGAGATATGCGTGGAATCCACGCCGACGAGCTGCCTCCGCAGCGTCTTTCGTCATGAGCATTTTGCCGAGTGTACTGGCGTTTCCTGAGGATCGCCCACGCGGCAACAGGTAGCGTTCACGTCCCCAACCGGACGTTCTCCCCGGTGGGGCACAATGGACGTCGATGCCTGACACCTCTCTCGCCCCCGCCTCTCGCACGCAGCCCCGCCTCGTCGCCAGTGATGTCGACGGCACTCTGCTCGACCAGCATGAGATGGTCAGCGAGCGCACGCGCCGGGCGGTCACCGCCATGGTTGCAGCGGGAACTCCGTTCGTGTTGTCGACCGGGCGCCCCCCGCGGTGGATCTCGCCCGTCGTCGATCAGCTCGGGTTCGCGCCGATGTGTGTCTGCGCCAACGGTGCGGTGATCTACGACAGCGCCACCGACCGGGTACTGCAGGCTCAGACGCTGTCCAGCGACACTTTGCGTCAGTTGGTCGACCTCGCCTACTCGGTATTTCCTAATTGCGGCCTTGCCGCCGAGCGAGTGGGGGCAACCGCGCACGATGCGGCCACCCCTCAATTTGTCAGCTCACCGGGATACGAGCATGCCTGGCTCAACCCGGACAACACCGAAATGTCGCAGGACGACGTACTCGGCGCTCCCGCAGTGAAACTTCTCATCCGGTTGTCCAGTACGTCGAGTGGGGACATGGCTTCCGCCCTCGAACCACTCGTCGGCGGTCTCGCAGATCTGACGTACTCGACGGACAACGGCCTGGTCGAGCTGTCGGCGCCGGGAGTTACCAAGGCGTCGGGATTGGCGATCATCGCGGATAAATTATCGATAGCAGCTGCCGATATCGCCACGTTCGGTGATATGCCCAATGATGTGCCGATGCTCAGGTGGGCCGGACTAGGGGTTGCCATGGGCAACGCCCATCCCGCTGCGGTCGCCGCGGCCGACGAGGTGACGGCGACCAACGTGGACGACGGAGTCGCGCTCGTCCTGGAGCGCTGGTGGTGAAGCGCTGGTATTGAAGGGCTGAGGCGAATACGAGTCGAGCGGCGAAACTTTTACAGGCATTACCCACGCCTACTATTCTCCTCCTAACCACAAAAAAAACCCATAAACACACCACCACCCCGACGCCCGCCACAACCAAGTCAAAAGAGGTAACCCTAACCACAGCGGCCCCCCGGCCCCCGCCCACCGGCCAGACGCCGCCCCCCTCGACTCTTTTCTGCGTCCGATCGACCTTACAAAGCAGGTGCAGGCTCGACGGCTGCGGATACAGCGCCGTTCTGTATTTCCCGCTCGTAGGTGTCGTTGTAGGTCTTGATGACGGTGGTGACGATTCCGGTGAGCTCGTTGAAGATCAGCGAACCGTTCTCGAAATCGGTTTGCAGGCCGTCGGGGATTTGGTACTCGTCGGTGATCGGAAGGCCGAGGTCGCCGTTCTCACCGCCGAGCGCCATGAACTGCTCGAATATCTTGCCGATCACTGCGACCGCTTGTCCCGCAAGTGAAGTGAAGATGGAGCCGTTGGCGAATTGAGCTGCTTCGCCCCCGCCCTTGACCTGAACCAGGCCGCTGACGGGTGTGCCGAGAATTCCCGTTTCGCCGCCTGTTGCCATCCACTTCTGGGCAATCGGGTTGGAGTTCGCGAGTCGAACCAGCTCGTCGACGAGAGCCGGGATGTTCTGTCCGACAGTGCTGCTCGCATTGGTACCTGGCGACGACGGCGTTGCCTCGTCCGGCGTGCTGTCGTTCGGGGTGCTCTCACTCGGGGCGGTGACGACTTGCTCGCCATTATTTCCGCCGCCCACGTTGGCTGCTGCGATGTTGCGGATTTCGCCCATCTTGGCGTAGGCCGCGTCACCCGGGCATTCGGTGTTGCCGACATCGCGGTGCGCGAAGATCACCGGCAGGTCGACGGTTTGACCCTGGCCGACGAACGTGAAGTCCGTACCTTCCGAGGTCATCGTCGTCTGGCCCTTGGGGTCGAGATCTGCTTTGCCCAAACGCCATCCGAGGAATTTGCCGACCGATTCCAGGGCTGCTTGCGGTGGCGCTTCGGTGGAGTAGTCGCCCATCATGGCGATCCCCACGGTGTTCTCGTTGAAGCCGCCGGCGTGGGCGCCTTGGACCGGTCGGTCCAATCCGCCTGCGCGGCCTTCGAAGATCTGACCGTACTGATCGACGAGGGCGTTGTAGCCGACGTCGCACCAGCCCAGGGTCTGTGCGTGGTACGCGTAGATGGCGCGGACGATCTCGGCGGACTCACTCTTGGAGTAGTCGTTGCTGCCTGCGGTGTGGTGAACCGTTGCGCCGCCGATGAAATCGTCGTACGAGGGAGTTGCGCAGCGGATGGACTCGTCGGCTCCCCACTGAGCCCGGGAAATGACCTTCGGGCCGGTATCGCCGGCGACCGGGGTAGCCAGATCGCTGAGCATCGAATCGGCGGGGGAGCTGCCAGGCTGAATCAGCACCGCGCTGATGTCCGCCAATGCGTTCGTCAGCTGAGTGTCTTGTTGGCGCAATGGCTTCGACACCGACGCCGGAGTGTAACCGAGCTCCTGTTCAGGGGCCGGCGCTACCTCAGGAACCGGTGCCGGCGGTGGAACAGGGGCGGATTCAGCGGACGTTCGCGGAGTCAGTAGCAGTTGCACTGCTTTGGTGGCGCCGACGAAAATCGGCTCGGTGCCCTGCTTGTCGGCTTTGGGCGCGGCATCGCTACTGCCGGTCTCGATCGGTTCGGTGGAGTTCCACTCGCCCCAGGAACCGTCGTCGAGTTGGCGGCGAACCTGCGCTACGGCGCCGTCGAGGGAAGTCGACGTCAGCGCAACCATGCTGAACGGCTCGTCCTGACGAAGTTCCTTCACGACCGCGCCCAGCGGTGCGCCGGGGTCGTCGCCGGGCGCTGCTTTCTCCAGGGGTGGCACGGGAACCTGGGCGGAGGCGCTCGGTGCCGGCGCCGTCATGCCGGGGATCGCGGGGATATCGAAGGGCGGGATCGTGATGTTGTCCGGAAGCGGCAAGTATTTCAGGTCGGAGAGGCGGAGATCGGGCAGGGGAAGGCCCGTCAGATCCTTCAGCGGAATGACGATGTCCGGGGCGGCGGTCAGCGCCGTTTCGATGATCTTGGTCGGCACGGTCACAGGGGTGCTCTCGTTGGCCGATCGAACATCGGTGGACGCAGTGTTGCCGTAGATGCTGTAGACCGCCACGGGACTGGCGACGGCAAGCAAGGCGACTGCGCCGAGAACGATCGACGGCTTCGTTCGACGGTGCAAGGCGATACTCCCTGGTTGTAGGTGCAGGTCCCCGACGCCCTTGGGTTCGACGTCGAAATTCCGCGAAGCGTTCTGCGACTGTGCGCCGCAGATTGCGTTCGCTCAGATTTTGTGCGCGGGTGAGTTGTGATGTTGCTGTTACATATGTGACTATTGATATTCGAGCTCGATCACACCAGTAACTTCAACCTCATCCGGCACAAGACTAAACCTTAACTTGAGAGTTAGCTAGGGCGGGTATTTGCCGTTGGTGCGGCGCGTCGTGCCGAGCGCCTACGATTTTCGTTGTGACTGTTCATTTCATCGGCGCCGGACCCGGTGCGGCCGACCTGCTGACGCTCCGCGCGGTCGAACTTCTTCGCAGCAGCGGCGTGTGTGTCTACGCAGGTACTTACATCGACGACGCCGTTCTCGCGCACTGTCGTAGCGGCACCCGTCTAGTCGACACGGCCAAGCTCGACCTCGACGCCATCGCCGCTGAACTCGTCGGCGCCCACGAGCGCGGCCAGGACGTTGCGCGGCTGTGCTCCGGAGATCCGTCTCTCTACTCCGCCTTGGCCGAGCAATCTGCTCGGCTCGACGCAGCCGGAGTGCCGTGGGACGTGACGCCGGGTGTGCCTGCCTACGCCGCAGCGGCCGCGACACTACGCGTGGAATTGACCGTCCCCGAGGTGACGCAGTCCGTCGTCCTCACTCGAACCCAGGCGCGTTCGACGGCCATGCCGGACACCGAGGCGCTCTCTCGTTTCGCAGCGACGAGGTCGACGCTGGTGCTGCATCTGGCCATCACTCGGATACGAGTACTGGTCGAGGAGATCATCGACGAATACGGCACCGACTGCCCAGCAGCCGTGGTGTTCCACGCGAGCAAACCGGACCAGCTCGTCCTGACCGGCACCCTCGCCGATATCGCGGACCAGGTCGAGGCCGCAGGGTTGCGTCAGGCAGCGGTAATCCTCGTCGGACCGGCAGTCGGCCGGACACCAGGGAAAGAATCGCACCTCTACGACGCCTGCCGGACACGCGCATGAAAATTCACCTCGTCGGGATCGGCGGCGGACATCCCGACCAGATCACCGTTCAAGCCGTCGACAAGCTCCGTGCGGTCGAGGTGTTTCTCGTCGCGGACAAAGGGTCGGGCGTCGGGGATTTGGCGCAGGCGCGGACCGAGATTCTTCGGCGTCACGTTCCGGGGGAGTACCGGGTGATCGCCGTCCCCGACCCTCAGCGCGACAGAAGACCCAGCGATTACGGAACTGCAGTTCTCGACTGGCACGACGCCCGTGCCCGCGCCTACGAGAAGATACTTCTCGACCTGGATCCATCGGTGACCGTCGGGTTCCTCGTCTGGGGTGACCCAGCGCTCTACGACAGCACCATCCGGGTCATCGAACGGGTCCGCGAGTTCGGGACGCTCGACTTCAATTTCGACGTCACGCCCGGCATCAGCAGTGTGTCGATGCTCGCAGCGTCTCATCGGCTGGTGCTCAACCGGATCGGTGGTCCGATCGTGATCACCACCGGCCGGGCATTGCGCGGCGATGTCGAGGCCGGGGCCGACAATATCGTGGTGATGCTCGACGGCGCGTTGACGTGCCGTGAGCTGGTCGGAGCAGATAGGTGGGGCATCCATTGGGGAGCCAACCTGGGAACAGTCGACGAAAAGTTGGTATCGGGCAGGCTCGACGAGTGCATCGACGAGATCGAACGTGCGCGCGCGGAACTCAAAGCCGAGCACGGGTGGGTGATGGACACGTACCTTTTGCGCTCCGCGCCCGTGTGTGCGTAGTTGGTCTCCGCTACTACTACGCACGCACGGGCGGCGTGGTCGCATCCGTCGGATACCCTGATTGCCCGTGACTGCTGTTACCGATAGGCCTGCCTCTTCCGACTCCTCCGTGACCGGCCGATACGACCTCATCGTCGTCGGATCCGGGTTCTTCGGACTGACCGTGGCCGAGCGTGCTGCGTCCCAGTTGGGCAAGCGTGTTCTTGTGCTCGACCGCCGCTACCACCTGGGTGGCAACGCTTACTCGGAGGCCGATCCGGAGACCGGTATCGAGGTCCACAAGTACGGCGCACACTTGTTCCACACGTCGAACAAGCGGGTGTGGGACTACGTGAACCAGTTCACCGACTTCACCGGATACCAGCACCGTGTCTATGCGATGTACAAGGGTCAGTCCTACCAGTTCCCGATGGGGCTCGGAATGATCTCGCAGTTCTTCGGCAAGTACTACTCGCCTGCCGAGGCGCGGGCGCTCATCGCCGAGCAGGCCGCCGAGTTCGACTCGAAGGACGCGCAGAACCTCGAAGAGAAGGCCATCTCGCTGATCGGTCGTCCTCTGTACGAGGCCTTTGTGCGTGACTACACCGCGAAGCAGTGGCAGACCGATCCGAAGGAATTGCCCGCGGGCAACATCTCGCGGCTGCCCGTGCGCTACAACTTCGACAACCGCTACTTCAACGACACCTACGAGGGCCTGCCCGTCGACGGGTACACCGCGTGGCTCAAGAAGATGGCCGAGAACGACCTGATCGAGGTGCGGCTCGACACCGACTGGTTCGACGTCCAGTCTGAACTGAAAGCCGAGAGCCCCCACGCGCCGATCGTCTACACCGGCCCGCTCGACGGCTACTTCGACTATTCCGAGG
>JBBSSG010000045.1:0-22841 GCA_038242295.1 Mycobacteriales bacterium | reverse complement strand
GTCGATCCGACTGCTCCCGCCACGATGCCCAGCGACGCCGCGAGCCATGCAAGCGAGAAGTAGTCACCGATCGACGACGGCCGGCCGAGTTGTTCGGTGAGAAACTGGGGCGAGATGACGATCGCGGCCGAGACCAGAACGACCGCGAACAGCACGGTGAACATGCACAGCGCTCCGGTCACGACTGTGCCGAGGGTGGCCGCGTTGTACATCCACCGGTCGGTAGCCGAGGGCCGAAAGGACCGGCGTTCCCACAGTCCGTGGGGAAGAATCAACCACGCGGTGAGGGCGACAATTGCAGCGACCCCCACCAGGACCAGACGTGTGCTGGTCATGGAGGCCGCCATCTGCCAGATGTTGGCATAGAAGACACCGAATGCCGACGCGGCGCTCGCGGCAGCGAGCGCGGTGGACAAGGCGGGGACCAGACGCCAGGGCCGATTGCATCGAATCATGCCCAACACCAGACGCAGTCGACCGAATATGCCGGGGGTGAGGAGCACGCGCCCTCCGCCGTTGTCGGCGTCGTGACCCGGTGCCCACTTCGACATCGTACGCCGAAGTTGCGGACGTGAGTCGGTGTCGGTGTCGAGCAGGTCGTGAACAATGGCGACCGCGGTTACCACCGCGCGGCGCCGCACTGCGATGGTTCCGAACGAAGGCACGTACAGCGCGGCAGTCGATCCAGCATGAACCTCGGCAACGACAGGATGAGCTCCGAGGCGTCGCGGCACTTCGGAAATGCAGAGCACGATGTCATAAGTGTTTACTGCCTGCACGGATTCGAGCCATTCGCGGACAGGTGCGGAACCGTCAGCTGTCGGCGGCAAAGTTACCGGGGCGCTGTCGAATTCGAGGTCGACTTCTTCCTCGTCGATGATGATTGTCGGCGATACCGCATTCTCTATCGCCGACGCGATCGCCGTCGCGAAACCGGAGTCCGCCACCAACCCGACGGTCACCGTGCGGCGATTGTGCTGACCTGCGCGGTGGTCGTCACTGCGGAGTTCTTCCTGTGCTTCCATGTATTTGTAGTACCCCGGTTCGGCGACGGCGACACCACGGCCCGGGATCTGGAGGGGATCCCGAATTGGATCAGACATGTCGAATTCCTCTGGACGGTGTGCTGGCTGCGGGTTCGTCATCGCCACGCCTCGCCCCGATGTCGTCGATCGATTCCACGTGCAGGCCTGCCGAAGCGGCGAGTTCGGTGATCGCACCGGTTCCGACGCTGGCCCAGGGGAACCAGCCGCTGACGGCAGTGTTGATTTCCCACCGCACCAACTCGTATCGGAGCGCGGTTGTGGACGGTTCGATTTCAGTGATGACAGTGCCGCCGACCGCGATGAGGTCGAACGCCCTGCCGAGCATACGGAGGGGATCGCCGCCGATGCCGATGTTGCCGTCGGCGAGCAGGACGTGCGCCCAGTGCCCGGCGTCGGCAAGGGTGTCGAAGATGTCCTTGTGGATAGCTTTCCCGCCGCAGCGGATCGTCATCGCCACTGCGGTGGCGGATCTGTCGACTTCCAGTGAGGACACTCCCCTGGCGGTCAGAGCAGCGGTGAGCCGGCCCGGCCCGCAGCCGAGATCGAGGGGCGGGCCGGTACACGGCGCCAGCAGGGCATGATCGGCGAACCGGTCGGCTGCGCTTGCCGTCCACCCCATCCAACGTTCGACCGGTGGTGAGCTGCGGGCGCCGCTGGCAATGCGAATCCAACACGGCAGACCTGCCTCCGCCCGTTCGAACAGGTCGTCGGCGGTGAGTGCGCCGAAAGACTCAACAGCCCTGTCGACCTCGGGATCCGCCCCATCATGGATCGAATGCAGTGTCGGCCTTCATGCTGTGTGGTCTGTTCCGCGTCCGGTTGCTGCATCACCCTCGAGGCCTCGCGTCCGACGGCCCGTCATCGGCTCGAACCACCGGCTCCGGCTCGGCCTGGGCCGAGCGGCGGTGATAAAGCAGAGCGAGCTGTACCGCGTACGCGAGTGCGCTGACGGCGAAGATCACGGCCGTCAACATCAGGAACCGGCGCAGGTATGGCTCCTGGGTGAATCCGGTGGCCGCGACGAAGCTCTCGCTGCCTTGCTCGATGATCCCGGGAAAGAACAGCAGCAACAGCACAGCGGTGGCGAGTGCGGGAATCCGAACATAGTTCAGCGGTAAGATATGCGGCGGTGATGTTCTTGACCGGCCATTGACAGCGGCGGACCCGGCGGTCAAGGTGCGGTCGGCGAGAGCGTACAACGGACATCGACGGAGAATTGGGTAGATGTTATGGAAGCGTGCACACGTCTTTTGAACTAGTGCAGTCGCCTTCTGAAACTGACAGCGTTGTTGTTTCGAGGCTCTCAGAGCATATGGAACTTATGCTGGTGCATTAGTGTGAATTTCGTGACGAAAAATAGAAATAGAACTGCGACTAACGCGTCCGGGGTGACCCCCTCGGCTCTTAAAGAAATTCGGCGCTGGAACCTCGTCCTGACGGTGTTGCACGCCGCTCAGGCGGTTGCGATTCTGATCCTCGCGGGCGGGTTCAGTATCGCCGTCACCGCAACGTTTCCTGCCGGGCCTCCGGGGACGACGCCTAGTGTCCCCGAAGCGTTGTTCGACGTCCGAATCGGATATGCGATCGCAGTGTTCCTACTTCTCGCCGCTATCGACCACGGCTTGACGTCGACCGTGCTGCAGAAACGTTACGAGACTGATCTGCGTCACGGCTTGAACCGATTTCGTTGGATCGAGTATTCGGTCAGCGCGACCATCATGATTCTGCTGATCGCCTTTTACAACGGCATTACCAACATCACTACCGTAGTAACGATCATCGGCGCGAATGTTGCGATGATCTTGTTCGGCTGGTTGCAGGAAGTGATGAATCCGCCGGAGCGCAAGCACACCACTATGATGCCGTTCTGGTTCGGCTGCGTTGCGGGAATTGCACCGTGGGTGGCCATCATAATCAACACTGTGGGCGCGGGACCGGACGTCCCCGGATTCGTTTACGGCATCATCGTTTCCCTGTTTATCTTCTTCTCCAGTTTCGCGCTGAACCAGTACCTTCAATACAAGCGCATCGGGCGTTGGCAGAGCTACGCGTTCGGAGAAAAGGGATATCTGGTTCTCAGCCTGGTGGCGAAGTCTGCTCTCGCCTGGCAGATTTTCGGCGGTTCCCTCGCGACTTAGGCGACGGACTGTCGATCAGGCTGTGTTCTTGATCGTTTCGACGAACGGCGTGAGCAGTGAGGCCATATCGGCTGCAACGTCGGCGGAATTGCTCGGGGGCATCGAAATATAGCTGAGTGCAAGCCGGACGACGCTGCGCCCGAGTATCTCCGCGTTGTGTGCTGACGTACGGAGCCAACTCCGCTCGAAGGTCTCCGCGAGCCGCGAGGCCGCGTGCTCGATCAGCATTCCACTTTCGGTGGTTACCAACCTGAGCAGATCTGGTGGGGGATCGTCGGTGAGCAACGACGTTACCAGTGGATCGGACGCACTGCGGGCGAAGAACTCGGTGAAGGCAACGTACAACGCATGGAGGCTGTCGCCTTCGTTTGCGTAGACCGCATCGTCCACCGCCGAGACGAAACTGTCCGCGAGCCGCAGTGCGTACCCCTGTGCGAGACCTTTACGGGTACCGAACTCCTTGTACAGAGTCTGCCGGCTGATGCCGGCGGCTTTGGCGACGTCGATCATGTTGACGGTCGCCCACGTTCGTCCGAGCAGCAAATTGTGCATGCCATCGAGAATCGTGGTCCGCATCAGGTTGGACGCCGCGCTCTTGTACGGGCTCGGGCTCGCCGGATGGGCTGTCACGGTTTCGACTCTATCGGTACCCGGGAGAGCCCTGTCGGTGACGATCCGAACCGTGGCCGTCACGGTCGGCTGATCTCGACCATGAAGAAGTCGGCCTTCGCTGCACCGCAGTCCGGGCAGCTCCAATCCTCCGCGATGTCTTCCCATTTGGTCCCAGGCTCGATGCCGTCGTCCGGCCAACCGAGTGCTTCGTCGTATTCGAACCCGCACTGAATGCACTGATAAAGCTTGAAATCGGTACTCATATCAACCAACTTTCCGTTCGAAGTCGATCTTTTCTCTGACGCCGCAGTCTGGACACGGCCACTCGTCGTCGATGGTGGACCACGAGGTGCCCGGGGGAAAACCCTCGCGGGATGCGCCGGCGGATTCGTCGTAGACGTAGCTGCAGACAGGGCATTCGTAGCTGGCCATCACTGCTCTCCTGTGGTTGCGCCGTAGCGAGCCAGGATCTTCTCGCGCTTGCTGGGTTCGATGTTCACAGCGGTGATATCGCCTCGGTAGTGCTCCAAGACCCTGTGGTCCATCACCTTTCGCCAGATTGGCGGGAAGTACGCGACCGAGATCATGCTGGCGTAGCCACTCGGCAGGTTCGGTGCGCCTTCCATGCTGCGCAACGTTTGGTAACGGCGAGTGGGATTGGCGTGGTGGTCGCTGTGACGCTGGAGGTGGTACAGAAAAATATTGGTGACGATATGGTCGGAATTCCAGCTGTGCTCCGGTGCACAACGCTCGTAGCGTCCCGACGCAGTCTTGGCGCGGAGCAGACCGTAGTGCTCGAGGTAGTTGACGGTCTCCAGAAGTGAGAATCCGTAGACGGCTTGGATGACGAGGAACGGCAGAATGCTGGGCCCGAACACCGCGGTCAGAACACCGAACAGCACGATCGACATGAGCCAGGCGTTGAGGACGTCGTTGCGAATGTTCCACGTGGACTTGCCGAGTCGGTCCATCCGCTTCTTCTCGATCTCCCACGACGACTTCAGGCTGCCCCACACGCTACGCGGCAGGAAACGCCAGAAGCTTTCACCGAACTTGGCGCTCGCCGGGTCTTCCGGGGTCGCGACGCGTACGTGGTGTCCACGATTGTGTTCGATGAAGAAGTGACCGTAGAACGTCTGCGCCAGAGTGACCTTGGACAGCCACCGCTCGAGGCTGGCTTTCTTGTGGCCCATCTCGTGTGCGGTATTGATGCCGACGCCACCCATGACGCCGATGCTGATCGCAAGCCCGATCTTCGAAAGCAGGCCGAGACCGCCGTCGATTCCGAGCCAACTCAGGTTGTCTGCCGTCCAGAGGTAGCAGGCGAGCACGAGGCTGGCGAGTTGGAACGGGATGTAGATGTAGGTGCAGTAGCGGTAGTACTTGTCGTTCTCGAGGCGTTCCATCGCTTCGTCCGGCGGGTTCTGTCCGTCGGGGCCGAAGAACACGTCGAGAGCCGGAAGCAAGCCGTAGACCAGCAGTGGTCCGATCCACCACCAGACCGGTGACACAGCACTCCAGCCGAGTTGGTTGAAGCCCCAAACCAGGCCGAGCGCGACGAAGATCGAGGTCGGTGGGACCAGACCCAACAGCCACAGGTAGCGCTTCTTGTCACGCCACTCGTCGACTGGCGTACTCGGCTGTGGGCTGATTTGTGTTGCCACGGCTGAAACTCCTCTTCTGGAACGGATCAGTAAAGTGGTGTTTATCACTTCATAGGTGACATTACACCAAAAATGTCAATCGGATGGACAAATATTCAAATTTGTCCATCCGATTGTGATCAGGGAGCCTTCGGTGGCGGATTTACGCCCGCATTGTGTGCTCAGGACCGTGGCGGCCGCACATCAGGGGAGTAGATCAACCCGACCCGGTCAATAGGTGTAGTTGCTTTCCCTGGACATCCCGAACGCGTTGTTTCCAGCGACCGCGCACGAGACGCCTTCCTTGCGGGAAACGCAGTAGGAACCGTCCACTTCGATGATCTGGCCGTACTGGAGAACAGTGCCTATGGGTGAGGTGTAGAGGCCCTGGGTGGTGCAGAAGTGTTGTGCACCACCGTCTTCGATTTTCACGGCGAACTTGTCGTTCTCGGCATTCGTGCAGGAAGGGCCGTTCGGGGGATCGACGCTCTGGCCGGCCTGGCATCCGATGTATCCGGCGGGTGATCCGCCTGGGAAGATGCCGCAGGAGACGTTGCCGCTCGGTGAAGCGAAGTAGTACCCAGCACCGTTGCCGTTCGACTCTTTGAAGTTCGCCGGATCCACTTCGACCTCGCGCGGACCATGAGGATCGTTCTGTGGTTCGGCGCCTTGTGCCGGCAATGGTGTTGTCGAGCGTTGGGCATCGGTGGTTTCTGCGGCCGGTTGCTCGATCTGCTGGGCCGTAGTCGGGGCGGTCGCAGGCGCAGAGGATGCTGCGACGTCCGTTGCATCTTCTGCGCAGCTCGATATGAGGAGAACGATGGAGGAGACGGCGGCGAGCAGTACGCCGAATTGCCGAGAACGGTTACTGGAAGACATCGGTTGTCCTTTGTCGCGTTACGGGTTTTGTCGTTGTGCGCGAACAGCGTAACGGAGCAGATGTTCGGCTTCGCGCTTATTCGGCCCCACCGTGTGCACGGAAAGAAGGTTCCTCGTGATCGTCCAATCCCGCCCCGGGCATCTCCGGCCCATCGGTCGACGCCTGCACCTCGAGAGGTGGCCCACGCGAGACTAGTTCGCGCGGGCAGCGCCGACAATTCGGCGCCGCCCGCGCGACTGTGTTCGGAAATTTAGACGTTCGGGAATTTAGACGGGATTGATGACGAACAATGTTGCCCAGTAAACGGCAACGTCGTGGCCAAGTTGGGGGAGAAGCGCGTCGTACAGCAGGTAGGACATCATCTCGATCGAACTCCTGTTCTGGCTGCAGTCGCTTCCGACTGCGCGGGGGTGTCGTCTGCCCATGCTTCCCCAGAACCAGGCTGAAGGGCAATAGCATCGCCGGTTTCCTGGCGCCGCGCCAACTTCCACAGCAGCGGCGCGGCGAGAAGTAGGACCTCGCGTTCGAGTTGTGTGAGTTCGGCGGCCATCGTGTCGGCTAGCCAGCCATCTCGTTGCGTCCGGTCGGCGGCGACGATAGCGGTGCCTTCGCCGGTGATGCGGATGAGCAGGCGGCGACGGTCACTGGTGTCAGGAGTGCGCGTGATGAGGCCTTCGGCTTCGAGAGCGTTGAGGTTGCTGGTAAGCGATTGAATTCGCACACCCTGCATCGCCGCAAGGTCGACGGGTGCACTGAACCCTCCATTGCGTTCGACGTCGCCGAGTATCTGCATCTGGCTCGGCGTCAAATAGTGGCAAGCTCGCTGCTTACGCAACCTTCTGGTCAACGCGAGCATCGCCTCACGTAACTCCGATGCGCTCATTATGCGGCCCCCCGACACGTCGTTACTTCTCCAGCGGCCCTTCGTTGCTGCTGTTGCAGCACCTCGTCGATCCGGCCTTGCAGTGGTAAGTAAACCAGTGGTTTCGCTCGCGCGAACGACTGGTTTACGCCCAGAATGAAAAGCGCGGCCTTACTGTGCGCCAAATTGGATGCTATCTGAGGCTGTCCGCGGAGGCGCGGACAGGGCAATACGGTCTTCGCGCCCCGCTCCCGCGCATGCGGAAGGGGGGCGCGAAGAAGATCACTGCGGCCTGATCGGCTTATGTCAGCCGATGCAACCCTGAAGAGTGGTGAAGCTTCCGGCAATTCCTGGCCCGTCGCACACTGCGCCGGTGGGGGTCAAGGTAATCGTCGCGCCTGGGCCGGCGACGGCGATGGACAGGCCGGGCCCGACTCCTTCGTTCACTGCGAAACTGCCCGGTCCGATTGCGATGGTGGCCGGTCCGGCTCCGAAGGTTGCGTCCGAAACGGCTGTGCCGCCGCCGATTCCGAGCGCCAGGGCGGCTGCATTACCGAGCGCACCCGCTGATCCCCAACCCTCCAGCCCGAAGCCTGCTGCAGCGCTGGTCTCGTCGGCAGTGCTGTCGCACTGTGAGTTACCGTCGAGCCCCGTCGTGGCCGTGCCGCCGGGGGCGGTGATACAACCGACGGGAGCGGCCGATGCAACTCCGGGTAGTACGACGGCGAATGCGCAGGCCGTACCGAGTGTTGCTGCGCCGATAACAGTTTTGGTGAATCTGGACATTTGATCCTCCTGTTGATACTGATCGATGGCGGGCGCGCCGAACGAACCCTCGTTGCGCCTCATTCCCCAACGGTCCACTCCCAGGGACACAGGCACCACTTACAGACTGTCACAAAAGCATCCCTAGTTGATGACGAATCGATAACGCGCGACCATTTCGCTAGTGCAACTACCGAGGCTTATCATCAAGCGATGACATCAATTGATGACAGTGTGCGGACGTGGGAGCCACGCGCACTGGTTCCTGTTCTGGTGTCGATCTGCGCCATCGTCGCTGTCGTCAGCAGTGTCGGCGCACCCCTTATTCCAACGGTGGCCGAGACCTACGGGGTGTCCTTCACCAGCGCCCAGTGGTCCCTGACCGTCACGATGCTGATCGGTGCGGTGACCGTTCCAGTTCTGGGTCGGCTCGGCGACGGTCCCCATCGACGTCGCGTAGTGAACGCCGCACTCGTCGTCGTACTGGTCGGCTGTGTTCTGGCCGCTATTCACGGAAGCTTCGCGATGCTGATTCTCGGACGCGGACTTCAGGGCGTCGGCCTTGGTCTGATGCCCCTGGCCATGGCCGTCGCGAGCGACCACCTTGGACCGAAACGTGCACGATCGTGCGTGGCCGCCCTGTCGGTGACCGCAATCGCGGGAATCGGGCTCGGATATCCGCTGACCGGTGTGATCGCGCATGTCTGGGGGTATCACGCCTGCTTCATCGTTGCCGCGATTACCACGCTCATGGTGCTGATCGCGTCGATCGCCGTCGTCCCGGGGAGCGGTCACCTCACACGACACCCTCTCGATGTCGTGGGCGCACTATCTCTCGGCCTCGGCCTGACGCTGTTGCTTCTGGCCTTCAGCTCCGGTGGCCAATGGGGTTGGACGTCGGTACCACTCGTTGCATGCCTGGGTCTCGGCGCCGTAGTCCTCGGTATGTGGGGATGGCACGAACTTCGGTGCCCTCATCCCATCGTGCAACTCCGATTGCTGACCAACCGATCGGTCCTCACGGCCGACATCACCGGACTGCTCGCCGGTATCGGGATGTTCGTGTTGTCCTCGACGGTCATCAGGTTCGTGCAAACCCCGACCGAGACGGGCTACGGGCTAGGGCGGTCAGCGATGATCGCGGGACTGGTGCTGGTGCCATTCTCGCTGGCCAGCGTCGTAGCGAACAGGATTTTGCCCATGGCGAGCGGATGGATGCCGCGAAACTTGATCATGCCGACCGGAGCACTGTTCTTCGTCGGTGCACTGACCCTGTTTCTACTGGGGCGTGGAGATCTTTGGATTGTGTTCCTAGCCATGGGAATTGCGGGCCTCGGCGTAGGGTTCACCTTCGCGGCGATGCCGGCGTTCATCGTCAGTGCAGTACCCGCCCACGAGACCGGAAGCGCGCTGGGCGTCAACCAAGTGACCCGGACGGTAGGCGGTGCGATCGGTAGCGCGCTCAGTGCGACTATTCTCGCCGCATACACCCTTCCAGGCGCCGTGTTTCCCAGCGATGAAGGCTATTCGGCGACGGCAACGGCCGGGATCGTGTTGTGGATCGTAACCGGACTCCTGGCGCTGGGAATCCCGTATTCGCGCCGCCGAGCGGCATCGGTGGTGGTGGACGACAGCGTCGACTCGGCGGCGACTGAAACCGTTGCCTACGATATCGACAATCGCAGTGGTCACGAGGTAGGAGTGAGTGATGGCAGGTAACGTAGCTCGAACTCGCAACTCGGGCCGAACTCGGCAGGACCTACTCGATGCAGCAGCTCAGCTGTTCGGCGAGCGCGGCTACGAGCGCACCACCATTCGTGAAATCGGTGAACAGGCTGGTGCAGACCCCGCCCTGATTGCACGATATTTCGGAAACAAGGCCGCGCTGTATCTCGAAACGCTGCCGACCGACGACACCGGACCACAGCTTGCCGACATTCTCGACCCTGGTCGAATCGAGGAAACTCTGCGACACGTGAATCTCCTCGGTCCAGGGCCGGTGCTTCAGGCGGTGATACGAGCACACGATGAACCCGCAGTGCAGTATGCAGCGTCGGATCGCGTCGACAAGAGACTGACCGCCGGGCTCGAATCTCGAATGCGCGACGAGGGGCTCGAATCACCGCGGCTGCGTGCCCAATTGGCAGTAGCTGCTCTTTCCGGCATTGCCCTCGGCCGGTCTGCGGGAACGCTCGACGAGCTTGCGGCCGCAGACCAGGACGAGGTGGTGCGGTTGACGGCACAACTGCTCGGTTCTCTACTGCATCCCTGAACCACGAAAGATGAAGGGATGCAGCAGAGATCGAGGTCAGGAGACGTCGAACTCCGTGGAGGTACCGACGAACGGTGTCAGCTTCCCGCTCAGTGATCTGGCGTCGCCGTAGTAGACGATCCGGTATTTACCCGGTTGCTGCCGAGGCGGAATGTCCCACGTAACGGTCGTATTGGTGAACGGACCGGAATTGTCGAACAAGATTTTGGTATACCAATCGCTGTCGTCGTATTCGCGGACCCAGCCGTCGCCGTCGGCCCGCTCCACCGACAGGTAGGTGTCGTCGCGGCGAAGGTTGGAATTGGGGTTCGCGCCCGAGAACCGTACGAGGACCTGCTGCCCGGCGGTGTACTGCGATTCTGGTTTCTTCTGCTCATGGCCGAACTTGGTTCCTGGCTTGGCAACGTCGATGAACGGATTGCCGCTGGGGGAGTTCGGGATGAGCCCGGTGAGATCGCGTTCGGCCGTGCCGCTGGTGATCTGGCTCCCCGTGCGCATTGCCGTCGCGAGATCTACGGCAATCTGGATCGTGGCCGGTAGCTGCCAGCGACCGAACGCAGTGGCGCCGCCTTCGTAGTCCTGCTGATCGTATTCTTCGGGCGTCGTCAGGTAGTGGCCGTAGCCGTTGGTGTACCCCTGCACGACAACGAGTTCGCGATCCGCACCGAGTGCGTCCGCCAACGCCGTGCGCAGCCGGGCCCCTGCCACAACCGTCGGCTCGAACGGGCAGGCGAACAAGTAGAAATTACCTAGCCGCACAAGGTTGAAGAGAAGAACTTGCTGGACGATTCCCCGAATCAATCCCACCGGCAGGAGGACATCCTTGGGGGCATGGGCGTCCCGGAGCCACTTCGGAATGACCAACTTGCTCAACGCTGCAACAGCCGGATTGCCGCCGCGCGCGCCTTCCTGCAAGCCCAGCGCAGGAACCCCGCCCCCGTCCTCCTGGCTGGAGGCGGCGAAGGCTGCCCCCAGTGCTGCGGGAGCAGTCGTATGGGTGCGTCCGTCGCCGGTGAATTCCGGCCGGACGGTGACGGCAGAAAAGTCCACGTAGATGTAGCGGACGTCGATACCCGAGTCGAGCGATCGGGCCGTCGATTCGGTTTGCGCACGCGCCGTCTCGAATTGGCGCAACCCGATGATTCTGGTGTTCTCGAACTCGTCCGAAGTCGGACCTGTTCCGGGCTCGCTGTCGAGGTTGGGGGTGACGTCACCCGGGGTGCTCTGACAGAAGGCCGCCACGAATGAGGGATCGCGATAGTCGACCCCCTCGACCTCGCGCTCCCAGTGCCAGGCCGCATACCCCTTGTTGTCGGCACTGACCAGAAGATTCGTGGCTGTCATCGACGTGCCATGGGTGGCAAACCAGTTGATGATCCCGACCAGTGCGCCGTCGCGCTCGAGTTGGAGGTTGACCGAGCGCGGATCGATCTTCGCCGGGAACTGCGCTTTGTCCGACTCGGGATCGCGGTCGAATGCCATGGGGGAGCGGTTGACTCCAGCGTCGTCCAGCGAACCGGCCGTGATGGAAACTTGTCCGGCCCGCACGTCGTCATGGGCACGCGTGATGGCGTCGAAGATGCCAGCGACGTTGGACTCGAAGGTGACGGGGCGAAAGCCGAGGGTGGTGACATCGACGAGCAGGTGACCGTCGGTGCCGCCCGGGGCTGCGTGGGTGTGCGTTGCCGACAGCAGCACGTTGCCTCGGTTGTACAGATCGCCGTAGCGGTCGGCGAGGCGGCGAAGCACCTCCTCGAAGATACTCTCGAACATCAGCCCGACCTCGCAGGTCACGTGAACCAACCGTTGCTGCGTCGCGGTGTCTACGAAGACGAAAGCACGCGCACGTTGCCGCAGATGCATTCCCGCGGAGGACTGTTCCAGAACTGCGTAGCCGTTCATCCCCGCGCCGAGAGGCTCACCGGTCATGTCGCCGATGCCGCGGCCGACGTCCAGGCCGCTCGGATTGGCCCGGGCCAATGCCGGACTCAAGGCGAGTGCGCCCAGAGCTACGCCCGTTGCGGTAAGAAAAGATCGTCTGCGAAGTCCTGGATTCACGCGCGCATACCCCCATGTTTGTGCGGTCGACCTGCACGGTAGCACCAGGGTGTGCAGGCGTATAGCAGGGTTGGCTAGGCGGGCTTACCTCTAAAGCTCTATCCGCGCTCGCGGATCTGCTCGGCCTTCCAGCGCAGATAGTGCCGCAATCCTCGGTTGCAGGGTCAAGAGCGTGAGTGGGCGGTTGGCCCTGCAACCGAGGTGCGGACTAGATGAACGAGAGCGGGCGGATGTCCGTCGCGCCGCCGGGTGTCGGCGAGGTCAAGATGATGGACGAGTTGTAGCCCTTGGACTCCACGACGGCCCGAATCTCGCGGAACTTCTCCAGGGTGACTGCGGACGAGCGCGAAAGGATGAATCCCGACGTGCGGAACGGATCACCGACGAGCGCCCACGAATAGTCGTCGGCAATGTAAGCGACGATGTAGTTGGTGGAACCTTCCGGGTTCTCCTGCGTCGGAACACCAGGGAAGCTCACGTGCAGTTGAGCATTGGTTACCGTGTCGTTGACCCGAGCGTTCCCCACGATTTCATTTTTACTGCCCATCCAGGTGGTGCACGTGTTCTCGACGCGAACGTTTGCCGGATCGAGGAGCGTGTACGTGGCCTGAGTATCTCGCGCGCACATAAGACTGAACGGCTGCGGTATCGCGGCGATCTGATTCCACGTTCCCATGTATTTCTCGACGTTCAGCGACGGGACCGGACTGAGAGCTTCCCATTGAACAGAACCGGTCGGGGGCGGCGCTGCCTGGGCGATTCCGCCTGTCAGCAGGAGCCCGGCGGCGCAGGCCACCGTGGTGATTCCTCGCGTGATGATCGAACGTTGTGTCATGCTTCGCGCTCCTTCTGTCCCACCGGGTGAGAATTATCGGAATCGATACGATTCGGCCACCATATCCCCGGGCCGATAAGGGTGAACAGGGCTGGAATGACGAGCGTGCGTACGACAAACGTGTCCAACAGAATTCCGAGACCGACGATGATTCCCAGCTGCGTGAGAGTGATCAGAGGAAGTACACCCAGCACCGAGAACACCGCGGCAAGTACGATGCCCGCGCTCGTGATGACCCCTCCAGTCGCACCGACTGCCCGGACGATCGCGCCGCGGGTGCCGTGCTGCGGAGTTTCTTCCCTGGTGCGCGTGACGAGGAAGATCGTGTAGTCCACACCGAGGGCGACGAGGAACAGGAACGCGAAGAGCGGGACGTTGTCATCGAGAGCCGGAAATCCGAAAACATTGCTGCTGACCCAGCTCCCGATGCCGATAGCGGCGAACGCACTGAGAACCGTCGTCGCGACGAGAACCACCGGCGCCACCAACGACCGGAGCAACACGACGAGGACCAGAAGCACCACGAGCAGAATTGCCGGTACGACGATGAGGCGATCGCGGGCAGCCGCGTCACTCGTGTCCCGCGCCTGAGCATCGCTACCGCCGACGAGGGCGCCCGAAACTTCAGACAGATTTTCGCGGAGATTTTCGACCGTCGTGAACGCCCCGTCCGAGGCCGGCGCGGAATCGGTGACGATCGACCAACGAGTGAGGCCGGTTTCCGAGTCCGCGACCCGCCGATAAGAGGACACTGCGTCAGAGGAATCGAGGACCGCTTCGACATCGACGGCCGAGTCCGTCGGTGCGAGAACGGTCGTCGGGTCGGCAAGGCCGGCCGGGAAGTGCGCTGCCAGGGTGTCGAATCCTTCGACCGACTCCGCGGTGACTCGGAATTGCTCGGTCTGCGACAGTCCGATACCAGTCCCCAGAAGCGGTGCGGCGCAGACGGCCAGAGCGACGATTGTGATCGAGGCTGTCCGGACCGGATGCCGCGACACTGCGGCGGCGACGGAGAAGAAGACGCCTGCGGCGGCGGTGTCTTTGTCCTTGGGGCCGGGGATAAACGGCCAGAACAGCTTTCGGCCGAACAGTGCCAGTAGCGGTGGTAGTACGACCAATACGAACACAGCTGCGACGACGAGTCCTGCGGCAGCGAGAGCGCCGAGGCTGCGGGTGCTGGGCAGGATCGCGAGTAGCAGGGCGAGCAATGCGAGTACGACGGTGGCGTTGCTGGCCAGAATCGCTGGTCCTGCATGCCGAACCGCGTGCTCGAGTGCAACGCGGTGATCGGTGTCTCGGCGGAGTTCCTCCCGGTACCTCGAAATCAGCAACAGTGCGTAGTTCGTTCCTGCGCCGAAAACCAAGACACTGGTTATTCCCGAAGTGGACCCGTCGAACGACAGGCCTGTCACCTCGGCGAGCGCGGTGCCGACCGAGGTAGCGACGCGATCACCGAAAGCGATGACGGTCAGCGGCACGAGCCACAGGATCGGCGAGCGATACGTTGCAATGAGAAGGATGGCGACGACGAGGGCAGTCACGGCAAGAAGGGTGAAGTTTGCGCCCGAGAAGGAGTTGGCGATGTCCGCGCCGAAAGCGGGGCCCCCGGTGATTTGCGCCGTGAGACCATCGGGCAGACCGTCGACTGCTGCTTCTCGCAGTGAGGTAATGATTTCGTTGAGCTCGAAGCCGGACAGCGAGGAGTCGATCTGTGTGACTCCGAGTGCGGCCTTGCCGTCTGGGGCGATGTTGAGAGGCACGTCGGTCGAACCGAGCCGGTCGAGGGACTGCTGGGTTGCATCGATGTCGGAGTCGGACAGTTTTGCGCCGTCGTCTCGGCTCACCACGAGAAGGGCGGCGGCGGTGTCTGCGTCGGGGAACTGTTTCAGCAGTTCGGTGACCTGAGCCGATTCTGCAGCTGGAGGTACTGACGACGGGGCACTCCCAGCGGAGTCGTTTTCGCCGACGGCGGCCATGAGTCCCAGGGACAGAATCACGACCGCAAGGGAGAGCGCCCACGAGCGGCGTGAGGAGACGATGCGCGCGAATCGGACCCAGAAGTTCACTCACAAACAATCTCAGAAAATTAACTATCAATCAACTGAGGGATGTCGCGTTTCCGCGGCGCGATAGTCTGACACGGTTCCAGGAATGGACAAGATCCCGAAAGGAACACAGTGGCAGATCGCGTTGAACTCGAGTCGATGATCTCATCGGATGTTCGTGCGCTGTCTGCTGTCTCCGAGGAGATCGGTAGAGCCTTCGGTGCCCAGCACGAGCTGCGGCCCAATGATTTTCGAGCACTTCTTCTCACCATGGTCGCCGACGTCGAGGGTGCCCCGTTGACTGTGGGAGAGCTCGGGATCAAGCTCGGATTGTCGTCCGCGGCGATGACCTACCTGGTTGAGCGCATGATCGAATCCGGGCACATCAGACGCGAGAAAGACGCACATGACCGTCGTAAGGTCATCCTTCGCTACGACTCGCACGGTATGGAAGTCGCACGTGGATTCTTCGGCCCGCTCGGAGTGCGGACCAGAGGCGCGCTCGCTGAACTCCCTGATTCGGATCTCGTTGCAGCGCACCGGGTTTTCGCCGTGCTCATCGACGCGTTCCGTGAGCATCACGACGACTTGGGACCGGCAGGCTCCAAGCCTGCTGTCGAGACTCCACGGCCCTGAGCGATGCGCTTTCGGGGGCTTTGCGACAGCGTTGGGGCGGCTCTACCGAAGCTATGCGGTGAGAGACCATTGCCGTAGAGTTGCTCGAGGTTGAGCTGACAGCCGTTGTCGGGGGAGACGCCCAAGGCGTCTCAGGCCGTGAGTTCCGTAGACACGTTCTTCGGACCAGGCTCCCTCCTAGTCGATCGACGATGGGATAGCTATGACCGTTACTCCTCACGGCTTGAACGGCGGCGGAACCGCCGGTTCGAAGCCTGCAATCGCAAATTCGGTAGCGGTTGCCGAAACAGGCGCAATCTTCCGGTCGGTGTCCGCAGGCGACGATACATTCGTTGTTTCGGTGCATGGTGACATCGATATGCGAAGCGCGCCGATTCTGACCGACTTCGTCTGCACGCGAGTCATACCGGGCATGCGGTTGGTGCTGGACCTGTCCGGCGTCGGTTTTTTCGCCATCGCTGGACTGGCCGTCTTCACCGCACTCGAGGACTCAGTCGTCAGTGCAGGATCGACCTGGTGCATCGTGCCGGGCCATTCGGTACGCAGGCTGCTCGAAACAGCAGCGGTCGAGAACCCAGTTCAGAGGTTCTCCACCGTTGACGACGCGTTGGCCTGAGCCGAACCAGACGTCACCGAGTGACCAGCTCCAACAAGGAGCTGGTCACTTTCTTTCGCAGCGGACCGAGCAGCCCGCGCTGACCCAGTGCGGCGCGAGCAGCATTCATCCCCGCTGCGCCGTGAACTCCACCGCCCGGATGCGCTGCGGCACTACCCAGGAACAGGCCGTCGACAGGGGTCTCCGACCGGCCGAGCCCCGGAGTCGGCCTGAAGATCAACTGTTGGTGCAACTGTGCGGTTCCCCCGTTGACGGCCCCGCCGTGCAGGTTCGCGTCGGCCGAGACGAGGTCGCTCGGACGTTGCACTACTCGGCCCACGACGGCGGACCCGAAACCGGGAGCATGCTCCTCCAAGACGTCCTGCACACGATCGGCAATGATGTCCGCCGATGCGTCGTCGACGATTCCCCGCGGCAGATGCGTGTACGCCCAGGCGCTCTCGGTCCCCTCGGGTGAACGCGACGCATCAGCCGTCGTCATCTGCCCGAACAACATGAACGGACGCTTCGGCAGCACTCTCGTCGCGAGATCGGTCGACCATCGCAGAAGTCCGTCGTCGTCGGCGCCGAGGTGGACGGTCCCCGCGAGCGAAAGGTTCTTCGAACGCCACGGGATCGGCCGGTCGAGCGCATAATTGACCTTCACCACCGGGGTGTCCCACTCGAACTTCTCGAGGTCGTCGTGCAGTCGGCTCGGGACTGCATCGGCGGGAAGCAAGTTTTGATACAGCATCGGCGCGGACACGTCGGCGATGATCGCTCGGCGGGCACGAACAGTATCTCCCGACGCGGTATGCACCACGGCAGCTCGGCCGTGCTCGACGCCGATGCGCGTAACGGGAGATCCGCACCGCAGTTGCGCCGAGCCTGTGCGGCGGACCAGCGCCGAGGTAAGCCTGCTCGAACCGCCTTTCGGGACGGGGAAGCCGCTGTCCTGAGCCAGCATGGTCAGCAGATAGCCCATTGCCCCGCTTACCGCGGCTTCCGGCGACGCATCCCCGTGCATGGCGTTGCCCATCAGCAGGCACCGTGCAGCCGAGCTGTGAAATGTCTCGTTCGCCATCACCCTCGCGGGCAGAGCCATGAATCGCACGAACCTGAGCAGGTCCGCAGCGCCGAGGGTTCGGGCCAGCGACGCTGAAGCGCGGATCGGCGGAAATGGGCCAAAGAACGCGTCGATCAGCGGCTTCTTGATACGTGTCCATTGCTCGCAGAGCGCCATCCATGCATCGCCGTCGCGGCTGTCGTGTTCAGCGAGTGCTGCTGCGGTGTCGGCGACGTCGCGATAAACGACGGCGGCGTTGTCGTCAACGGAGGAGCGGGCATGGCCGTAGACGGCTGGTGAGTGCGACCATTCGAGGCCGTGTCGCTCCAACTCGAGTGCCGTCATGGCCGGTGATGCCACCGCCATCGGGTAGAAGGCGCTGAACATATCGCTGGTGAATCCGGGAACGAGTTCGGCGCTTCTGACGGCACCGCCGGGTTCGTCTTCGGCCTCGAGGATCACTACGTCCCACCCCGCATCGGCAAGTACGGCGGCGGCGACGAGCCCGTTGTGGCCCGCTCCGATGATGACGGCGTCTGCTGTGCTGGCGGTCATGACTGAGACGACGACCTTTCTGTGACGCCGGGTGCTGCTGTGGAACTTATGGCACGTAGAAAGTGGCGAGCCCGGGAGTGATGATTGTGCCGTACTGGGGTGTGAGGACCAGGGCGACCTGTCCCGGGCCGGTATTCAGGGTCGACTCGGACGGGTGACCGTTCAAGCCAACCGAAAGCTGGGTCGAACCTGTGGCCCCAGTAGACAGATTGATCCACTGAACCGGGGAATATGGAGTGCAGCCCCACTGATCCGGTCCATCGCCGGTGACCCGTGCCGTTCCAGGTTGCTCCCCGACGACCGCGGCGCACCTGATCGCCGGCACATCGAAACTGCCGTTCGGGTTCCCGAGCGGAGCCGGATTGATCTGGAACGCAATCGCCACCGGCTCAGCGGACGCAACCCCCATCGCTGAAAGGCTCGATGCAATGGTGATGATCGCGCAGAGTCCGAGCTTACGAACGGTATTCACCACTGGCCTCCTGAGTGCTGCTCCTGATCTCGAATGCCCCGAGACTATCCCCCGCGGCTGTCCTCGACGTCCGTAACGGGCGCCATCCGCAGGTGAACGCCGTGGCTTTTGCTGACTCCTCGATGCGAGCGACCTCGCGAAGAACATCAGATTCGCAGGCCGTTCAGCGAGACGGCGCATGAAGTAGCCCTGTCGGAGTGTGCGCACGATCGAGAGCGTGGAGTCGGTGCTCGTGTGATCCTCCGCGTCGATAGTCACCCAGACGTGGGCCCTCTTGGCCTCCGTGCAGATTGTCCGAGCGTTCTCGAGGGCGAGCGAGGCGTCGATCCCTTGCCCCAACGCCGAGAGCTTCACCGACACCTCGAGCGAGTGATGATCTGCATTCAGCGTCGAGTACGACTGCAGCTACGGTCGGCCCGCGATCCCCGTTGTCAGTAGGCGCTGCGATGCATACAGAGCAGGGACGCGCAGTACCCTCGGAGATTCCCCCAGTTTTGTCAGGAGTTTCAGATGCCCGTCGACCGCCTACTACCCACCGAAGAGGCCCGCGACCTCATCCAGCTCACCCGCGACGTAGCGGACAAAGTCCTCGACCCCATCGTCGACGCGCACGAGAAAAACGAGACCTATCCCGACGGCGTTTTCGGCACCCTCGGTGAGGCGGGTCTACTGTCCCTGCCGTTTCCCGAGGAGTGGGGCGGCGGCGGCCAGTCCTACGAGGTCTACCTGCAGGTACTCGAAGAGCTGGCGGCGCGTTGGGCAGCCGTCGCAGTCGCGGTGAGCGTGCACTCTCTCGCCTGCTCGCCGCTACTGGTATTCGGCAGCGACGAGCAGAAGCAGCGCTGGCTACCGGACATGCTTGGCGGCGGCCTGATCGGGGCCTACAGCCTGTCCGAGCCGCAGGCAGGATCCGATGCCGCCGCGCTGAACTGCAAGGCAACCCCACAAGACGACGGTTACGTTGTCAACGGTGAGAAAGCATGGATCACCCACGGCGGCGTCGCCGACTTCTACAACCTCTTCGCCCGCACCGGCGAAGGTAGCAAGGGCATCTCCTGCTTCCTCATCCCCAGCGACCAGGAAGGTCTCTCCTTCGGCAAGCCCGAAGAAAAGATGGGACTGCATGCAATTCCCACGACCTCAGCGAGTTACGACAACGCCTTCGTCTCCGACGAGCGCCGCCTCGGCACGGAAGGACAAGGTCTTCAGATAGCGTTCAGCGCCTTGGATGCCGGCCGACTCGGAATAGCTGCTGTGGCCGTCGGCATTGCCCAGGCCGCGCTCGACGACGCCGTCAAATATGCCAACGAGCGCACAACGTTCGGCAAGAAGATCGTCGATCACCAGGGCCTCGGCTTCTTGCTCGCGGACATGGCGGCTGCGGTCGATTCGGCCCGAGCCACGTATATCGACGCCGCTCGGCGACGTGACGGCGGACTGGACTACTCGCGAAACGCATCCGTTGCCAAACTCATTGCCACCGATGCCGCGATGAAGGTGACCACCGATGCCGTGCAGGTATTCGGCGGCTACGGCTACACCCGCGACTTCCGCGTCGAGCGATACATGCGCGACGCCAAGATCACTCAAATCTTCGAGGGCACCAATCAAATCCAGAGGCTGGTCATCGCCCGGAGCCTGCGCAAGTGAGTTAGCCTGCGACTATGGCTGACATTCGCGTCGAGACCCCCACCGGACCGATCGACGCGGTGCTCGAGATGCCGGTCGGCGATGGACCCGGGGGTGAGAAGAAGTGGCCGGCGGTGGTCATCGTGCACGACGCCCTCGGCTTTACTCAGGACACGAGGAATGTCGCTCGACGCTTCGCCGACAAGGGCTATGTTGCGCTGGCCCCCGATCTGTACACCCGCGGCGGCGTCAGGAAGTGCGTGGTCGGGGTGTTCCGGGCACTGCTAGGCCAGAGCGGGGTTGCGGTCGACGATCTGCTCGCTGCCCGAAGCTTTCTGGTGGAGCACGAGAACGTCACCGGCAAGGTCGGAATCGTCGGCTTCTGCATGGGCGGCGGGTTCGCGTTGCTGCTTTCTCCCAACGGCTTCGACGCGAGTGCACCGTTCTATGGCGTCACTCCTCGAAAACTCGACGAGGTTCTCGATGGGGCGTGCCCAATAGTCGCGTCATACGGCAAGAATGATCCGATACTGATCGGCGCAGGTAAGAAGGTCGAGAAAGCGCTGTCGGCGAAGGGGATTGCGCACGACGTCAAAACTTACCCGGGAGCGAGTCACGGTTTCGCCAATGCGTTCCCCGAAGGCGCCGCCGGAATGTTCAGCAAGATTACCGGAATGGGTTGGCGCGGAGAGCAAGCCGAGGACGCGTTTGGCCGGGTGTTCGAGTTCTTCGATACACACCTTCACTGACATGTAGCTAAGTGACTACTGCAGTTCGTGCCCGTTGCCCTTTCCTTTGAGCCACCGGCTGGGTAGCCGGCTGACCAGTTCACCGAGCGGAAGCACCGCTGCGGCAAGATTTTGAGCCGAGTCCTGCAAAATATCGACGCTGGTGCCCATGCGCTCCAGATTGGGTGCAAGAGAGGCCAGCGTTTCCGACAGATTGACGAGTTGATCGAGCGGACCGCCCTCGACCGTCAAGCGTTCCACCGCACCGCCTTCGGACAGCAACTGCTCGAGCAGGCCACCCTCCTGGATCGCGCGCTCGATGATCCCGCCCTCGCGCGTCAGAAGCTCGAGCGGTCCGTCCGTCGCGGTGAGACGTTCGAGTGGTCCGTTGGGAGCGGTGATGCGGTCCAGCAGACCGCCTTCCATGAGCAGTCTTTCGAGTGGTCCGTCCTCGACAAGCAGGCGTTCGAGCGGTCCGCCTTTGGCCGTCACCCGGTCGACGGGTCCGCCCTCGGCCAACAGTCGGTCGAGCGTCCCTTCCTCGGATGTCAGCCGATCGACGACGCCGCCCGTGGCAAGCAATCGGTCCAGCGGCCCACCGGCGCGCAGCGCGTTGCCCAGAGCGCGGTCATCCGACGTCAGCTCCCCGAGCTGGGAGAGCAGCTGCATCGTGCCGCCCTTGGGGTTGGTGAATGTCGCCAGGTTCGCCGGTACCGACGCTCCTGTTTCCAAGGCAAAGCGGCTGGTCGAGATGATCGTCGCCGAAACTTCGAGCGCGGTTTCCGCGATGGCCATGAAGGCGCGCGCAGGAAGTGTGATCGCGGACACCCAGTTCATGCGTGTAACTGTAGCTGCACAGGTACTTCAGTTACGGTAGATATCAGTGCAAGACCTTCAGTCCGACGACGCAGCCGACGATCCCCATCAGCAGGACGATCTTGATCCAGGAGGCAGGTTCGTCGCCGGTGACCATCGCGTAGGTGACGGTGAGCGCGGCGCCGATGGCAACCCACACTGCGTACGCCGTTCCCGTCGGCAGTGAGCGCATCGCAAATGCGAGTCCGCCCATGCTGGCAACGAGGGCGACAGCGAACACGGCCGTCGGGATGGGGCGGGAAAAGCCGTCGGATTTGCCGAGCGCGGTTGCCCACACTGCTTCGAGGACTCCAGAAATGACAAGAACGACCCACGCCATGAGAAAAGACTCTCATGCACCGTTATGCGGTCGTAGTCGGGCTGCCCAGCGACGATTCAGGAGGGAGCGTTCGAAGAATGTCCGAGTTGACGCAAAGCGGCCTTGATCTTCTCGGCCGCGACGTCGAGCGATTCGGCTGACGGGTTCGGGTCAGCGCCACTGATGTCGAAGTTGCCCATGTCGTAGGCCGGAAACACGTGCAGGTGCAGGTGAGGGACCTCGAGGCCCGCAATCAGAAAGCCCGCGCGCGGAGCATCGAATGCGGAGCGGACGGCCTGGCCGACTTTCTGGGCAACGGACGTCAAGTTGCCGAACACTGCGCCGTCGATGTCCTGCCACTGGTCGATCTCCTCGCGCGGAACGATCAGCGTGTGGCCCTGCGTCACGGGAGCGATGGTCAGAAACGCGACGACGTCTTCGTCTTCCCACACGAACCGTCCGGGGATGTCGCCGCTGATGATCTTGCTGAACACGGATGCCATGGCCTCAGCGTATGCGGCTTCACCGCGCGTGTGTATCTACGAATCGAGCAACTGGTAACAGGAAGCTGCTCGGTGCGCACGAAACAGGTTTTCGCTCGTGGCGTGTGGAGCCGATAGCCTTGTTCACTGTGCGCGTACTCGTCATAGGTTCCGGTGCTCGTGAGCACGCCCTCCTTCGTGCGCTGAGCAAGGACCCGAAGGTCAGAAAGCTGCTGGTCGCCCCAGGAAACGCAGGCACGGCGAAGCTCGCCGAGCAGCACCCCGTGGACGTCGCCTCCGGTGCCGCCGTCACCGAACTGGCCCGCACGGTCGAAGCAGATCTCGTGG
>JBBSSG010000044.1:0-23372 GCA_038242295.1 Mycobacteriales bacterium | reverse complement strand
GGTTGCGCAAGCCGAGGAAGTCCATCTTGAGCAGACCGATGGCCTCACACGACGGATAGTCCCAGCCGGTGATGATCGCGCCGTCCTGCGCGCGCTTCCACACCGGAATCGCGTCGGTAAGCGGCTCGGAGGACATGATCACCGCACAGGCATGCACGCCTGCATTGCGGATCAGCCCTTCGAGACCCTTAGCCGTTTTGTAGATCGTCGCGACGTCGGGATTGGAGTCGATGAGCGCACGAACTTCGGTGGCTTCCTTGTAGCGCTCGTGTGCCGGGTCGGTGATACCGGCAACCGAGATATCCTTGGCCGCCACCGGCGGCGGCAGAGCCTTGGCGATCTGATCGGCGATCGCGAACCCTGGCTGACCGAACTGAACTCGCGCGGCATCCTTGATGGCGGCCTTGGTCTTGATAGTGCCGAACGTGATGACCTGCGCGACGCGGTCGCTACCCCACTTTTCGGTGACGTAACGCACCATCTCACCGCGGCGACGATCATCGAAGTCGATATCGATATCCGGCATCGACACACGCTCGGGGTTGAGAAATCGCTCGAAGAGCAGGCCGTGCGGGAGTGGATCGATGTTGGTGATGCCCATCGCATACGCGACGAGGGATCCGGCCGCCGATCCACGTCCTGGTCCGACACGGATACCGACCGATCGTGCATAGGTGATGAGGTCACCGACGACGAGGAAGTAGGCAGGGAAGCCCATCTCGAGGATGACACTGATCTCATACTTCGCGCGGTCGCGGTACTCCTGGGGAACACCACCTGGGAATCGCCACTCGAGCCCGCGATCGACCTCGTTGGTCAGGAACGAGCCCTGCGTGTCGCCCTCGGGCACCGGGAAGATCGGCATCCGGTCGCGGTGTTCCCACACCTCGTCGTAGGGCTGCACTCGCTCGGCGATGAGCAACGTGTTGTCGCAGGCGCCAGGCACCTGGTCGTCCCAAATCTCCCGCATCTCGGCGGCGGACTTGAGGTAGTAGCCGTCGCCGCCGAACTTGAACCGGGTGGGATCACTGAGCGTTTTGCCAGTCTGAATGCACAGCAACGCTTCGTGGTTCTCCGCCGCATCCTTGGTGACGTAATGGCAGTCGTTCGTAGCGAGGGGCGGGATCGAGAGTTTCTTGCTGATATCGAGCAGGCCTTCACGAACGCGCTGTTCGATCGAGAGGCCGTGATCCATCAACTCCAAAAAGAAGTTTTCCGGACCCCAGATGTCGCGCCATTTCGCCGCAGCCTCGAGCGCTTGACGGTCCTGCCCGAGACGCAATCTCGTCTGGACCTCTCCCGACGGGCATCCAGTCGTGGCGATGATCCCTTCGGCGTGCGAGGCGATGATCTCCTCGTCCATCCGGGCCCATTTGCCCAGCTGCCCCTCGATCGAGGCCATCGACGACAATTTGAACAAGTTCCGTAGGCCTGTTGCGTTCTCCGCGACCATCGTCATGTGCGTATAGGCACCGCTACCGGACACATCATCGGACTTCTGACTCCGGTCGCCCCACAACACTCGCTTCTTGTTGAACCGTGACTCGGGAGCGACATACGCTTCGATACCGATGATCGGCTTGATGCCGGCTTTCTTGGCCTCGTTGTAGAACTCGCTCGCGCCGTACATGTTGCCGTGGTCGGTCATGCCGACGGCCGTCATCCCCAGCCTGTTCGCCTCGGCGAACAAGGGAGCGATCTTGGCTGCTCCGTCGAGCATCGAGTACTCGGTGTGGTTGTGCAGATGTGCGAACGAGTCAGCCACGAAACTTTCTTCTCCTGAGGTCGAGCGGTAGTGCAACAAGGATTTTCAGCAAGTAGACGATGCCAGCCGGAGTGCACCCACTCTATTACGCAACTGCAAGTTAGTTGGCAGCCGACGGTGTGTCGGTCGTCCCCGCGTGTCCTTTGGCTCTCCCCCCGGGCATCAGACTCGAAATACCAGTTCACGGAGGAGGTACCGGGCCGTCGTCCGGTAGCGGTCCGACAACGTCCACGAAGTCGGGCAACAGAGCCCTGACCGCGAAGCGGCCCGCGACCGCATCCGCAGGAAGTGCTTCTACAGCTCGCACCCCGGGCCGGCCCGCAATCGTCGCCAACGCTGCCGCGGGGGCGCGGACGATAAGACCGACCACGCAGTCGCATCCAGCGGAGAGAGCAGAAGCCGAGGCCGCATCGATCTGGGACTGCCGATCCCCCTGACCCATAGATGCTGGTCCCATAGATGCCCGCCCCATCGACACTTGCAGCCTCGATGCGGCCACGCTCTCGGACTCGGCCACTGACAATTCGGATCCAGAGACTCCGACTGTGATGACCGCCGTCTGGACGCGATCGAGCGGCACGCGCAGCAGCACCTGCGAGATGCGTATGCCGTCGACAAGGCCCCACGACTGGGCAGACGATACGGCCGAATCGAACGAAACGAGACCCCAGTGCAGATCATTGTCCTCGAGCGACTTTTTCACGCTCATAGCTGCGCGGTCGACGTACTCAGCGACATATTCGCCGTTATCGGGTCCGAGGCGATCGGTGTCGACAGCGAGCTGGCGAAGCGGATTCAAGGCACCGACAATGGCGAAGAACACCAGGGCCGCCACGACGAGCGCAACGGCCTCGGCCGCACCCCATAGTCGATTCATGCCCTCCGAAGCACCTCGAGCGCGTGCTCGAGGTCAGCCGGGTAGGCGCTCTCTATCTTGACCCAACGACCATCGGACGGGTGCGCGAAACCCAGCGACTTTGCATGGAGCCACTGGCGTTCGAGGCCGAGCCGCTCGGCAAGTCGCGGGTCCGCGCCGTACGTCAGGTCACCGCAACACGGATGCCGGAGCGCGGAGAAGTGCACTCGAATCTGGTGTGTGCGACCGGTCTCGAGGTGTACGTCGAGAAGGCTCGCAGCCTGAAATGCCTCGATGGTGTCGTAGTGCGTCACACTTTCTTTCCCGTCTGCACGCACCGCGAACTTCCAGTCGTTGCTCCCGTGCCGTGCGATCGGCGCGTCGATGGTTCCGCTGCTCGGATCCGGATGCCCCTGGACGAGAGCGTGGTAGCGCTTTTCGACGGTGCGTTGTTTGAATGCACGTTTGAGAAGCGTGTAGGCCCGCTCCGACGTGGCAACGACCATCACACCGGAGGTTCCGACATCGAGACGGTGGACGATGCCCTGACGCTCGTGCAGACCGGACGTCGAGATCCGAAAGCCCGCCGCGGCGAGTCCTCCGATTACCGTTGGGCCGGTCCACCCGACACTTGCATGGGCCGCGACACCGACCGGCTTGTCGACTGCAACCACGTCGTCGTCGGCATACAAAATTTCCATGCCCTCGACGGGTTCGGCCTCGATGGTGAGTGGACGAGCGGGTTCGGGCAGCTCCACTTCCAGCCAGGTGCCTGCGGCCAGGCGGTCCGACTTACCGACGGCGGTGCCGTCGACCGCGACGGCCCCTTCCTCGGTCAGGCTGGCAATGACAGTCCGGGACAGTCCGAGCAGACGCGATACACCGGCGTCGACCCGCATTCCGTCGAGCCCGTCGGGTACCGGCATCGATCGCGATTCCCTCACGCTTGATCCGCCGAACTCGTGTTGTCTTCGCGCTTGTCGGATCGAGCGCGCTCTCCGTTGGGCTCGAATCCGAACAGGCTCAATACGACCAGGAGAATCGCGCCACAGACGATCGAGGAGTCGGCAACATTGAACACCGGCCACCAGCCCACCGACACGAAGTCCACAACGTGCCCCTGCAATGGCCCTGGGGCGCGGAAGAACCGGTCGATCAAATTTCCGAGTGCACCGCCCAGTACCAGTCCGAGGCCCAGCGCCCACAACGGCGAGCGCAGGGTACGACCGATCCGGACAACGCCGATCACGACACAGACCGCGACAATCGTGAGCAACCACGTCATGCCCGTGGCCATGGAAAATGCTGCACCTGCATTGCGAACGAGACGGAGTGTGACGACGTCGCCGACGATCTCTACCGGCCGTCCTGGCTGTATCCAATGCACGGCGGCGATCTTGGTCAGAAGATCGAAGGCCAACACGACGAACGCGATCGCAATGAGCATCCGGGTGCGGAGCGGCTTGGCATCGACGATGACACTGGCTGCCTCGCTGTTGGCGGCGGGGCTGTCGGCCTCGACGTTCTCGCGTGCCGAGCCGGTGGGCACAGTAGGCCCGGGTGCCGCGACGTCTGGTGTTGAACCGGCGTCGGTGGCTTCCTGAGCAATGGCCGGGCTTGCGGGCTCGTTTTCGGTACTGCTCGAATCTGTTGGGCGGTCTTCACTCACGGCTCTATCATGTCGCATTGCACTCCGATACCTCACATCCGGATCCGTCGGCCGGAGGCACCTCGCATGTACCTGTGCGTGGCGGCGGGGCAGATCCGTAGCCTGGTGCCGTGATCTCGACTTCCGAAAACTCGAAGCACCGACGGTATGCGCTGGTTGCCGGGGCGGCAGCAGTGGCGGTTCTACTCACCGCGTGCACCTCCTCCGGCGACGATCCAGCAACCAGCGCCGACACCTCGACCACCGCCCCGGTTATTACGGTCCCAGTTACTCCGGTGACGACGAAACTCGTCGAGCCGGGTAGCGAGCCCCGCTCGGTATTGTCGCCGAACCTGTCGGACGAACAGTCGGTTCGGCTAGTCACGGGCTCGAATGTGACACAGCAGATCGACGACCAAGCGGTGCAGGACTTCTCCACTCCTGAACTCACCTTGCCGCTGACCGTTCAGGCATCCCAATCAGATTCGGACCGAGAAGTCGATCTCCGGATAGGAAAAGCCACCTCCGTAGATCAGCGGCTGACCGATTCGCTGGCGCCTGCTGACGGCTCGGAAGCTGGGCTCACCATCACCGAGACCGGGGCTGTGACAGCACTGCGCATCAGCCCGAGCCCAGACACGCAGAACGCAGCGCGCGCAGCCATTGAGCAGGCCCTCAATCAAGCGGTGTATCGCTCGGTGTCGTTCCCCGAAAGCGAGGTGGGTATCGGCGCGGTCTGGACGATCCAACAGCAGGTGATCAGTGGAACGACACTGAATCAGACGACAACAGCGACCCTGCGCGCCAGAGACGGCGACCGCGTCACGGTCGACGTCCGGATAGATCAGTCACCGGAGTCGAAGACACTTGAGTTGCCCGACAATGCTGGCCAGCTCCGCATCGACTCGTACACGATGTCCGGCGCCGGCACCCTGGAGATCGATCTGGGTAAGCCACTGCCAATTTCGGGCGATGTGACTGTCTCCGGAAGCCAGCAGTACAGCGATCCCGAGGGCGCCACTGTTTTGCGTCAGGACATCTCTGACACGCTGCAGTGGACCACGCCATGAAGGCCGCTGCGTCGACGCTGACAGGAAGAAAGCGCCGGGTTGTGGTCGCGTTGCTGTCGGCGGCGTCGATGAGCGCGGTGTCCGGTTGCGGTCTGTCCGAAGACGCGCCCGAGGCAGTTCCGTTGTCCGATGTCGGTCCGATCGTGCCGGCTCCCGATCCACTGCTGGGAAGTCCGATCGCCGACAATGCTGCGCTCGCGGGCGCGATGCTCGTTTCCACAGAGCTCCCCGACGGCTACGTGCTGATCCCCGACCCGGTCCGAGATCTCGGACTCGACCCGGCGCCGGAGTACGACGCAGCCGACAAATCTGGAACCGACCCGCAGTCCTGCGCGGAAGTTTTGGCTGCCCTAGCCCAGCAGTCCCCAGGCGCCGCAGCCGACGCCGAGATCCGCTTCTCAGGACCGGACTTCTCCTCGATCGACGAGGACGCTGCCAGCTATACCGACAATGGCGCCGCCGACGCCTTCGCAGCCGTGCAAAAACGTTTGCAGACTGCGGGACATACACGGGAACCGACGCCGACGGCATCGTCGTCGACTATCGACTGGGTGGACGCGAGCACAACACGATCGGCGATGCATCGACATCGATCCGACTCGAGACCAGGAGCGAGGGCTTCACCCTCGTCTCCGAGGCAGTGGTGGCCATCGTCGATCGAACGGTGTTCCAACTGGTGGTGACGAGTCAGCAGGGCGTCGCCCCGGAAGCACTGACCACTTTGGCAATCGAAGCTGCCGACAAGATCCGCGGCGCGAGCACCAAGGCATGAGCTGAGAACAGGGATATCGCGCGTGCCCCGCAACAGGTGATGCCGGTGTGCCGCCCTTTCGGGAGGAACACCGGCATCACCGTCGAAACGGTCTAGTCGATCAAGCGCACGCGGGCGAGGTCAGCTGCGCGAGCTGAACAAAGCTGCATGCGTTTTCCTTCGAGAGCTTCCACTTGCCGTCTTCGGCGACGAAGGTGAAGCTGCCGGGGTTGGCCTGACCGTTGATGGTCAGCGTTGCGCCGGCGTTGAGCGTGCCGTCACCGAGATCGTCGACGCTCGTGATCGCGATCTGTGCACCGTTCTGCACGGCCGCAGCCGCAACCTGGTTGATGAGGTCGGGATCTTCCTCGGCGCCCTGAATCAGCTCGGCCTTCTCTTCGACCGGAACGGCCGGATCGAGACCGCGGAGCAGTTCGGTGTTGAGCTCTTCTGCGGTCGGCACCGGTGGGTAGTCGCCCGTTGCATCTGGCGCTTCAGCTACAGAAGTCGTCGACGTCGCCGTCGTGGTGGTCGTCTTCTCACTGCCCTCGTCCGAGCTGCACGCGCTCATCGACAGCGCTGCGGCAATCGCGACGCCTGTGACTATGGCCTTACGGGTATTTCCAAGCTTCAAGTGCTCTGTCCCTTCAGTCTTGCTGTTCGGTCACGTGCGTTTGCTATCTCACGTGGGGGGCGATCTTGTATTCGTCTGCCTCGGCTGCCTCACTATGCCATCGACATGCCGCAGACGGAAAGAAGCCGAGCTACCGGCGGGTAAGAATCACAGTCATTGCAGGCTGTCGAGTGCATCGGCCGCAACGAGTAGTTCGTCCCACTCCGCAAAAGTATGAGCCCTGCCCGGTCCTGTGGATCGTGTTTCGAAACGGACCGTGACTACGGAGTGGCCTGCCCCCTGTATCCACCCGTGTCCATATTCAGGATGCCTTACGTCCATACCGGGATGCCACCACGGCCCCAGATCCGCCGCCGCACGCGACGATTCCCCCGCAGATCCGGCAGCGCCCTCGGCCTCCCCGGATGCGTCCTCGACTGAAGTGAAAGCACCTTCAGCTACGGCCGAGTCGTGGTCCAATTCTGGAAACAACGACCCTTGCTGTACAGCCGAGAGGCCGGTCAACCCGACTCCGACAAGACGAATCGGCCCCAGCTCCACCGGGTCGAGGACCTGCCGCAGTGCAGCGGCCACGATCGTCTGTTTGTCGACCGTGGCGTACGGGAGTGTGAGCGATCGAGTGACGATGCTCATGTCCGCTTTCCGCAGTTTCAACACGATGGTTCGGGCGCCACGCCCATCCTTCAGCAGACGGCGGTGCACCGAGTCTCCAATTGCCTCGACAGCCGAGCGGAGCTGCGCGAGTGTGACCAGATCCTGCGCGAACGTCGTTTCCGCACTGACCTGTTTCGCCTCCGCGCGCTCCGCGACAGCACGGTCATCGATTCCCCGGGCCAATTTGTGCAAACCAGGACCCGTGGTGGCTCCGAGGATCGATGAGACTTCCGATTCTGGGGTTGCGACGAATTGTCCTATGGTTTCGATCCCCAAGCGGCGAAGCTTTTCGTCGGCGACCGGGCCGATCCCCCACAGTTTTCGAACCGGCAACGCCGCCATGAGAGCGGTGTGTTCTTCGGGGGGAACTATTTTGACCCCGTCGGGCTTGGCCAGTCCCGACGCGATCTTTGCGATCTGTTTGCCGGCACCGGCGCCGATCGAGGCAACCAGGCCCGTTTCCTCCGACACCAGTGCACGCAGCATCTCGCAAAACTCGAGTACTTCACGCGCCGTCGCGCCGGCGAGCTCGACGGGTTCACCGAATGCCTCATCCATGGAGAGTTGTTCGATCACCGGCATCCGTGCTCGAAGGCCGTCGAATACGCGCTTGCTCAGCTCTTGATACAGAGCGCCCCGGGGTGGCAGCACGACTGCTCCGACACCGACGAGATGCCGGGCTTGATGCATGGGCATCGCGGACCGAGCGCCGAACACGCGAGCCTCGTAGCTGCACCCCGCCACGACACCCCGGCCGCCTGCCCCACCCACCAGGACGGGTCGGCCCCGCAATGTCGGACGCGTCAGTTGCTCGGCAGAGGCGAAGAACGCGTCCATGTCGAGATGCAGCACCCAGCGCCTACTACGCGAGTCGGTCACGATCGCGAATTACTTCTGGCTGCGGACATCTCACTCGGCGTCGAGCTCGAAGCCGAGAGCTGCTGCTGCTGCCTGCGGCGTGAGATCCGTCCACAACTTCGAGTAGGTGTCGTTGGCTGCGATGGATCTGGTGACAGCCTTGTCGATGTAGAGCGTGCCGTCGAGGTGATCTGTCTCGTGCGCCACAATTCGAGCAGGCCAGCCATGCAGGCACTCTTCGACGCGGCTGCCGTCGAGGCGCTCGCACTCGAGCCGAACCTGCGCGGAACGAGATACCACGGCCTGATAGCCCGGAAAGCTCAAACACCCCTCGTAGAAGGACGCTCGGGCCGATCCCGTCTCCGTGTACCTCGGGTTCACGAGGACTCGAAACGGCAGCGGCGTTCGCTGACGCACCACGGCCACCTCATCGTCCACGTCGTACATATCCTCGATTACAGCGATTCGTAGTGAAATTCCGATCTGCGGTGCAGCAAGGCCGACACCCGGGGCGTCGCGCATCGTCGCACGCATTACCTCGACGAGTCTTTCGAGTGTCTGGCGTTCGAGTTGATCGTTCAACGGTGCGGCAGGCGTCCGGAGTACCGGTTCACCCACCGCCACGATGGGAACGACGCCGTCGCGAGCCGAGGAAAGCAGTTCGCGGACGACATCCTCCACTTCTCGCGACGACATCATCGAGTCCGGCGGATCAGTACGCGTACACCCTCACCGAGATCCACTGCCTCAGCGCCGGGATCGCCGTCGACGAGCGTCAGAGCGAGCACCTCACCGGCAATCAACTCACGGTGCGTGTCGAACCATTCCTGACGCTCGGTGGGCACGGAGACAACGATGTCGATACGGTCGGAGACATCCAGGCCCAGGTTCCGACGAGCGTCCTGCAGCTCACGGATGCGATCCTTGGCCCACCCCTCTGCCTCGAGCTCAGCGGTGACTGCGGAATCCAACACCACCAGTCCTGCATTGCCCGGCAATGGCGCTGTCGACTCAGGCTCAGCGGCAACGAGTTTACGGGTGTACTCGGTGGGCAGAAGCGCTATCCCGGCAGCGCTGACCACGCCGCCCACGTCCTCACTCCAGCCCCCCGCCTTGACTGCCTTGATGACCTTCTGGACGTCCTTGCCGATTCGGGGCCCAGCGGCACGCGCGTTGACGACGAGTTCGAACTTGCCGTGCGCGGCGACGTCGTCGGTGAGATCGACCGTCTTGACGTTGACCTCGTCGGCGATGATGTCGGCGTACGGCCGCAGACGCTCGGCATTCTCGGCAGCAACGGTGACCCGAGGCAGAGGCAGCCGCACGCGAAGATTCTGAGCCTTCCGAAGGCTCAGTACCGTCGAACATACCGAACGCACCTCGTCCATCCCACTGACGAGTTCCGGATCCGACGGCAGGTCCGCACTTGCAGGCCAATCCGTCAGGTGTACAGAACGACCACCGGTCAGACCCCGCCACACGACCTCGCTGACGAGCGGAAGTAGAGGTGCCGCAAGCCGGCTCAATACTTCCAACACGGTATGCAACGTGTCGATGGCGTCTGAGTCCTCGCTCCAGAAGCGCGAACGCGACCGTCGCACATACCAATTGGTCAGCGCATCGCAGAAGGTCCGAAGCTCGTCGCAGGCACCGGCAACGTCGTACGTCGTCAGTGCATCTGTGAGCGCGTCACGAGTGGCCGACAATTTCGCCAGTACATAGCGATCGAGTACATGAGTCGAGTCGGTGCGCCACTGTCCTGGTGTATCGGCATACAACTGCAGAAAGCTCCACGCGTTCCACATCGGTAACAGCGCCTGACGCACGCCCTCACGAATCCCCTGCTCGGTCACAATGAGGTTGCCACCGCGAAGGATCGGCGACGACATCAGGAACCAGCGCATGGCATCACTGCCGTCGCGGTCGAACACCTCCTTGACGTCCGGGTAGTTCCCCTTCGACTTGCTCATCTTCAAGCCGTCATCGCCCAGGACAATGCCATGAGCGGCAACAGTTTTGAACGCAGGACGATCGAACAACGCGGTGCCGAGCACGTGCAGCGTGTAGAACCATCCACGGGTCTGCCCGTTGTACTCGACGATGAAGTCACCAGGATTGTGCGCCGCGACCTCACTGCTCGTCCCGGCGACGTCGCTGCTCGAACCCGAAAACCACTCCTGGTTCTCGAACGGAAAATGGACCTGCGCATACGGCATCGACCCGGATTCGAACCAGCAGTCGAGTACCTCAGGGACGCGTCGCATGGTCGACTTGCCCGTCGGGTCGTCCGGGTTCGGCCGCGTCAGATCATCGATGTACGGCCGATGCAGATCATCGGGCCGGACACCGAAATCTCGCTCGAGTTCGTCGAGACTGCCGTACACGTCGAGACGAGGATACTCCGGATCATCGGAAATCCACGCTGGTATCGGACTGCCCCAGTATCGATTTCGACTGATGTTCCAGTCGCGCGCCCCTTCCAGCCACTTTCCGAACTGACCATCCTTGATGTGCTCGGGCACCCAAGTGATTTCCTGATTCAGCTCGACCATGCGATCACGGAACTTGGTCACAGCGACGAACCACGACGGCACCGCCATGTAGATCAGCGGCTCACCGCTCCGCCAACTGTGCGGATACGAGTGCTCGATGGTCTCGTGCCGCAGCAGACGTCCGGCGGCTTTGAGGTCTTTGATGATGACCGGATTGGCGTCGAACACCATCAGGCCTTCGTACGGCGGTACAAGAGAGGTGAACTTCCCACCCGGGTCGAGCGGTTGCACTACCTCGATACCGTTTGCCGTCGCTACATCCATGTCCTCTTCACCGAACGCCGGTGCAAGATGGACAATTCCGGTGCCGGAGTCGGTGGTCACATAGTCGGCCTCGAGGATCCGGTGAGCATTGTCTCGGCCGAGGAAAAAATCGTACGGCGGTTCGTATGTCAGACCCACCAACTCAGCACCCTTGTGCTCGGAGAGCACCTCGGGGCTTTCTCCGAGCTCACGGGCATAGTGCGCCAGGCGCGCCTCGGCGAGTACGTATCGCTCTCCATCTGCGCCGCGAACCTGGACGTAGCTCACGTCCGCGTGGACTGCCATCGCCAAGTTCGATGGCAGCGTCCAGGGGGTCGTCGTCCAGATGAGAGCGCTCGCACCATCGAGCGGAGAGCCAGGAGCCGATAACGGCATGGTGACGGTAACCGCTGGGTCCTGCCGCATTTTGTACGCATCGTCGAGACGCGTCTCCTGGTTCGACAGCGGAGTCTGTTCGTACCAGCTGTACGGCAACACTCGAAAGCCCTGATAAATCAGACCCTTGTCATGCAGCGTTTTGAACGCCCACATCACCGACTCCATGAAATCGAGATCAAGCGTCTTGTAGTCGTTGTCGAAGTCCACCCAACGTGCTTGCCGGGTGACGTAGTCACGCCAGTCGTCGGTGTACTGCAACACGGACCGCTTGCAGTAGGCGTTGAACTTCGCCAGACCCATCTCGTCGATCTCGGACTTGTCCTTGATTCCGAGCTGCTTCTCGGCCTCCAGCTCTGCCGGCAGACCATGGCAGTCCCAACCGAAGCGTCGTTCTACTTTTTTACCGAGCATGGTCTGAAAACGCGGGACCACGTCCTTGACGTAGCCGGTGAGGAGGTGGCCGTAGTGGGGCAGGCCGTTCGCGAAAGGGGGCCCGTCGTAGAACACGAACTCTTCGGCACCATCGCGGTTCTCCACGCTGGCACGAAAAGTACCGTCCTCAGCCCATGCCGCGAGTACCTTCTCTTCGAGCTCGGGGAAAGAAACGCTGCCCGCTTTGGTACCGAAAGTGTCGACCCTCGGGTAGGAGTCGTGTGAAGACTCGCTGCTGCTGATCGGATGCTGACTCATCGTTGTGCTCCTCCGTGCCGACCGTCCGCGTGAACGAGGACGATGCAAATCTCGGCACGGGGACGACAACGGCGCGTAGGACGCCGAAACCGCGGTACCACCCCGCTTGCACCGGATCATGTAGCGATCCGGTGCCACTCACTCAGGCTGTGACGGGCCGACCCGTTCGGCTCTACTGAGCACGCGAACGAAAGCGTGCCGTTCTTCCGAAGGCTCCCCGGTGATAGCCGGATCCTCGCCTGACTGCATCTTTCAAACCTGCATCTTGACTGAACTCTGCAATGAATATTGTGGAGCAACGATTACGACCCAGGCGGTGCTTTCCGACCGAGTAGCGCTCCTGCGAGGAGAAGGACTGCACCGATGACGCAGACAACGATGCATCCCCACGCCCATAGAACCGACCCCGTCATCAATGCAATGACCAGCAGAGCAAACCCCACAGCCGCCGCACACAACGTCAGGACAAGCACGACTCCTCGTTCCAGATGCGCCTCTCGGCGATCGTTAGGTCCGTAAGTGAGCCGTCACACGCCGTGTGTCGGACTGTCGAGCGTCAGTTATTGCCCTTGGCGTAGGACTGGCTGTATCCGGACGACTGATTGTCCTGGTTGAACTTCTCTGAACCATTATCGACCGGCAACGCGGACGAACGGTTTTCGAGCTCCTCCAGCTGCGACTCCAGGTAGGATTTGAGTCGCACCCGGTACTCGCGCTCGAACGTCTTGAGCTGCTCGATACGACCTTCCAGAACCGAGCGTTGCTCGTTGATCGTCGCCATGATCTCGGTGTGCTTGCGCTCTGCATCCGACTGAAGAGCATCGGCCTTCTCTTTGGCCTGACGAAGCTGAGTTTCCGACCGTGTCTGAGCATCGGACAAAAGAGACTCGGACTTTTGGCGCGCATCGGACACCATCGTCTCGGATCGCGACCGGGCGTCGGTCACCAGACGCTCGGCGTTAGTGCGGGCATTTCCGAGCAGCTGCTCGGATTCGCTCTTCGCGTCACTGGTAAGTCGGTCTGCCATTTCCTGGGCAAGTCCCAGGATCTTGGCGGCCTGCATATTCGAATCCCCGCCCTGCGAAGACGCAGCAACCGGTGGCGCAATGGGAGCGACGACGGGCGCGGGCTTCGGGGGGTCGACCGGCCGCTGAGGCTCAGGCGCCTTTTGCTGCACCGGCGGAGCCTGCTGTGAGCGGCCACCCTGCCGGGCAGAGTTCTTGGCGTCGGCAAGCTCCTGATCGAGCTCACCCACCCGCTGGCGCAGGTCGGCGTTCTCTTCGATCAGTCGCGACAGCTCTTGTTCGACGAGGTCGAGGAATGCATCTACCTCGTCTTCGTTGTAGCCGCGCTTACCGATAGGCGGCTTGCTGAACGCGACATTGTGCACATCGGCTGGAGTCAGCGGCATGGAACGATCCCTTCACGCGTTTGGGGCGGTAGAGCAAGCATTCAGTTCTATCCCATTCCGCACGATCCGGAACAATTCAACTGTTACCCGCACTATTCTTTCACATCGGACACGCTGGTCGCGCGTCCCTGAAATCTTCTAACGAAACTACCCTTCCTTACGTTCCAAGCCCTCGAACAACTGTCATCAGGATGAAAACCCCGAACAGCAGAACCATGATCGACAAATCCAACCGAACCCCGCCCAGATTAACTGGGGGGATCAGCCGTCTCAATAGCTTGACAGGCGGATCCGTCGCTGTGAATATCGCTTCGAGCACCACCACGACAACTCCCGACGGACGCCAATCTCGCGCGAACGTTCTGATGAATTCGACGATGATGCGGCCGATGAGGAGAAGCCAAAATATGAACAGAATGAAGTAGATCACCGCGCACAGGGCCACGGGTCATACTCTGCCCGAAAACAGTAACTCGATCAAAGCGACCAGGTCACAGGACCGCATCCTTCGATCGAGTCGCCGTTGCTGCGCAAAATGGCTGCCCGTCATTGCTGACTGTAGAAACCGGTCTCAGCGATGCGTCGACGCTCCTGAGGGGAGACATCGATGTCCGCGGGAGACAGTAGGAACACCTTGGTCGCGACTTTGTCGAAGGAACCACGGAGAGCGAAGGCGAGTCCCGCAGCGAAATCGACCAGACGCTTCGCGTCGGCATTGCTCATCTCGACCAGGTCCATGATCACCGGGGTGCCGTCGCGGAAGCGCTCGCCGATGGTTCTGGCTTCGCTGTAGTCACGCGGACGTAAAGTGGTGATCTTCGATAGCGGCCCGCCGTCATCGACGATCGGACTACGCCGAGTTTCTGCGCGCACATCCATGCGTGTGTCTACCGCGAGACTGCCACGTGTGACGGGTCCGCGACCGGCCATCGACGTGGGCCGTGACGACCGAGACCCAATCGGGGCAAGTGTCGGGGCCGGTCTGGGCGCCTCGTAGTCGTCGTACTCGTCGTCCATTTCCTCACGCGCAGGCCGGCGCGAAGTGAAGGACGGTTTTGCGAACTCACGGTCGCTGCGGTCGTCGATGTCCGCGTAGGGATCGCGACCACGCCCGGACCGATGAGATCCGGGTTCATCGAGGTAGTCGTCTTCGTAGTCCGCGAGAGGAACCATACCGAAGTACGCCTTGAACTTGTGCAGGGTGCTCATCGAGGTAGCCTTCCGTGGCGAGTACTCTTCTGTGCCGGACTCCACGGTTGCAATGGGTCAGATGTGGCTGGTGTGAACCGTGGACTGTACTGGCGAGGTTATCGGCCTCGAACCAAGTATTGCGGTACCGACACGCACGCACGTCGATCCATGTCGCACTGCAGCTTCGAGATCCGCCGTCATTCCCGCCGACAACTCGGTCGCGGCCGGATGTGCAAGCAGGAGATCATGATGGAGCTCTGCCACGTCGGCGAATGCAGCATCCGGATCGGCCCCGAGCGGCGGGACCGCCATCATACCGGCCAATCTGAGATTCTTCGATGCCGCTACTTTGTCGGCCAGGGCAGCAAGGTCCTCGCGGTCGACACCTCCGCGGTGCGTGTCACCGTCGATACTCACCTGGATCAGTACATCGAGCGGAGTTGACCGCTCCCCATCGTCGATCGCATTTTCCGTAGCTTTTCGCAACGCGTCGACAAGCCGACCACTGTCTACCGAATGAATCGAGCTAGCCCATCGCGCAACACTTTTGGCCTTGTTTCGCTGAAGGTGCCCGATCATGTGCCAAGCGGGTGGTGCTGCGGCAAACACACCGGTGAGCTCATCGGCCTTGGCGGACGCTTCTTGCTCGCGGGATTCGCCTAAGTCGCGACACCCCAGCCGGTAGAGAGTCTCGACGTCACTCGCCGGGAAGAACTTGGTCACTGACAGAAGCGTTACCTCGGCCGGGTCACGGCCCGCGGAAACACACGCTGCGTTCAACCGCTCGCGGACTGAGATCAATGCGCTCTCGATCTCGTCGGATCTGTTCGACGCTGTTTTCATGTCCTCAGTCAAGCAGGTTCGGTGTCCATCCAAATCACGCTGGCCAACCTGCCGGTGGGTGCACTGCGTCGATGACTGAACAATGTCCGGTCTTCGACGGTGCAGCGCGGGTCGAGAGCCACAGCCGAGACCCCCGCGTCCAAAAGCTGCTTCTTGATCCCCGCTCGGATGTCGAGACCCGGCGTCTTCCGCACAGTAGTAGTCGCACTGCCCGGCAAACGCTGCTCGACGTCTGCCCGCATGTGCGCGGGCACTTCGTACTGTCTCCCGCTCGCGGCGGGACCGAGAAAAGCGCCGATCCGATGGAGCGCTGCCCCCTGTGCCACCATCGCCTCGAGCACCAGAGGAACGATACCGATTCGCGCCCCCACCCGGCCCGCGTGCACGGCAGCGATCACACCCGCTTGTTCATCGGACAGGAGAAGCGGTACGCAGTCCGCCGACAGCACCACAAGACCGAGATCGCGCTCCGTTGTGACCAATGCATCGGTCACTGGCACTGCCTCACGCGATGGGCCGCTGACGACTGTCACGGTACGACCGTGGACTTGCTCCATCCATACGAGACGCTCGGCGCCGAGGCCCAGCTCCCGCCCCAACCGATCGCGATTTGCAGCAACAGCCGACGGCTCGTCGCCGACGTTGTCACCGAGATTGAAGCTGTCGAAAGGTGGCGCAGAAACACCACCAGCTCTGGTGGTGGTGACTCTGCGAACCTTGAACTTCGTTGGAGGCTTGTCTGGCATCGATGATCAGCGACGCATGAACGACGGCACGTCCACGTCGTCCTCGCCTTCTTCGTCCGATACCGGTACCCGCCGACCGGTGCTCCCCGGAGTTGCTGAGGGACCGTTGCTGGAGCTGGAGCTGGACTGTAGCGGAGGAAGGCTGCTTCCGCTGCCTGCGTCAACCGAGTCGCGGAACACGGCACCGGATTCGGAAGACTCCGACGAACGTGAGCTGATCTCACCGGCGCGCGCCGACCCGACTGCACCACGCGACGAGGCAGGGGCGGCTTCGACGGGCCGACGAGTCGGGGTGCCGCCGTCGAATCCTGCCGCGATGACCGTTACTCGCACTTCGTCGCCGAGCGAATCGTCGATGACCGTTCCGAAGATGATGTTGGCATCTATGTGCGCGGCTTCCTGCACGAGCGAAGCCGCTTCGTTGATCTCGAAGAGTCCGAGGTCGGATCCTCCTGCGATCGACAGAAGCACGCCGCGAGCGCCTTCCATCGACGCCTCGAGCAACGGCGAGTTGATCGCAGACTCGGCAGCCTTGATGGCGCGTCCCTCACCACGTGAGGATCCGATCCCCATCAGCGCACTGCCGGCACCGGACATCACACCCTTGACGTCGGCGAAGTCGACGTTGATCAGTCCCGGAGTGGTAATGAGATCGGTGATGCCCTGGACACCGTTCAGAAGCACTTCGTCGGCGCTGCGGAAGGCATCCATCAGACTCACCGCAGCGTCACCGAGCTGCAGAAGGCGATCATTCGGAATCACTATCAGCGTGTCGCAGGATTCACGGAGCTGCTGAATGCCGGTATCGGCCTGACCACCGCGGCGCTTGCCCTCGAAAGAGAACGGCCTGGTGACCACACCCACCGTGAGCGCACCGAGTTTGCGAGCGATGTTGGCCACCACCGGCGCGCCGCCGGTCCCCGTGCCGCCGCCTTCACCTGCAGTGACGAACACCATATCGGCGCCCTTGAGTACTTCTTCGATCTCGTCTTTGTGGTCGTCGGCTGCTCGACGACCGACCTCCGGGTCGGCGCCGGCGCCGAGGCCGCGAGTGAGTTCGCGGCCGACATCGAGCTTCACATCGGCGTCACTCATCAGCAAGGCTTGGGCGTCGGTGTTGACCGCGATGAACTCGACTCCTTTGAGTCCCTGTTCGATCATGCGGTTAACCGCGTTAACGCCTCCGCCGCCGATGCCGACGACCTTGATTACGGCGAGGTAGTTGTGCGGGGGCGTCATGGGCTCTCGCCTTCCGTGGTTGTTGTCTGGTCTGTCGAGCTATCGATAACTCTCAACCTGAACCACAGGCTTAGAGTTATGTCAAGTACTCAACGCTCGGAACGCTATTCATCGGTGCTTCGATCCGCCACTAGGCGCGCCGACAGGAACCGAAAGATTTTCCACTCTTGGATTACTTGGTGGTGGGAAGGTCTGGACTCGATACATCGAGAATCTGTCCTGGTTGAGACAATAGCGCAAGAGCCACAGCCGATTTGCGCTCTGCTTGTTCACTATCGCCCCAAACGAGCGTACGTCCGTCCAACATCAGCAACGAAACGTCGGAAATGGAGCTCGCACGAACCTCTGCCACTTGACCTCGAAGAACAATCGGCATCGAATCGAGTACGGCAAGTGCGCTTTTCGTTGCCGGGTCGTCTGCCCCGGGCGAGTCCGTCACGAGCCGAACGACGCCAGGGGCCGGCGGTGCCACGGCGAAATCGACACCGCTGGAGTCCAATAGGTGCGTACCGTCCGGTTTATCGACGAACACCACCGCAACGCGCTCGATTACCGTGACTCGAACCGTCGACGGATACATTCGTTGCACGCGTACCGAAGCCAGTGCCGGAATCGATGCGACCCGTTGCGCTGCGGCCCCGGTATCAACCGAGACAAGCCGCTCCCCCAGTGGAACAGCGAGTGCCCCCACGATCTCGCTTTCCGTCACCGACGCGGCGCCGTCGACCTCGATCTGTCGCACCGACAACATAGGTGTGAAATACGCGACCAGCACACTGGCTACGATCACCGCTACCACCGCCGCAGCGATGAGTCCGACCTTGCGACGCGAGCGCGACACACGAACCCGCTCGTCATCGCGCGCTGTTTGCCGGCGCTCACGGTCGGTGCCGGTCACCGCCGAGGAATCGGAAACTCGCTCTGCCTTCGCTCTCGCTGGAGTCCTTGCGGAGGTACCTCGGCCGGCAGACCTTGTCGCAGACGAGCGTTCGGGGCGCTTCGGACGACCACTCACTTCGATGCCCAGCGTTGCCCGATCCGAAAGTCCGTCTTCGACCGAAGCGCATCGAGAATCGGCCCGGCAAGCATCGTGACGTCGCCGGCACCCATTGTGATGACCACATCACCGGGAGCACAGAGATTTGCGACCTGCTTGGCAACGAGCGACAGGTCGGGTTGGTAGTTGACCGGCTTGGTGACGGCGGCCGCCACTAACGCCCCGGACACCCCTGGTAGAGGTTCCTCGCGCGCGCCGTAAACGTCGAGAACGAGTACTTCGTCGGCAAGACTGAGCGCCGAACCGAACTCGGCCGCGAAAGTCTCGGTCCGCGAATACAGATGCGGTTGAAATACCACCAGAACCTGGCCGGGCTCGGCATCGCCTGCCACGCTGGCGACGAGTTGCTGCGCAGCATTCAGCACCGCACGGACCTCGGTTGGATGATGCGCATAATCGTCGAACACGCGTACGCCGTGCTCACGCCCACGCAACTGGAACCGCCGGTGCACTCCGCCGAACCCGGCGAGGCCCTCGAGCACCTCCTGAACGTCGGCACCTACCTGCACAGCTGCCGCAAATGCTGCGAGTGCGTTCAACGCCGTGTGGCGTCCGGGAACTCCCAACCGTAATGTTCGCGGCTTCTGCTCACCTTCGACGAGCAACTGAGCGACACCCCCGATGTCCTCGGGGGCCCACTGCAGAAGTCGCACCGCCATATCCACCGCCCCGGATTCCGCGTCGTCCGATCCGTAGCCGAGTACCCGAACCCCGGGGAGATTGCGTTCCTGAATCCGCTGCGCAAGCGCCGCCGAGCCTGGATCGTCCATGCAGGCCACCAACACACCGCCCGGGCCGAGCAACGCGACGAAATCATCGAACACCTGAACGTAGGCCTCGATGGTGCCGAAATAGTCGAGATGATCGGCTTCGATGTTGGTCACGATCACGATATTCGGGGTGTACCGAAGAAGTGAGCCGTCACTCTCGTCGGCTTCGGCGACGAACACGTCACCGCTGCCGTGATGGGCGTTGGTGCCCGCCTCGTTCAACTCACCGCCCACCGCGAACGACGGATCCGAACCACAGTGCTGCAACGCCACGATGAGCATCGAGGTCGTCGAGGTCTTGCCGTGGGTACCGGATACCAGAATTGTCCGATATCCCTCCATCAACGACGACAGCACCGTGGGTCGCAACACGATGGGGATGCCGCGTCGGGCTGCTTCGACGAGCTCGGGGTTGTCCTTGGGAATCGCCGCATCAGTGGTGACAACCACCGAGGGTCCTCCTGGAATCATATCGAGCGCCGATGCGTCGTGGCCCACGCGAACCTGCGCTCCGCGTGCGCGGAGCGCGAGCACTCCCCTGCTCTCCTTCGCATCCGAGCCGGACACCTGGCCTCCGCGTGCGAGCAGGATCCGCGCGACGCCGGACATGCCGGCACCGCCGATACCGACCATATGTACCCTTTCGAGCTCCACAGGAAGCTCTACTGGAAGCACGACGGGAATCTCGGGCATGTCCGTCCTTTCACCCGTCACGATCGTGACGTCTCGGTCGATCGCGCTGACGCTGTCTCGAGCACGATTCTCGCGACAGCGAAAGCCGCGTCACGGTGCCCTACACTCGACGCGCCTGCTGACATCTGGGCCAGGCGTGCGGAATCGGTGATCAAATCTATGATCTCACTACAGAAGAATTGCGCGTCGAGTGCGCTGTCCGCAACGAGTATGCCTCCTCCAGCGTCGACCACAGGACGCGCGTTGAGTTCTTGCTCGCCGTTACCGTGCGGCAAAGGCACGTAGACAGCCGGCAAACCAGTGGCCGATACCTCTGCGACGGTCATAGCGCCAGATCGACAGACAGCCAGATCCGAAGCGGCGTATGCCAGATCCATCCGCGTCAGATACGGCACCGCCACATAGGCGGACGGCGAACCAGTTGCCGCAACATCGACACTGTTCTTGGGACCGTGGGCATGCAATACAGACACCCCCGACGCTGCCAGTTCGGCTGCGGCTCCCGCTACGGCCTCGTTCAACGATCTAGCACCCTGCGAGCCGCCGAAGACGAGCAATACTGGACCTTGCTGCGGGAGCCCGAAATACTCGCGCGCCTCCACCCGAGTTGCTGCTCGATCGAGACCGGTGATCGTCGGACGTACCGGGATGCCGACGATCTCTGCATCATCGCGCCCCTTCGCCGCCACGCCAGATCCGGTTACGGCCGCCAGTACACGTGTGGCGAACCGGGCACCGACTTTGTTGGCAATGCCCGCGCTCGCGTTCGCTTCGTGGACGACGATCGGGACTGCTCGGCGTCGGCGCAGTCCGGCCCGTGCTGCGAGGTATGCCGGTAGAGCAACGTACCCGCCGAATCCGACGAGCACGTCAGCCTCGACTTCGTCCAGAACTTTCCGCGTACGACGAACCGAACGCACTACACGGGAGGGAAGGCGAAGAAGATCCATCGTCGGCTTACGCGGCAATGGAACAGGAGGGATCAATTCGAGTCGGTATCCGCGAGCGGGAACGAGCGTCGTCTCCAAGCCTCGTTCTGTTCCGAGCGCAGTGATCCGAACGCTCGGATCGAGTTCACGCAATGCATCGGCTACGGCAAGTGCTGGTTCTATGTGTCCGGCGGTGCCTCCGCCCGCGACGACAACTGACAGTGGCAAGTTTCGTGCATTCACCGTCGGTATTCTCGCCCATCGCTGCGCTTGCGTTGACTGCCGGGCTGTTTACGGTCGCGGCGGTACGGATCGGACGAGGTGCCACCGGCGCGATTTCTCTTGTCGCGGGCCGCTTGTCCGACCGCATCCATATTCTCGCGTGGAAGCCGTCTGGTTCCCGAGCGTTCCCGAGGGTCCACGCGACGGCGATCGCCGCGATCGAGCGCCGGCCTGGTCGATTTCGATCGCGCGGCGGCGGCGCGGATAGGTGAGAACGACGCGGGCATGGGAAGTTTGAGGATGCGATCCAAGCGCGTGTTCTGTCCCGAATGGAGTGCGGCAATTGCCTCGGGCTCGTGTCTGGCTGCGTTCGCGATGATGCCGAACATGAGCAACGTGATGGCCGTGGACGATCCGCCGTAGGACACCAACGGCAGCTGAAGCCCGGTGACGGGAAGTAACCCGACGACGTAGCCGATGTTGATCATTGCCTGCGCGAAAATCCAGGTCGTCGACGCCGCTGTGAGCAACCGCAGGAACGGGTCCACTGAACGCATGGCGATCCGAAGTCCGGTGTAGACGAACAGCGCGAGTAATCCGAGTACTGCCATGCAACCGATGAACCCGAGCTCTTCACCGATGATCGCGAAGATGAAGTCGTTGTGTGCGTTTGGAAGATAACTCCATTTGGCGCGACTCTGACCGAGACCGACCCCGAATGGACCTCCGTCGGCAAGCGAGAATTTGGCCTGATTCGACTGGTAGCCCAGACCCTGCGGATCGTCCCCCGGGTTGAGCCAAGCCTTGATGCGGTTGGACCGATAGCCGGCAGTGAACGCCAAGATGGTCGCCAGGGCGAGACCGACGACGACGAGACTTGCGAACAAGCGAGCATCCAGCCCGGCAAACCACAGCAGGGCTATCACGATGATGCCTATCGCGATGGCCGTACTCAGGTTGGGCTGAAGCACGATCAGTCCCGCCATCAGCAGCGTTGCGGGAAGGAGCGGAACGAGCAGGGACTTCAAACTCGCATGCTCACTACGCCGGGACGCCAACAGATGGGCCCCCCACAGAACGAGGGTTACTTTTGCAAGCTCAGACGGCTGGAAAGACACTCCGGCAACGTTGAACCACCGCCGAGCGCCATCGGCACCTTCGGAACCGATCCCGGGAATGAGCACCAACATCAGCATGACGACCGACAGACAGAACAGCGGGAACGAGAGCTTACGAAGCATGCGGACCGACATCCGAAGCGCGATGTAGAACGCGATGGACCCCAGTCCGACACCGATCAATTGCTGAGTGAAGAGCGTGTAGGCGGAGCCGTCCGTGGCGTAGGCCTCGGCAGCGGACGAGGACAGGACCATGACGAGGCCCAGCAGCGTCAACAATGACGCGATCGTAACGACCAGGTGGAACGACGCCAGCGGCCGACCGAGCCATAAGCCGATTCGGGTGCGCGGCGCCCTTCGACCACGGCCCGCGGAACCGACGCGATCTCCGTTTGCGGTCACAAAGACGGCCCATCCGTCGTACCGATGTCCTTCGGCGCCAAAGCGTTGACAGCCGTAGCAAAACTACGACCACGGTGGCCGTAGTCGGAGAACATGTCCAACGACGCCGCGGCGGGCGCCAGCAAAACCGTATCGCCGGGCTTCGCTCGACGGGCAGCTTCGTACACCACCGCCCGCATCACTACTTCTGCATCTTCGGCCACAAGGGTCACACCAGCATCGTCTCCCGGGGAGAACGTCACAACGGGAACATCCGGTGCGTGTCGCGCCAAAGCCTCCACGATCTGCACTCCATCGCGTCCGAGGACGACTGCCGCTGCGAGTCGCGGTGCAATTTCTGCCACCAGTTCGTCGACCGACGCCCCCTTGAGCAGACCGCCGGCAATCCACACGACACTCTCGTAAGCGAGTAACGAGGACCTCGCTGCGTGCGGGTTGGTTGCCTTCGAGTCGTCGACGAACCTCACGTCGCCGACCATCCGAACGACCGCAGCCCGGTGTGGCCCGACCTGATAGGTCTCGATGCCGGTCGCCACAGCGCGAGCTGATACTCCGACGGCCCGGGCCAGAGCAGCGGCAGCGAGCGCGTCCATCCAACCTGCCGGGCCAGCGGGCATCACGTCCGCGACGG
>JBBSSG010000043.1:0-24075 GCA_038242295.1 Mycobacteriales bacterium | reverse complement strand
TGCGCGGATTGACGCCGTTGTTAGCCATCGTCGCGGCCATCATGGCGAGATCGATGGTGGTGACGTCGAGCGAACACTGGCGAAAGTAGAGGTCGACGGCGGCATCGGGATCGTCTTCGATGATGTTGAACGAGCGCAGCATGTAGCCGATGGCCCGGTTCCGATGGCCGCTGCTGGCCTCGGACTCGTACACCGCCTGATTGAAGGTCAACTGCCGTCCGGCGTACCGCGAGTATGCCTGCCGGATACGTTCGAAGCGTTCTTCGACCGAGTTTCCTTCTATGAGCGACGCGGCGGTGATAGCGCCGGCGTTGATCATGGGATTTCGGGGACGTTCTGTTGTCGGATCCAGGCTGATCTCGTTGAACGGTTCGCCGGATGGTTCGATATCGATCTTGCCGGCAACGATGTCTTCACCGCGATCGGCCAGAGCGAGACCGTATGTAAACGGTTTGGAGATCGACTGAATGGTGAACGGGACGGACGTGTCGCCGATTTCGTAGACATAGCCATCGCTGGTTGCAAGTGCGATCCCGTATCCATCGGGAGCGACAGAGGCAAGCTCGGGGATGGCGTCGGCGACAGACCCCGAGGTATTGCTTCGGCAGATGTCGTACACGTTCTTCAGGATGTGATCCACCACGGTCGTCATGAAGGTCACCCTATTCTTGAACTTTGGAATTTTGTGTGATCAGCGACGCGTCCAGATGGTTGGGATCGGCGTCCGAGCCACAGTATTGTCGAGATCAGTGCGGTCGGCAGTACAGCCGGACCCGTTTCATATGCGCCGTCGTGGGTACAACCAGAACACGCTCAGTAGACTGTGCAGATCGAGAGTTCGTACCCAGAACAGATCGATCAACACCACGATTACAAGGACCGAAGTTTTACGGCCGGAGGGAGCGATCTCGTTGGGTGTCCTAGCTCGAGTTCAGACGCCCGAGGATCTACGCAGTCTGACTCCGCCCGAGGTTACAGAACTCGCTGGAGAGATTCGTGAGTTCCTGGTGGAGACTGTCTCTGCAACAGGGGGCCATCTGGGCCCCAATCTCGGTGTCGTCGAACTGACGCTCGCGGTGCATCGCACCTTCTCATCTCCGAAGGACCCGGTGATCTGGGATACCGGGCATCAGGCGTACGTCCACAAGATGATCACCGGTCGAACCGGGTCTTTCGACTCCCTACGTAAGCAAGGCGGCCTTTCCGGCTATCCGTCGCGCGCTGAAAGCGAGCACGATTGGGTGGAGTCCTCCCACGCGTCGGCCTCGCTGTCTTACGCGGATGGTCTCGCAAAGGCTTTCCAGTTGAAGGGGCGCAGCGACCGGCATGTGGTGGCAGTCGTCGGTGATGGCGCCCTGACCGGCGGTATGTGTTGGGAAGCCCTCAACAACATCGCCGCGGGTAAGGATCGCTCGCTGGTGATCGTCGTCAACGACAATGGCCGTTCCTACGCTCCAACTATCGGCGGACTTGCGGAGCACCTTGCAGCACTTCGACTTCAGCCAGGCTACGAACGAATCCTGAACAACGGACGACGCATAGTTCGCAAGATACCGGTGGTAGGCAAGACGGCCTACGCCATGCTCCACGGCATGAAGGCTGGGGTGAAGGACGCGATCAGTCCGCAGGTTCTGTTCACAGATCTGGGCATCAAGTATCTCGGTCCAGTCGATGGTCACGATGAGCCTGCACTCGAGTCCGCGTTCAGGCGTGCCAAGGCTTACGGCGGCCCCGTCATAGTTCATGCGGTGACGCGTAAGGGAATGGGGTATTCCCACGCGGAGAACAACGTGGCCGATCAGATGCACGCCACCGGTGTCATCGACCCGGCCACCGGTCGCGCGCGGAGTGCATCGGCCCCGGATTGGACCTCTGTCTTCTCTCAGGAACTTATCGACCGGGCCGCTGATCGAGACGACATCGTCGCGATCACTGCGGCAATGGCGGGTCCCACAGGGCTTGCTGCGTTCGGCGAGAAATACCCCGGCCGAATGTTCGACGTCGGTATCGCGGAGCAGCACGCTATGACATCGGCGGCCGGATTGGCGCTCGGCGGTTTGCACCCAGTCGTGGCGCTCTATTCGACGTTTTTGAATCGTGCGTTCGACCAGTTGTTGATGGACGTCGCGCTGCTCAATCTTCCGGTCACCGTGGTGCTGGACCGTGCGGGCGTGACAGGTTCCGACGGTGCCAGCCACAACGGAATGTGGGACATGTCGCTCCTCGGCATCGTGCCGGGCATACGCGTTGCTGCGCCGCGCGACGCTGTCACACTCCGTGAAGAGCTCGGTGAGGCGCTTGCAATAGACGACGGTCCCACTGCCTTGCGCTTCCCGAAAGGCTCTGTTGTCGAGGAGATTCCGGCAATTCGTAGACTCGACGGTGTCGTAGATGTCCTAGCCGAACCGCACGGCAAGGACCACGATGTCCTGATCGTTGCCGTGGGAGTCTTCGCGGCGCTGGCCATCGATACCGCTGCGGCACTCACCGAGCAGGGCCTGTCGGTGGCCGTTGTCGACCCGCGCTGGGTGCTCCCCGTTTCTGACACCCTCCTCAAGCTCGCTGAGGACTACAAGCTCGTCGTAACACTCGAAGACTCGGGTGTGCACGGGGGCGTCGGGTCGACAGTCTCGGCGGCGATTCGTGCAGTCGGAGTCGATACCGTTTGTCGCGATGTGGGTGTTCCGCAGCGATTCTTGGACCATGCCTCGCGCGATCAGATCCATCGCGAACTCGGATTGACCGCGGGAGATCTCACTCAGCGCATCGTCGGGTGGGTCAAAGCGCTTTAGCCGACAAGAGTGTAGCCAAGGCGACCAACCGTTTGATCTCTCAAAGGACCATGTCCTCGAGTTCCATACCCTTCGTCTCTCGAATCTTGAATTTGACAAAGAAGAAGGACAGCAGCGCGAAGAACGCGAAGAACGCGTAGATGTACCCGAGCCCGATCGAATCGCTCAGAGGCGGGAATGCGAGGGTGATGCTGAAATTGGCAACCCAGTTGGCAGCGGTGCTGATTCCGAGCGCGACGGCTCTCATGTTGTTGGGGAACATTTCTCCAAGCATGACCCACATGATCGGACCCCAGGTAGCAGCGAAGAAAACGACAAAGAGATTCGCGCCCACCAGAGCAACAGCACCCCACGGATTGGGGAGGAACAGCTCGTCCCCAGTTCCGACGGATTGAGTGAAGGCGACACTGGCCAGCACAAGGCCGATGAACATGCCGACGGACCCGATCTGAAGGAGATTCTTGCGCCCGAAGCGATCCACGAACAGAATTGCCACGAACGTCATTGTCACGTTGATGATCGACGTGATGACCGAGGTGACGAACGATTGGTTTTCAGTGAACCCGACGGACTTCCACAGAGTCGTCGAGTAGTAGAAAATCGCGTTGATACCGACGAACTGCTGCAGAATCGCCATCGTGATACCGACCCACACGATCGGTTGAAGACCGAACTTCGGGCCTCGAATGTCCGCGAACGAAGATTTCGCTTCCTTCTTCAGTGTCAGCCGAATTTCCTTGACTCGTTGATCCGGATTCACCTCGCCCGAAATTTCGCCGAGTATGCGAGCGGCCTCTTCATCTAGATGCTGTCCCACCAGGTATCGGGGCGATTCGGGTATGAGTGTTGCCAAGACGCCGTACACCAGCGCAGGGACTACGCCGACGATGAACATCCATCGCCACGCTTCCATTCCGAACCACAGATCGTTCGACGGGCCACCAGCAGCGTTCTGCAGTACTGCGTCCGACAACAATGCCGCGAAGATACCGATGGTGATCGCCAGCTGTTGCACCGAACCGAGTCCGCCGCGGAAGCGAGCCGGCGCTATCTCGGCGATATAGGCGGGCGCGATAACCGAGGCAATACCGATACCCAGGCCGCCGAGAACTCGCCACAGCATGAGGTCGGGAATACTGAATGCGAATCCGGACCCGATGGATGAAATTGTGAACAATGCCGAGCCGAGCAGCATCACGCGCTTGCGGCCCCAGCTGTCTGCGAGACGTCCAGCGAACCACGCACCCACGGCGCAGCCGAGTAGCGCGATTGCGACGGCGAACCCCGTGACGAACGAAGTCAGCCCGAAGTTTTCCTGAATCGAATCGACGGCACCATTGACGACCGAGCTGTCGAAACCGAACAGAAAGCCGCCGACCGCAGCGGCGACGGTAACTCCGATGACTTTCGCAGTGTGGGCTTCTGCAGGTTGCGTCATGACGAACCCAGCTTTCGAGGTCGGTACCACCAACGACGTTTGTCTTGTTCGTCATCATGGACCTATGGGGGTCCGCGTTAGTCAGTTTTTAGAGATTTCACCCGAAGTGTTATTCAGGGTATGGCTGAAAGATACCGGTTGCTGCGCGGAGACACTCGAGCTTCTCGTTACGGGCACCGACCTCGCGCGCGATGCAGAAACCGTGTCGAGATTCGCGATCAAGCGGACACCACACCAACGGCCGGCACCAGGTGGGTGCCGGCCGTTGATTGGAATGGGGTCGGTCAGACGTTCGCGACGCCCGGTGCCAGGAAGCGCTTGCCGGTCATTGCTTCCGAGGTACCGGTGCGGTCCAGGTACGGCGTTATTCCGCCGTTCCAGAATCCGAAGCCGCCGCCGAGGAGCAGGCAGAGGTCGATATCTTCGGCAGCTGCGACAACACCCTCGTCGAGCATGATTCGGATCTCGTCCGCAAATGCGCGGCGCGTTCGATCGAGGACTTCCTTCGCAGTCGACGGCGAATCGCCCTGCGGCCACAGTGCTGCGACTTCAGGGTCGACGATCTGGCCCTCGGGGCCGTACGTCCACACGCCCGGCTTCTTCGCCTCGACGAGGGCTCGGAATCCGGGGGAGTCCTTGAACCGCTCCGGGTAAGCCTCGGCGAGAGTTTCGGCAGTGTGCAGTGCCACCGCAGGGCCGACCAGTGCCAATAGCGTCAGCGGGCTCATCGGCATTCCGAGCTCGGCGACGGCGCCGTCGGCGATATCGAACGGTGTGCCTTCGTCGATGGCGCTGATGATCTCGTTCGACGCACGAGTCACGAGTCGGTTGAATACGAAGCCTGGAAGATCGGCCGAGAGTACAGCCGACTTCCTGAGTGTCTTCGCTGTAGCAAAGGCCGTTGCCAAGGTGGCGTCATCGGTCTTCTCACCCTTGACTACTTCCAAGAGTGGAAGCACGGCAACGGGATTGAAGAAGTGGAAACCGACGACGCGCTCGGGGTGTTTCAGTTCGGCAGCCATATTCGAGATCGATAACGACGACGTGTTCGTTGCGAAAATCGTTTCAGGGGAGACGAATTCTTCGAGCTCGGCGAAAACCTTCTTCTTGACGCCGAGGTTCTCGAACACTGCCTCGATCACGAAATCCGTTTGTGCGAACGCCGACTTGTCGATGGAACCGGAAACCAATGCCTTGAGGCGGTTCGCGGCATCCGGGGACAGGCGCTTCTTACCGAGCAGCTTGTCGATCTCGCTGTGGACGTAACCGACACCCTTGTCGATGCGCTCCTGATCGATATCGGTGAGGATGACCGGCACCTTCAACTGGCGAACGAACAGCAGTGCCAGCTGGCTCGCCATCAAGCCGGCGCCGACGATCCCCACTCCCGAAATCTTGCGGGCAAGGGACTTGTCCGGTGCACCGGCAGGACGCTTGGCGCGCTTCTGGATGAGATCGAACGCGTACAACCCGGCTCGCAGTTCGTCCTTGACGAGCAAGGTCGACAAAGCGTCGTCCTCAGCGGCGAATGCTGTGTCCAGCGATGCCGAGTCGGTGATGTCGATGTTTTTAGCAAGTTCGAGCAATTCCACCGCGGCAACAGGTCCGGGGGCCAAGTTGCCCGTCTTCCCCGCGACGATGGCTTTGGCGCGAGTGATCGCGTCGTCCCAAGCTTGGCCGCGGTCGATCTCGGGGCGAGCAGGCGTGATCTCACCGTTGATGACCCGAACTGCCCACGCAAGCGACTGTTCGATGAAGTCGGCGCCGCCGAACACGGCGTCGGCGATCCCGAGATCGAGGGCCTGCTGAGGTTTCAGGGTGCGGTTTTGGTTCAACGAATTCTCGATTATGACCGTCACGGCATTCGAGGCACCGATTATGTTGGGGAGCAGTTGAGTTCCGCCCCATCCCGGTACCAGGCCGAGGAATGCCTCCGGCAGACCGAGTGCCGCTGCGTTGTCTGCGATGGTTCGATAATGCGAGTGCAGGCCGACTTCGAGGCCGCCACCGAGGGCAGCGCCGTTGATGAATGCGAACGTCGGGATCGTGGACTCACGTAGACGTCGAAACACCTTGTGGCCGAGCTGCCCGATCTGGAGCGCCTCGTCCTTGGTCTTGATGTTAGGCACACCGTTGAGGTCGGCGCCGACGGCGAAGATGAACGGCTTACCCGTCACCGCTATGGCAACCGGGTTCGCGGCAAAAGCCTCGTCGAGCGCTGCGTCCAGCTGAGCGAGACCGCCGGGGCCGAAGGTCGACGGCTTCGTGTGGTCGTAACCGTTGTCCAGGGTTACCAGGGCGATGGAGCCGTCGAGCCCGGGCACGGAGATGACTTTCGTGAATGCATTGGTGACTACCTCGTCAGTGAATGCAGTGGTGATGTCGCTCATTTGGCTGCTCCCCCCTTCGAGGTCGTTCCTGCAGGCTTCACTCCCGCGTAATCGGAGTGCTTCGGATTTTCCCAGATGACGGTGCCGCCCATACCGAGGCCGATGCACATGGTCGTCAAGCCGTAGCGAACGTCGGGCCGCTGGGCGAACTGACGGCTCAGCTGAGTCATCAGGCGTACACCCGAGGATGCGAGCGGATGGCCGCAGGCGATAGCGCCGCCCCACTGATTGACTCGTGGATCATCGTCAGCGATGCCGAAGTGCTCGAGAAATGCGAGAACCTGCACCGCGAACGCCTCGTTGATCTCGAACAACCCGATGTCGGAGATACTCAAACCTGTACGGCCGAGCAGCTTTTCGGTGGCGGGGACAGGTCCGATGCCCATCACGGCGGGATCGACGCCGGCGAAAGAGAAGCCGACCATCCGCATGCCGATGTTCAACCCGAGTTCGTGCGCCGTGTCTTCGCCGGCGAGGATTGCGGCCGTTGCACCGTCGTTGAGACCTGCTGCGTTGCCGGCGCTGACGCGCCCGGCGGGACGGAACGGCGTCTTGAGCTTGGCGAGATCCTCGATCGTAGTTCCGGGGCGCGGGGGCTCGTCCTCACTGGCAAGGCCCCATCCGGCAGCAGACTTGGTTGCCACGGGAACGAGCGTGTCGGCGATGTAGCCCGCCTTCTTCGCCGCAGCGTATTTTTCTTGGCTCGCGACGGCGTACGCGTCGGTGCGACCTTTGGTGATGCTCGGAAAACGGTCGTGCAAGTTCTCGGCTGTGTTCCCCATGACGAGTGCGCTGGGGTCGACGAGCTTGTCGGCCAGGAACCGCGGGTTGGGGTCGACGCCCTCGCCCATCGGGTGGCGGCCCATGTGCTCGACGCCGCCGGCGATAACGACGTCGTACTGGCCGAAGCCGATTCCGGAACCGGTTGTGGTGACGGAAGTCATTGCGCCCGCGCACATGCGGTCGATAGCGAACCCGGGGACGCTGGTCGGAAGTCCGGCGAGGAGCGCGGAGGTGCGACCGATTGTCAGTCCCTGATCGCCGGTCTGCGTGGTCGCTGCGATGGCTACCTCGTCGACGCGCTCGGGCGGCAGTGAGGGATTCTTGCGGAGTAGTTCGCGGATGGCCTTGACTACGAGGTCATCGGCTCGCGTATCGGCGTACATGCCCTTGGGGCCTGCCTTGCCGAACGGTGTGCGGATGCCGTCGACGAACACGACATTGCGCTGTGAATTGGTGGAGCCGGGTACAGACACGCTTCGATCCTCCCGAGAAGATGCGGACGACTGGCCCGGCTGCAGCCGGGCCGACGCTCATTCTAGTGTCTATTACTCGTCGGTAACTTGGGTAGGGGTCAAAGCCTCGGCGAGAACCGGAACCACCAGTGCGCGTTGCCAAGACCGGGCCTTGCCTTCGATCAGGTGTGCGTCGATGAACGCCATTCTGTCCGGCGACTCACGTGGTTTCCATTCCCACACCAGCCGGCGCAATACATCAGGTAACAACAAATTTTCGACGGGAACAGCGACGCGTTCGCTCAATTCGGTCATCGCTGCCCGAACCGTGGCCAGTCGCTCCGCGGCATCGGGATCGCGCCGCGCCCAACGATTTACCGGCGGGGGACCATCGAACGGTGCAGTCTTGGGAGGTAGGTCGGTAGCGGACAGGCGTCGGGCGCGATCGAGAGCGGAGAGCCAGAGTGGGGCAGACCGGCGTTGGCGGGGTCCGCCGAAGACCGGAAGTGCGCGAAGTTCACCTTCGTTCTGTGGTTCTGCCGAAGCCGCGGCGATGATGGCCGAATCCGGCAGAATGCGAGACGGCGCAATGTCCCGTCGCTGAGCGAGTTCGTCACGGGCTTGCCACAATTCGCGTACCGACGCCAAAACTCGTTGCGACTTGACCGCGTGAATACCAGATGTTCGACGCCAGCGATCTGTCTTGATTTTCGGGGGGCCGAGAGTCAGGATGTGGGCGAACTCCTGTGTGGCCCAATCGGTCTTGTTTTGCGACTCGAGTTCGGCGGCCATGGCATCGCGTAGTTCGAGTAGAACTTCGACATCGAGAGCAGCGTAGTTGAGCCAAGTGGCTGGCAGTGGGCGCTTGGACCAGTCTGCAGCGCCGTGTCCCTTCTGTAGGGACAGCCCCAAGGTTCGCTCTACGATCGGACCCAAACCGACTCGTTCGAAGCCTGCAAGACGACCCGCAAGTTCGGTGTCGTACAGACTTCTGGGAACAAGCCCTAACTCGGCGAGGCCGGGAAGATCTTGGTCAGCGGAGTGCAGGACCCATTCGAGGGTATTGATGACCTCGGCCAGCGGCTCGAGAGCTTCGTTCACCGGAATGGGGTCCAGCAGAATCGTTCCCGCGCCCCGACGTCGAAACTGGAGAAGATAGGCGCGTTGTGAATATCGAAATCCCGATGCCCTCTCGGCATCGACCGCCAAGGGGCCATGGCCGCCCGCGAGCATCTCCGCAGCGGCCAATACGCCCGCTGCAGAATCGACTACGGTCGGCACGCCCTCTGCTGGCGCAAGAAGAGGAACCGCGGTGGATTCGTTCTCCGCTATGTCGGAGGTGTCACTGGAGCTCGTCGCTGACATGAGTTACAACTCTAAGCCCTTTGGTGGGCACTGCGCGCGAACTTAAGTTCTGTTGCCGACGCGTCCGCGTAATTCGGTGATACCCGCCGGCGGTATCCCAGCAGCATGGGCGAGCACCTCACAGAATGCCTCGACATGCGAGGCAAGCTCGACGGAAGTGGCTGTCCACGAAGCGCGTAGCTCCAATTGATGTGCTTTCGGAGGACCGGCTATGTCTCCGTACCGCACCGAACTAGTCGAAGTCACGGTGCCGCCCAGGGCGTTCAACGGTTCGGATCTGCTTTCCAGGGCGTCGACCAGCCAGCTCCAACCGACCTCCGGTAGCAGTGGATCGGATGCGAGCGATTCGTCCACGTCGGCCTGGATGTACGCGACAAGGCGCATCGTGCCGTTCCACACTTCGTCTCCATCCGGGTCGTACAACAGGATGAGACGTCCGAAGGCGTCACCATCGGATTGCTCTCCGATATTTTCGGTATCGGCGTGTTGAACTTCGGCCCCGATTGCGTAGCTGTACGGAGCAAGTCGTTGGGGCGGCCGAATAGGCCCGATCTCGATGGCGGGATGCACGGCGGCCCGGTGCATAGCCTCGATTGCCGATCGAAACGGCGCAGGCTCGGCGGACGGTCCGGGAGTGGTCACGACTTCGGACGTTAGACTTCCCCGCTCGGTGTGCGTTGGAGGCGCGCCGAGTCGAAATCAACCCGCTACAGACCGGTATTCGGTCGCGTTGCACGGGCGGCGCCACCTACATGGACCCGGCGAGGCGGGCGCGTGGCAATATGGGTAGCGATGAACACCGATATGTCGCCACCCCGCCGCCACCTCCCCGACGCTCCTTTGTTGGCCGAGTTCGCAGGTCGGCCGACCTCTCGCCGCCCTGTGTGGTTCATGCGGCAGGCCGGTAGGTCTTTGCCTGAGTACCGAAAGATCCGTGCAGGTATCGGCATGCTCGATTCGTGCTTCGAAGCCGACCTTGTCGCCGAGATCACCATGCAACCCGTCAGACGACACGACGTCGATGCCGCGATTCTTTTCTCCGACATCGTGGTGCCGCTCAAGGCGGCGGGAATCGATCTCGACATCGTGGCCGGCACAGGACCCGTTATCGCGAACCCGCTGCGAACAGCAGCCGACGTCGCGGCGATGCCGGCACTCGATGCTTCGCAGGTCGCCCCGGTAGCCAAAGCCGTCGGTATTTTGACGAAGGAACTGGGCGAGACTCCGCTCATCGGTTTCGCCGGAGCACCGTTCACCTTGGCCTCGTACCTCGTAGAGGGTGGGCCGAGTAAAAACCACGAGAAGACCAAAGCGCTGATGCGCTCTGATTCAGCTACGTGGCACAAGCTGCTCGATGCTCTTGCGGATACCACGATCACTTTCTTGCAGGCTCAACTCGATGCGGGCGTCGACGCAATCCAGCTTTTCGATTCGTGGGCGGGAGCGCTCTCGCTCGTCGACTATCGCGAGTTCGTTCTTCCGCACTCGATAAAGGTCTTCGACGCCGTACGCGACGCAGGAGTGCCGAAAATCCACTTCGGGGTTGGCACGGGTGAATTGCTCGGCGCGATGGGGAAGGTCGGTGCGGATGTGGTCGGCGTCGACTGGCGGATTCCGTTGGATGATGCCGCGTTGCGGGTCGGGCCGGGCAAGGCACTGCAGGGCAACCTCGATCCGGCGGTCCTGTTTGCAGGGTGGGATGCGGTCGAGAGTGAGGTGCGCCGCATCGTTGCCGAGGCCGACCGAGCGAAGTCAGCGGGTGCAGTGGGGCATGTGTTCAACCTCGGGCATGGCGTTCTCCCCGATACCGACCCTGATGTGCTGACCCGGGTAGTAGAGTTGGTGCATTCGCTGTGATCAGCGGCGCACCCAGAGCGGCAGTGGTCGGCGGCGGAATTTCCGGCCTGGTTGCGGCTTATCGGTTGCGCATGGCGTTGGGACCTGACGCCGAGATCATCATTGTCGATGCAGCCGAGAGGCTTGGCGGGACGCTTCGCACAGTGAACTTGGCGGGCGGACCGGTCGATGTGGGTGCGGAGGCATTCATCGGGCGCAGGCCCGAGGTACCGGCATTGATGGAAGAACTGGGCCTGACCGATCAGCTCGTGCATCCAGCAGGGAAGCGGCCACTGATCTATGCCGGCGGCGGTCTTCATGCAATGCCCGTCGGCACCCTCATGGGCATTCCCTCGGATGCATCGTCGATGACGGGCCTGGTGGACGAATCGACCCTGGCCTGCATTGCGCGCGAGACCGAGTTGGAGCTTCACTGGGATCCCCGCGGCGATATGAGCGTCGCGGACCTGGTCGGTGCACGATTCGGTGAACAGGTGCTGCACCGATCCGTCGATCCGCTTCTCGGCGGGGTGTACTCGGGTCTGTCCGCGTCGATCGGCGTCCGCGCAGCCTTGCCCACTCTCGCCGCCGCGCTCGACTCGGCTTCTCTGAGCCTGACATCGGCGGTGAAGCAAGCGATTCCGGCGCCGAGTTCCGCGCCGGTATTCGGGGCCCTGAAGGATGGATACGGGGCGCTCGTGGACGCGCTGGTGGCTGCAACGGGAGCTCGGATGGTGATCGGCACTCCCGTCACGGCCGTTCTCGGTGAGCGCCGGGGATGGCGTGTAGACCCGATCGGCCACGTGCAGGTCGTCGTACTGGCGGTGCCCGCCCCCGCCCTGGCCCAGCTTCTAGCGGACGTCGTTCCCGATGCCGCGACAGCTGCGGCCGAGATCGAGATTGCCTCTTCGGCGGTAGTGGCGATGTCGCTACCGGCCGGAACCGAACTTCCGGACAATTCGGGGGTGTTGGTGGCCACCGACGCGGGCCTTGCAGTCAAAGCGTTCACGCTGTCGAGCCGGAAGTGGACACACCTGGCTGAGCGCGAGGTGCCTCTCCTGCGTGCATCGCTCGGAAGATTCGGCGACGCCGGCAATCTGGATCTTTCCGATGAGGAGTTGATCGAGTTGGCGACCGCAGATCTTAGGACGGTCCTAGGACTCGACGTTCGACCCACCGAGGCCACCGTGCAGCGGTGGCGTGGGGGACTGCCGCAATATGCGCCAGGGCACCTCGACCGTGTTGCCGCGATCGAAGACGCCGTCCGAGACGTCCCTGGATTAGCGGTGGCAGGTGCCTGGAGTCACGGGGTCGGAGTACCCGCATGTGTCGCGTCGGCCACCAGAGCCGCCGCTAGCGTTGTAGAAGTGGCACGATAGGGGTCATGGCACGCCTCGACTACTCTGCGCTCAATTCGACTCTCCGCTACCTGATGTTCTCGGTGTACAAAGTCACCCCTGGTGCTCTAGGTGATGACCGCGCCGAAGCAGCGAAGCAAGCTCGTGCGTTCTTCGACGGGCAAGAAGACAATGGCGTCGCTGTCCGCGGGGTCTACGACCTTGCCGGCATGCGCGCTGACGCCGACTTCATGGTGTGGACACACGCCGAGCGCATCGAAGACCTTCAAAAGACGTATTCGGACTTCCGGCGCACCACTGCGCTCGGTAAAGCAAGTACGCCGGTATGGAGTAACGCGGCGCTGCACCGTCCGGCCGAGTTCAACAAAAGCCATGTTCCCGCATTCATCGCGGGCGAAGAAGCAGGTGCCTACATCTGTGTCTACCCGTTCGTGCGGTCGATCGATTGGTACCTGCTGCCCGACGAAGAGCGCCGGACAATGCTCTCCGATCATGGCAAAGCTGCCCGCGACTACAAGGACGTTCGGGCCAACACGGTTCCGTCGTTCGCTCTCGGCGACTACGAGTGGATCCTTGCGTTCGAAGCACCCGAACTCGACCGCATCGTAGATCTCATGCGTGACCTGCGTGCGACCGAGGCGCGGCGCCACGTTCGGGAGGAGACCCCGTTCTTCTCCGGACCGCGTGTCGACGTCGAGGCACTCGTAGCCTCATTGCCGTGATCGAGGCAGTCGTATTCGACTTCTCGGGCACTCTGTTCCGACTCGACGAAGACGACTCCTGGTTCGACCAGGTAACCAACGCAGACGGCACGCCAATCGACGCCAGTCATGCCGCGGAGTTGATGCGCCGAATGACGGCGCCGGTCGGCGAGGTCGTCGAGTTCGACGACCGGGGCCTTCATGCATGGCGCAATCGAGATCTCGACCCGGCGTTGCATCGTGATGCCTATCTGCATGTGCTTCGCGAATCGGGTATCAGCGACCGTGCACAGGCCGAATCGGTATACGGGAGAGTTATCGACCCGGCCTGCTGGACGCCGTACCCGGACACCGCCGGTGTGTTGAATTCGCTGGCGGCGAAGTCGATCCCAGTTGCTGTGCTGAGCAACATTGCGTTCGATATCCGGCCGGCGTTCGGTGCACTCGGCGTCATCGAGCTCGTGTCGGAATTCGTGCTCTCGTACGAGGTTGGTTTCGTCAAACCGCAACCTGAGATTTTTTCTCATGCCGTCATGAAGCTGGGAGTCGATCCGGCGCGGACGCTGATGGTCGGCGACAGTGAGGAGGCCGACGGTGCTGCGCGCGCGATCGGATGCTCGTTTGCTCTCGTCGAGCCGGTCCCGACAGCCGAGAGACCCTCCGCATTGTGGAATGTCCTCGAAAGCTACGGAGTGTGACGTGAGCGCCGCCCAGCACATGGGGCATTGGGGAATGTATCGCGCATCAGCGTCCGACGGCGAGGTCACCGAGGTGCAGCCCGATGGCGCTGACTCGAACCCGTCCCCATTGCTGGGCAACCTCCCCGGCTCGTTACGACATCGATCCAGAGTCGCCGGACCGTCGGTGCGACGTGGCTGGCTCGAAAACGGGCCGGGGCCGACCCGCAAGCGGGGAAGCGACGAGTTCGTTGCTGTCTCCTGGGATGAACTCACCGATCTACTGGCGACCGAATTGCGACGCGTCATCGACCGCTACGGGAACGAGTCCATCTACGGCGGATCGTACGGATGGGCCAGTGCGGGCCGATTTCATCATGCGCAGAGTCAAGTTCACCGATTTCTCAATTGCCTGGGCGGCTACACACGCTCGGTGAACTCTTACTCGACCGGTGCGACGAGCGTCATCATGCCCCACGTGTTCGGTGCGCACTGGAAGATGTTCTCCCGCTCGACCTCCTGGGATGTCATTGCCGAACACACTGATCTTCTGGTCGCGTTCGGCGGCATTCCAGTGAAGAACACTTCCGTCAATCACGGTGGTACGTCCAATCATCCGACCGAGGGTGCGCTGGCTGCGCTGCGGGCGCGCGGCGGCAAGATCGTCGCAATCAGCCCACTCCGCGACGATCTCTCCGGCAACGCAGAATGGCTAGCTCCAATTCCGGGCAGTGACGTTGCGTTCATGCTCGGGCTCGCCTACGTTCTAGCCACCGAGAAGAGGCACGACACAGCATTTCTCGACAAGTACTGCAGCGGTTACGACACTTTCGAGAGGTATCTCCTCGGTCAGTCCGATGGAGTTCCGAAGACTCCGCTGTGGGCGTCGCAGAAGTCGGGTATCGGCGAAGATGTCATTGTCGATCTCGCTCGTTCCATGGCCTCGCAGCGCACGCTGTTGACGGTTACATGGTCACTGCAGCGAATCAAGTACGGCGAGCAGGCTCCGTGGATGGGGATCACCCTCGCTGCGATGCTCGGCCAGATAGGACTTCCAGGAGGCGGCTTCGGTCACGGCTACGGTTCGATGAACGAGCTTGGACTCGCCCCCGTGCCGTACCCGCTGCCGACGCTGCCGCAGGGCATCAATCGCATCGATACCTACATACCGGTGGCAGCAATCTCCGACATGCTCCTCGATCCCGGCGGGGAGTTCGATTACAACGGTGAGCGGTTGACCTATCCCGACATCAAGTTTGTGCACTGGGCGGGCGGCAACCCGTTTCATCATCATCAGAATCTTGGACGACTGCGTCGGGCCTTCGAGCGGCCGGACACAATCGTCGTGCACGATCCGTATTGGACCCCGATGGCGAAAAACGCCGACATCGTCGTGCCGTCCACAACCTCACTCGAGCGTAGCGACATCAGCTGTACGCGAAATGATCCCTTGCTGGTCGCTATGCAACCGGCTGTACCACGATTCGCCGACGCGCGAGACGACTACGACACACTGGCTGAGGTCGCCGACAAACTGGGTGTCGGACGAGCATTCACCGAAGGTAGAAGCTCTGGAGAATGGATCGAACACCTCTATAGGCAGTGGCAGGGGTTCGTCGGAGCGTCCGAGGACGAAACCCCGTCGTTCGACGAGTTCTGGCGCGCGGGCTCGGTTCGAATGGCGACCGAGGACGGGCTGACATTTTTGGGGGACTTTCGGGCCGATCCGGTGAACAATGCTCTTCGAACTCCCAGCGGAAAGATCGAGATCTTCTCGGAGGTTGTCGACCGATTCGGATACGAGGATTGCGTCGGACACCCGGCCTGGTACGAGCCTGAGGAATGGCTGCGCGGCACACGAGCTTCGCGATTCCCCCTGCACCTGATTGCGAATCAACCGAAAACCAGGTTGCACAGTCAGCTGGATTTCGGCGCGACGAGTCAGGCGTCAAAAGTTCAGGGTCGCGAACCAATTCGGCTGCATCCCGCCGCCGCGGCGGCGCGTGGGCTCGTCGATGGTGATGTGGTCCGGGTGTTCAACGACCGCGGCCACTGTCTGGCTGGGGTGGTGGTCGAGAAGAACATGCACGCCCGTGTTGTTCAATTGTCCACCGGCGCCTGGTACGACCCGCTCGATCCAAAGGACACGACGTCACTGTGCAAGCACGGTAATCCGAATATCTTGACCGATGACGTCGGCGCTTCGTCGTTGTCGCAGGGATGCACCGGTCAACATGTGTTGGTGCAGATCGAACGCTACGACGGTGAAATACCGCCGATTTCTGCGTTCGATCCACCCCGGTTCACGTCGGAGAAGGTAGTCAGAAGACGACTCGACTGATCGTCTCGGCAACCAAAGCGGGCTTGACGATGTCCTCGATCTCGAGGATGTGAGTGGTGATCACTTGAAGCGTGCCGCCCGGCACCTCGTCCACGGAAGCGAGAGTCGTGTGCAGACGCACGTGGGAACCGACCGGCACCGGCCTGATGAACCGAACCTTGTTGGAGCCGTAGTTGATTCCAAGTCTGGCATTTTCGATCGTGTAGATCTGACGGTTCAGCAGCGGGATCAGCGACAGACTGAGGTATCCGTGAGCGATCGGTCCACCGAAAGGGCTTTCCCTTTTCGCGCGGTCTACGTCGACATGAATCCACTGGTGGTCACCCGTCGCATCGGCGAAGGTATTCACCCGTTCTTGCGTGATCTGAAGCCAATCACTGGCCCCGAGTTCTTTGCCCGCGGCGGCTGACAACTGCTCTGCTGAGGTGAAAGTGCGCATAATCACAGTATGGGGTTCATTGCGCTCAGGTGAGAGCAGCGACTTCGCAGAATCTACTCGGAGGGCTTGAGCCTGAGTGAAATCGAGTTGATGCAATAGCGCTGATCCGTAGGCGTCGGGTAACCCTCGCCCTCGAAGACGTGACCCATATGACTGTGGCAGTTTTTGCAGACCACCTCTATTCGCCGCATTCCGAGGGTGGTGTCCTCGTTCAAAATGACGGCATCACTGTCGGCCGGGTCGAAGAACGAGGGCCAACCGCAGTGTGATTCGAACTTCTCGGTGCTTCGAAACAATTCGGCTCCGCACGCGCGGCATTCGTAAACGCCCTCGGTGGTGGTGTCTGTGTACTCGCCGACGAACGGGCTTTCGGTGCCTGCGCGACGCAGAACGGCGTACTCCTCGGGCGTCAACTTCTCATGCCATTCCGCATCGGAAAGTTGAACTGCGGGGGATAGATTCTTGTCGGTAGCGGGACTCATAACTCCACGCTAATACGACTTGGCGACTTTCGCCGTCTCGCCTGGTCGCTGCTCTTCGAGAAGGTAGTCCGGCTCGATTCCCTGATCCAGTCGCCCGTCGCGGCGGGCCGCGAAGTAGCGTCCGATGAGGACACCGAAGATGACGATGATCAGTAGGCTCCACCCGAATGTGGTGCGCATGTAGTCGAATGCTCGGCCTGTTGTGTAGAACCGCCCGGACAACCAGCGGTCATAGCAGGTGAAACCGTAGATCGCGAGCCATGCGGGCCAATTTCGAAGCAGTGAATTCTTCAGCACCACGGTCATCAGTAGTGGAAACAGCATCATCGAGTAATACATTTGGCCGAGCGACCCGAGCAGCCAGTGCGCCGTCAAGACAAGCCCTGACGTGGTGGCGATGAAGAAGAGTCGGTCTTCGCGGCAGTAGCGATAGAGAAGCCACAACGAGACGAGCACCATCACACCCAGAATGCCCCGGATTCCGAAGATCAAGAACTCGGGCAGACCGTAGTACTGACCGTTCCCGACCACGGCGCTGTTGAAGTAGTCACGTGACTCGAGAAGATACGGGGCGGTTCGGCGTAGGAAGTCCATGGGGTCAGCCGAGAGCGGCCACGCGATCGCGGTGACAACCAGCGGAATCGCGACAGCAGGGATGTACGCCTTCCACTGCCTTGTCATCAGCGGGATAATCAGTAATGGCAGGAGGCTCGGTTTTATGACGATGGTCAGGCCGATGGCAACGCCCGCCAACAGATCTTTTCGCTGCAGCAGCCAGCCGATGAAGGCGACCTCGCCCAGTAGGACGAACCCGTTGAAGTTCGTGAACACCAGCGTGTTCGTGACGGTCTCGCTAGCGAAAGCAGCGAACAAGACGACCGGAGCGGCCACGGAACTCAACCCGTAGCCGAAGATCCTGATCAGTATGTACAACGCCAGCACGATCGCGATTGTGCTGACCAGAATGAACAACCACCTCGAACGTTCCGGGTCGATGACCGCGATCGGGGACAGGAGCATGGTTGCACCCGGTGGATACAGGTAGTGCGGATCCACCGAATCGAAATTCGCGGTGTACACGGGCTGCCGGTTCAAAAATGCCAGGGCCGCCTGGTAGACCGGAGTGAAATCGTCGGTGATGTCGCCGTTGACTGCCCGTACGAGCACACGGTTGAGCACGGTCATGATGGCAAGTGGCCAGAGCACAAATTTAACTACATCTGCGGTCGACCGGCCGTTACGTGGCTCTAGGAAGCTAAGTGACACCCGGGAACGGTACCTTGAGAGTCTTTCGCTTCTCACTGAGACACCCCGTGCTCACATGCCTGTGCTACTGGGGAGTAGCACCCCCAGCGGTAGAACTCGAGTGTCATGCCGGGCAGGCGCTGCCATCGGGCGGCAGGGTGCCGTCGTTCGTGTAAGCGAGCACTGCAGATTGTGCGCACACCGAGCCGCCCAACACCGGATGCCCTGCGCCCTGCCAGGTCATAGCCGCTGAACGCGCACCGGTGGCCGCGATGAGACCCGTCACCGACGAGAATCCGGCGTTCCCGACGACGGGATCGCCCGCTCCACTCAACGAGAGCACCGGCACTGGTAACGAGGACGGCAAGGGAGCGGCAGGAATGGTCGGCCAAGACGAGCACGCCAACGCCGTCAAAGCTGCGTCCGAGCCGAACACCGGGTAGCGCTCGGCCCACGCTGCACGGGCGTCCCGGACCGTCTGCGGAGGTGGCCATTGTTGGCCGTCGGTGCAGCGCGCAACGAACTGACCGTCTGTTCCGTAGGCGGCGGCTGCGCGGGATGTCAGCTGTCGAAGCGAGGACACGTCGCCGGACAGAGCAGAGGAAAGCGTGTCCGACAGGTCGAGGGCTCGCCTGGTCGGATCACCGGCAGAGGAAGCCAACGAATATGCGATTGCGTTCCGCACCGCATGAGACGACAGCGGCGCGAGGTTGCCGTTGTCGACGGAGCCGATCAAGTTCGTCACAGACGCGAGCGGATCCGGCCCCAGTGAGCAGTCCAGTGCAACGCAGCGCTGAGAGAAAGCAGAAAATGCCGCCTGCCGTCCCTGAGTCTTCTGTTCGGCCAACGTCATCTGGTCCAGGCCTACGCCTGTCGGCGAGTCGAGGACGAGCCGTGCGAGCCGATCTGGGTACAGCGACGCGTAAGCGAGTGCGATCGCGGCGCCGTTTCCGGTACCGATGATTCCGATGGACTCGACTCCCCAGGCGAGGCGTAATTGCTCGAGATCGTCGGCGGCGTATTGCATCGCGAACGCCGTCTCCTGGGGGGCCAGAATATCTGTGCACTCGATTGTTGCTTGCCGACCGGCGTCGACGGCGCGATCGACAGCGTCTCCGCCGCTCTTGTCGAACTGCCCTAGATCGGCGAGGGACACACGCGTATCGGCTTTGACACAGTCGACTGCCGTGGATCGAGCGATTCCGCGTCGGTCGACGGCCACGATGGGATGCCCGGCCAACAACGTTGTGCTCTGACCTGCTGCGATATCAGCGAGAGTCTCGATCGATGCTCTGTTCGAACCCGAGGTCAGAACCATAGGAGCTGCATCGGCGGGAGTGCTGTCGGTTCTCGCGCGGAGCGTACCCACGGAGAACGATCCGGACATTTGTCCGGATGCGTCCACAGGCGCCTCGAAGTCGGCACATTCGAGAATGAGTCCTGGTGTGCGTGAGGTGAATCCATACCTGTTCAACGTGTCCTGCGTGCAGTCGCGCCAATTCAGATCAGTGGCTGGGACAGCTAAATCGGGAATCTTCGGTCCCGGATCAGCAACGTCGGTATCGGCGGGCTGGCCTGGCGAGTTCTGCTCCAAGGCTACGTCGGGTCGCCCGGATGGGCCAGCTCCGCACGCGGCGGCGAACAACAGCGTGCTTACTGCGACTGCGAGCAACGATCGATTCTGCGTCACGGTGCGAGGCTATCTAGTTTTCGTCGGGTTCATATCCCGGTCCCCCTCGGAACGGAGCTTGACCCACCTCGTCAGCAGTGTGCCGTCGTCGTCAGCCAGTACATGTGCGCGAGTCATCGCGCGCCTGATGGAGGTATGCGTACGGGCTATGCGTCCCGCGTCGCCTCCGACCAACATCGGCGAGGTCGTCAGACACAGATCGTCGATGGCGTCCTCGCTCAACAGCTGCCCGAACAGGCCCGGCCCGCCCTCACAGAGCACACGGTGCAATTCAAGTTCATCCAGTGTTTCCAAGATCGCCGAGGTGGTGACACTGTCACCTTCCACCTCGATCACCTGTGCTCCCGCGTCCCGCAGCCGCCCACGCGCTTCCGCCGATGCAGAGGTTGTCGTGATTACGAAAGCCGGCACCTCGGTGTCGGTGAAGATGCGCGCCTTCGGGTCGAGGTGGCCCGAGGCAGTAATCACGACGATCGGCGGTACTTCAGCCTGACCCATCGCTGCGCGTCTTTGCCTGCTCTCTTCGTCGAGGACGACGCCGCCGTAGTTTTCGGCCCGGACGGTGCCTGCACCGACCAGTACCGCGTCGGTCAGAGAGCGCAACACGGTGAACACAGCTTTGTCGGCCGGGGTGCCCAAACCTGCGGAAACCCCGTCGGCGCTGACTGCACCGTCGATACTGGAGACGAAGTTTGCGCGAATCCACGGACGTCTCGGGCGCGGCGGATATGCATACAGACGGGACAGATCCGCGCCGTCGAGAGGCCCGATGCCGACCCGTGACACATCGCTCTCCGATGTGAAGTACGTCGCAATATCCAATAGCTGCATAAACTAGATGAGAACACGTCGCTACGCTCGCCTGATGGCCGCACGTCTTGTCGATCGAAATCCCGTCGTTCCATCCGATCAACTGATCGCGCAGATGGTTCCTCCGACTATGTTCGACGACGTCAGTTTTGGCTCGTACATTCCCGATCCGAGTGAGCCCACTCAGGCAGAGGCTGTGGAGAAGGCCGAGATATTTTCGCAGAAGGTCACCAAAATTCGCGGCAAAGGCGGCAAGCGAGGTCTGTTCGGAAAGAAGGCCCCGGCCGTCGGTGCCGGCCTGTACCTCGACGGCGGATTCGGTGTCGGCAAGACCCACCTCCTCGCGTCTATCTTCCACAGTGTTCCCGAGCCCAAGGCGTTCGGCACATTCGTCGAGCTGACTCATGTTGTCGGTGCCCTCGGCTTCAACAAAGCCGTCGAGGAGCTCTCCAGCCACAGTGTGCTGTGCATCGATGAGTTCGAGTTGGATGATCCAGGCGACACGATGCTTGTCTCCCGTCTGCTGTCGGAGTTGTCGGAGCGCGGTGTTTCGATAGTCGCAACGTCCAACACACTGCCTGGACAGTTGGGTGAAGGTCGCTTCGCGGCCGCCGACTTCCTTCGTGAGATCAAGAAGCTCGGCTCCATTTTCGATGCGATTCGCGTCGATGGGCCCGACTACCGCCACCGCGACCTGCCTCCGGCTCCAGATCCCACATCCGAGGCCGAACTCGTCGAGCGGGCCGAGCAGATTGAGGGCGCTACACTCGACAACTTCGATGATTTGCTCGCACACCTGAGTACGCTGCACCCTTCGCGGTACGGGAAGTTACTCGATGGGGTCAGTGCGGTGTTCTTGGAGAACGTGCATCCTGCAGCGGACCAGGCCATTGCGCTCCGACTCGTCGTCCTCGCCGACCGGTTGTACGACGCAGGCATTCCGGTGACATCCTCGGGGGCAAAACTGGACGAAATTTTCACCGAGGAGATGCTCGCCGGTGGCTACCGTAAGAAATACTTGCGTGCGACCTCGCGCCTGCTAGCGCTCTCGCGTTTCGCCGCAGTCAGCTGATATCGAGTGCGCGTTCCATGACGAAATCGTCATGGACTTCATCTCCAACTGTGAACGTCTTGGTTCCGACGATGACGAACCCATGCTTGGTATAGAACCGCCTCGCTCGCGTGTTTTCCTGGTTTACCCCGAGCCACAATCCTGAGCAGCCCATCTCCGACGCTGTGGTCACGGCCCCGCTTATCAGCGCTTCCGAAACGTCCCCGCCGTGATGGGTGGGCATGACGTACATCTTGGATACTTCAATGGTCGGGACATGCGACAGGACTTGACCGACATTGGGATCGGCGGGAGCCCCGTGGATCAGCATGGTGTATCCGACTATCGAGTCTTCTTTGCGGGCCGCAAGAACGGTCCGTGAAGGGTCGGCGAGGTACTCGTGGAACCGCTCGGCCGAGAGCACCTCTTCGATGAATGCCTCGATCGATTCTTGCGTTGATCCGGGAGGGCACGCCAACGGGAATGTGACGGCAGCGACGTCGGCAATCTGCTCGGCTTCCCGGACTCGAGCCGGCCCAACAGTGAGGCTCACAGTCGATCCACCGCGTCTTTGGCGTCGTGCAACGTCAATCCTGAGTGGGCCTGTAGCAGTCTGATGGCCGCGATCGTGCGGCCCTCGGACTTGAGCGAGCGAAGCATGGGAATGATGTCGTCCCAGGCATTGGTGTCGATTCCATTCATCTCGGCGAAGTGAGTAGGGGTCGGCAGGGAATTGCCGCGTTCTACAGACTCGACGATCGCCTTGGCTTCTTTCAATCCAGCGCCAGTGCGTTCGCGTAACAGCTTGATGGCGTTGATTTGTTTCTTGTCACCGATCAGTCGGTAGATCTCACCGCGTGCTGCGTGATCGAGCCCGACAAACTTGGGTTCCGTTGTGGCAGTGACTTTTTTATGAGGACGCTTTCGAGCGTAGAACCAAGCGGCTAGTACGCCGGCATCGATGAGTACCAGCGCAACGATGAACCATCCCCAGGTGGGCATGGCACAAGTAGAACATTCGGTGTCCTCACCGGTGGTGTCGACACAGTGCAGTCACAACCCGAGATCGAAGAATGCGAGTGCCTCATCGAGTGCTGCCCGAGCCGTTCCATGCTTCGCTGCGGAAAGATCGTGCCCGGCGCCGAGAATCTCGATGCACGCCGTTTTCGACGGCACCATCGCGATTGCGTTCGATAATTCGCGGGGTGTTCCGAACGGATCCTTGGTCCCGGATACGAACAGAGTGGGTATCCGGAGCTCTGGAAAATGTGCAGTGCGGGACTTCTCGGGCTTCTTGGGCGGATGTAGAGGGTACGAGAACAATACGAGTCCAGAGGCCAGGTCGGGCTGCTCAGCGGCAATCATCGATGCCTGACGCCCTCCGTACGAATGCCCCCCCATCAGTAATGGTCCCGTGGCACGGTCGCCGAGAAGTCGAACCGCCGCAACAATGCTCTCGCGGTCACCCGACGCCTTGGACGGGTGCGGGGGACCGGACGGTTTAGCGCGGCGAAATGCAAGGTCGAAGGCAAGTACGGTGACGCCATGCGCAGCCCAGTGCTGCGCCACGTTTGCGATCAACGGCGAACGACAGTTTCCGCCCGCACCGTGGGTCAAAGCCAGTGATCCAACTGACTTGCCTGTAGTGAAGTGCAGATATCCACAGACGTCGTCAGTGTCGATTCGCTCGACAATCGGACTGTGTTCTTCGACCGCATCCTCCTCAGTCATCTGGTGACGAGTTCTCCTTCAAATCACCATTCTCGTCGACCATGTCTGCAAATGCGGTACCCGAGACCATCCCGTCCGTGCCCGGGAGGACGACCGTTGGCCTCGCGCCTGGCTCATACTTGTTGTCGATCTCGGCGGCGTCCTTGTGTGCTTGCTCTTCCGCTTCGGATCCGGGTTGATGATCGTTTGCCATGAGGGGTCCTTTCGCGGGGGGTGTCCCTCCAGACTGCACGCCTATGATCACAATCATCGCCGAAGTCCAAAATTGACAGTAAAAGCTCGTCATCCGGACAGAGAACAGGTACATCGTGAGAGCACTCGTCAAAAGTAGCGCCGACGCCGAGACAATCGAGCTCGCGGCGGTACCGGTCCCGCAGATCGACGCCGATGAGGTACTCGTTCGTGTTCGAGCTGTTGGTGTGGGGATACACGACACGTATTTCTTGCCCAGCGAGATTGCTTACCCGTACCCGATCGGTATCGAGGCTGCAGGC
>JBBSSG010000042.1:0-24557 GCA_038242295.1 Mycobacteriales bacterium | reverse complement strand
CTCGTCGATGCGGCGCACGACAGCGCGCGCGAAGCCGAAGTGACCTGGTGGACGGAGGTTCTCGCCGGAACCGATCCGCAGCTCGGGTCGAGGCCGTTCGACCCGGCGATCGATACGCTCTCGACGACCGAACGCGTCGACCTCGAACTATCCGAATCCATCACCGAAGCCGTACTCACCAGTGTGCCCAGCAAGTTCAATGGTGGCGTCAACGACGGATTGCTCGCAGCACTTGCACTCGCGGTGACTGCCTGGCGTGCGCGGCGAGGAGTCGAGTCAACCGAGGCTCTCGTCAAGCTCGAAGGCCACGGCCGCGAAGAAGATATCGTGCCCGGCGCCGACCTTTCTCGCACGGTCGGATGGTTCACCAGCGCTTTCCCCATTCGCTTCGACCTCCGCGGCATCGATCTGCGGGAGGCATTCGCCGCAGGTCCGGCAAGGGGGTCTGCAGTGAAAGCGGTCAAGGAGCAACTCCTGGCTGTTCCCGACAAGGGCATGGGCTACGGATTGCTCCGTTACCTCAACGGCGAGACAGCGAAGCTCCTCGAAGCGTCGTCGAATTCGCCACAGGTGAGCTTCAACTACCTCGGACGCGTATCCACGGAAGGTATTTCGGAGGAACTCACGGGCGGCGCGTGGCTGCCGTCGCGAGTGCTGGCCGATGTGAGTGCGCCCGGCGACCGGGATATGCCTGCCAATGCCACGGTGGACATCAACTGCGCCGTCGTAGACACCACCAACGGCCCGCGCTTGACCGCGAGTTTCACGTTCCCGCGCGGCATTCTTTCCCACGGCGATGTCTCGGAATTGTCTGCATCCTGGACCGATGCCCTCTCCGCGTTGGCGGAGCACGTGGCGAGCGAGCACGCAGGCGGGCTCACCCCATCTGACGTGCCACTGGTGGCGGTATCGCAGCGCGACATCGACGTGTGGGAGAGCGCGCATCCCGGCGTTGCCGACGTGTGGTCGCTTGCTCCGCTCCAGTCGGGGCTGCTCTTTCACGCGCTGATCGCACAGTCCTCGGTGGATGTGTACACGATGCGGGTGCTGCTGAACCTGACCGGAACAGTGGACCGCGATCGACTACACGGCGCCGCAGCGGCATTGCTCAGCCGGTACGAGAGTCTTCGGACTGCGTTCGTTCACAATGCGGACGGCACCTCCGTAGCCCTGGTCCTCGACAACGTCGAGGTTCCCTGGCGAGACATCGATCTCAGTGATCGATCCCCGGAAGACCGGGTCGCGGCGTTCGAAGAGTTGCGCGTCCGGGACAAGGCCGAGCATTTCGACCTCGCATCTGCTCCGTTGATGCGCTTCTTGCTGGTGAAGATGTCGGAAAGCGACTATCGCTTCCTGGTCTCGAGTCACCACTTGCTGCTCGACGGCTGGTCGACGCCGCTGCTGATGCGAGACCTGTTGGCGCTCTACGCACTTCGCGGAAATGCCACCGCGCTTCCTCGGGTGCGTTCGTACCGGTCGTTCCTGTCCTGGATCTCCGAGCAAGATCGCGCTGCCTCGCTACAGAAGTGGACCGAGGCCCTGGCCGGCGTCGATGAACCGACGCTGCTGTCCTCCGCGGACCAGAATCGCGCCTTGTCGGGCGAGGTCGGCGAGCACACACTCGATCTCGACGCCTCACTGTCGTCGTCGCTGCAGTCTGCGGGTGCACGGCTCGGGGTCACTTTGAACACGATGGTGCAGGCAGCCTGGGGACTTCTGCTCGGTCGGACGGTGGGCAGCGAAGACGTGATCTTCGGTGCGACCGTCTCCGGCCGACCGGCCGGCCTGGCCGGCGTGGAGTCGATGGTCGGATTGTTCATCAACACGCTTCCGGTCCGCGTTCGGTTCGACGGCCACGAGTCGATCGAGTCGGTGCTGGTCCGCCTTCAGGGCGAGCAAGCGGACTTGTTGGAACATCACTATCTGGGGCTCAACGAGATTCAGCGTGCGGCGAACCTGGGCGCCCTGTTCGACACTTTGACGGTCTTCGAGTCCTACCCCATGGACGAAGCAGGTCTGACCGAGCAAGCGAAGAACATCGACGATATGTCCGTCTCCGACGTCGAACTCGAAGATGCAACGCACTATCCGTTGACGCTACTCATCGCGGTGGATACCACCGTTCACTTGAAGCTCAAGTACTCCAGCGACCTCTTCGACGCCGCCGAAGTTGCCTCGATGATAACCAGGTTGGGTCGGATCTTCGACGCGATGGCGGGTGATCGATCGTTGCCGATCGGCGACATCGACCTCAGCGATCCCGTGGAACGGTCCCTCCTGGCCGAAGCGAACGACACAGCTCATCCGATCGACTTGTCGGCGACGCTGGTCTCGATGTTCGAAGATCGGGTTCGCGCGACTCCGGATGCGATTGCCCTGTCCTTCGAGGGTGAATCGTTGAGCTACGCCGATTTCGACAGTCGTGCCAATCGTGTGGCGCGATACCTCATCTCGCGCGATGTCGGGCCGGAATCGCTTGTTGCGATTGCCATGCGGCGCTCGGTGGAGATGATGGTCGGGGTGTACGGCGTGATCAAGGCGGGTGCCGGTTACGTGCCGGTCGATCCGGATCAGCCTGCCGACCGGATCGACTACATACTCGAGACGTCGGCTGCCCCGCTGGTGCTGTCGACCTCGCGCGACGGGTTCACCGCTGACGACATTTCGGTTGTGCTGCTCGATGAGATGGACTGGGACGGTACGTCCGGCGCACCGGTGAACGATGGTGATCGGGTCGGGCCACTCCGTCCCTCGGATACCGCATACGTGCTGTTCACCTCTGGCTCCACCGGTCGACCCAAGGGCGTGACGATCAGCCATGAGGCGATCGTCAACCGGCTCGTCTGGATGCAGGATCAGTACGGCCTGCGCCCCGACGACGTCGTGGTGCAGAAAACGCCGGTCACGTTCGACGTATCGGTGTGGGAGTTGTTCTGGCCGTTGCAGATCGGCGCACGATTGGTCGTGGCAAAGCCCGACGGTCACCGCGACCCGGTGTACCTGACCGAACTGATGCGAGCCGAGCAGGTGTCGGTGGCGCACTTCGTGCCGTCGATGCTGGCAGTGTTCGCGGCGGAACCGACTGCTCCGCGCGCCGACACGCTGCGCTGGATCTTCGCCTCGGGAGAGGCACTGGCGGTGTCGACTGCTCGTGCCTTGACTGCTGCTCTGCCGTCGGCGCGCTTGGTCAACCTGTATGGGCCGACCGAAGCGGCAGTGGACGTCACCTATCACGAGTTCTCGGACACCGATACGGCTCGCGTCCCGATCGGGCGCCCCGTGTACAACACTCGGGTATATGTGCTCGACGGGCGACTTCGCCCGGTGCCGCTGGGCATGACCGGTGAGCTGTACCTGGCCGGCGTTCAGCTGGCTCGCGGCTACCACGGTCGTCCCGATCTGTCGGCCGAGCGGTTCGTGGCAGATCCCTTCCAGACCGGTGGTGGCGCACGAGTAGGCGGACGTCTGTATCGAACCGGTGACCTGGCTCGCTGGTCCGCCGCGGGCGAACTCGAATACATCGGGCGCTCCGATTTTCAGGTCAAGCTGCGTGGCCTTCGAATCGAGTTGGGTGAGATCGAGTCGGCTCTGACGGCCGACGAGACCGTCGCCGCTGCGGTAGTGCTGGTGCGTCAGGATCAGCTGGTCGCCTACGTGGTCCCTGCTGCTGGTGCGGTCGTCGATATCGACTCGCTGCTGCGGATCGCGGCGACGGCAGTACCGGAGTACATGGTGCCTGCCATGGTTCTCGTACTCGATGAACTGCCACTGGGGCCGTCGGGCAAACTCGACCGTAAAGCTTTGCCGGAGCCGGTGTTCGAGAGCGATGCCGAGTTCCGTAATGCGGAGACCGATGTCGAACGGGTCCTCAGCGATGTCTTCGCCGAGGTCCTCGGACTGGATGCTGTCGGCGTGGACGATTCGTTCTTTGCCCTCGGCGGGGACAGCATCGTCTCCATCCAACTCGTTGCACGTGCCCGCGCCAGGGGTGTGGTGATCAGCCCGCGAGACGTGTTCGAGCAGAAGACCGTCGCGAATCTGGCGACGGTGTCTACCGCGGAGGACGAGCTTGTCGAGAAGGCTGTCCTCGAGGAGCTCGACGGCGGCGGGATCGGGCGCATGCCTCTCATGCCGTTCGCTCAATCGATGGTGGAGCGGGGTGGATCGTTCGACAGATTCGTCCAGACGGTGACCCTCGAACTTCCCGTCGGAATCGATCGGACAGGGATCGTCGCGGTCGTCTCCGCAGTTGTCGATCAGCACGATGGCCTGCGCGCAACCCTCGTTCACGATGAGCAGGGGTGGGGTCTCGAGGTTGCCGAGCCGGCATCCATCGATATCGACAGCACCATCGACCGGATCGAACTCGATAGCGATCTCGATCCGGCCGCTGTCCTCGCGGCGGCGTCCGTGGCCGTCGACGAGTCGATGAACCGACTCGATCCGCGAGCGGGTCGGATGGTGCGCTTCGTCTGGGTCGATCTCGGAGCCGAGCAGTCCGGGCGTCTCGTCGTCATTGCTCACCACCTGGTGGTCGACGGTGTCTCCTGGCGCATCCTTGTGCCAGATTTCGTGTCGGCGTGGGCGCAGGTTGCCCTCGGCAACACTCCGGTGCTGCCAGAGGTCGGAACCTCCGAACGCCGTTGGGCGCATGCACTGCTGGCCGAATCGCACACTCCGGCACGTCTCGCCGAACTAGAGCTGTGGCAAGGCATTTCGGGTACATCCGATCCGGTACTGGGCGAGCGTCCATTCGACCGGGAAGTCGACGTCCAGTCGACAACGGAGCGTCTCTCGGTGGTGTTGCCAGCGGAGATCACCCGAAGCATCCTCACTGCAGTTCCCGACGCCTTCCGCGGCGGCGTGAACGACGGACTTCTGACCGCGCTCGCCGTCGCCGTGACGCGGTGGCGTGCCATTCGCGGAATCGATGAACCATCGACTCTGGTGCAGCTGGAAGGGCATGGCCGTGAAGAAGAACTTGTGCCCGGCGCCGATCTCTCTCGAACAGTTGGCTGGTTCACCAGCCTGTACCCCGTGCGTCTGGATCTGACCGGAATCGATGCCGGTGAAGCGCTGGCCAGCGGACGCGAGATGGCTCGCGCGGTCAAGGCGATCAAGGAACAGTTGCTTGCCGTTCCCGACAAGGGAATGGGCTACGGCCTGCTGCGGCTGATGAACCGCAACACTGCCGCTGAACTCGAAGCACTGCCTTCGGGCCAGATCAGTTTCAACTATCTGGGACGAGTGGCCACCGGTGAGATCCCCGGCGGCATCGACGGTTGGCTTCCCGCTTCGGATTTCGACGACCTCACTGTCGTCGGCGATGCCGACATGCCTGCCAACAAGACGGTCGATATCAATGCGATCGTTCGAGGAACCGGTGACTCGGCCGAACTGATGGCAACGTTTGCCTTCCCGGTCGGTGCAATCGCGCCGGCGGACGTTCAGGAACTGGCCGATCTGTGGACGAGTTCACTCGAAGCACTTGCTGCTCACGTAGCGGACGGATCTGCCGGAGGTCTCACTCCGTCGGACATTCCGCTGGCAAATCTCACCCAGCACGACATCGACACAGCCGAGATGCGGTACCCCGGGATGAGCGACATCTGGTCGCTCGCTCCGCTGCAATCCGGACTTCTTTTCCACGCGATGCTGGCCGAGACAGCTCTCGACGTCTACACCATGCAGATGGTGCTGACCCTCGACGGGACGGTCGATCCAGTGCGCCTGCGAGGGGCGGCTCAGGCACTTCTCGACCGATACGACAATCTTCGCACGGCGTTCGTTTCCACTGCCGACGGAACTTCGGTTCAGGTAGTGGTCGACGGTGTCGAGGTGCCGTGGAGCGAGCACGATCTGTCCGAACTTCCGGTGAGCGAACGTGCGCCCGCTTACGAACGCTTGCGCGCCGATGAGCAGGCGGTGCAGTTCGATACTGCTACGGCTCCGCTCGTCCGATTCACTCTGGTGAAGCTCTCGCAGAGCGAGTACAAGCTGCTCTTCGCCAACCACCACATCCTCGTCGACGGGTGGTCCATGCCGTTGTTGATGAAGGATCTGCTCGTGCTGTACGCCGCGCACGGGGACGGGGCGTCGATGCCCCGGGTGCCGTCGTATCGAACATTCTTGTCGTGGATCGAACGACAGAATCATGCTGAATCCGCGCAGGCGTGGGCGCACGCACTCGCGGATGCGCCCGAGCCGACGCTGTTGGCTCCCGCCGCTGTCGGCCGCGAGATCACGGCCAGGTCGGGGGCTGTGGAGTTCGAATTGTCTACCGAATTGTCGTCGTCGTTGTCGGCGTTGGGTGCCCGGCTCGGCGTCACGGTCAACACGTTTGTCCAGGCTGCCTGGGGAATGCTGCTCGGAGCCTCTACGGGACGCGACGACGTCGTCTTCGGCGCCACGGTCTCAGGTAGGCCCGCTTCTCTGCCGGGCGTCGAGTCGATGGTCGGCTTGTTCATCAACACTCTTCCGGTGCGCGTGCGGATGAACGCTGCGGAATCTTTGGAATCTGCGGTTGTTCGGTTGCAGGGCGAGCAGGCGGATCTGCTCGACCACCACTACCTCGGCCTGACCGAGGTACAGCGCGCAGCAGGCGTCGGGAATCTGTTCGATACCTTGACGGTGTTCGAGTCCTACCCGGTCGACGAGGCCGCTCTTACCGAGCAGGCGTCCGATATCGACGGCATGGCTGTCACCGGTATCGAGTCCAACGACAGCACGCACTACCCACTCACCTTGCTGATCGTGTCGAACGACCGAATTCGATTGACGCTGAAGTACTTCGAAGACCTGTTCGGTCGTGGTCAGGTATCGGCGATGCTGGAACGTGTCGGTCGAATCCTGGCCGCCTTCGCAGAGGATCCGAGCCGCGCTGTGGGCGAGGTGGATCTGCTCGGCGAGGCCGAGCGTGAACTCGTGGTGAACGAGTGGAACGCTACGGACCACTCAGTGATCGATCGCATGCTTCTCGACGACTTCGAGGCACAGGTCGAGCGCACTCCCGACGCGACGGCGCTGACCTTCCAGGGCGAGTCCTTGACTTACCGGGAGTTCGCGACGCGGGTGAACCGGCTTGCCCGGTACCTCGTGAGCGAAGGCGTCGGCCCCGAATCTGCAGTCGCTGTAGGAATGAGACGGTCGCTCGACCTCTTGGTGGCCATCTACGCAATCGTCGAAGCAGGCGGGGCCTACGTGCCGCTCGATCCGGAACAGCCGGCCGAGCGGATCGAGTACATCCTCGACACTTCGGCAGCTGCCCTGGTGCTGACAACCGCCCGCGATGAACTTCTCGCCGGAAGCGTTGCTCGCGTCGTACTGATCGAGCAACTCGCCCTCGACGAGTTCTCCGGTGACGTCCTCTCCGAAACGGACCGGTTGGCTAGTCCGTCCCCGGCCAACACCGCGTACGTGCTGTTCACCTCCGGATCGACTGGACGGCCCAAGGGCGTGGCGATCAGTCACCGCGCGATCGTCAACCGGCTCGAATGGATGCAGTCCGAATATCCGCTGACCGAGGCCGACATCGTAATTCAAAAGACGCCGGTGACATTCGACGTCTCGGTGTGGGAGCTGTTCTGGCCGTTGCAGGTCGGCGGCGCAATGGTCATCGCCCGGCCCGATGGCCACCGCGATCCCGCCTACCTCGCCGAACTGATTGCAGCCGAGTCTGTCTCGATAGCGCACTTCGTGCCGTCGATGCTCGCCGTGTTCACCACCGAGCCCACTGCTGCGTCGGCGTCGAGCCTGCGCTGGGTATTCGCTTCCGGCGAAGCCTTGCCAGTAGCCACTGCGTCGAGCCTCATCGAGGTGTTGCCGTCGGTACGACTGGTCAACCTCTACGGCCCCACCGAGGCCGCGGTCGACGTCACCTATCACGAGTTCGTCGCCCAGGATGTCTCCGGCGTACCGATCGGCCGCCCGGTGTACAACACCCAGGTCTACGTCATGGACAACGCACTTCGCCCCACCCCGGTGGGTGCCGAGGGCGAGCTCTATCTCGCGGGCGTGCAGCTGGCACGCGGTTACTCCTCCCGCCCCGACCTCACGGCGGAGCGGTTCGTGGCAAACCCGTTCGGCGACGGACGGCTGTATCGAACCGGAGACGTGGTTCGCTGGACTGAATCCGGTGAGCTCGACTACGTCGGCCGTTCCGATTTCCAGGTCAAGCTGCGCGGTCAGCGGATCGAACTGGGCGAGATCGAGACAGCTCTCGCCGCCGACGATGCCGTCGGGCACGCCGTGGTTGCGGTACGCGGCGATCGCTTGGTCGCGTGGATCGTGCTCTCTGGGGCAGGGCTCGCAGAGTCGGTCAACACTGGGGCGGCTACTGCAGAGTCGGCAATAGAGACGGTGTCCACGCGGTTGCCGTCGTACATGGTGCCGTCCGCCATCGTCGTGCTCGATTCTCTGCCACTGACGTCGTCCGGCAAGCTGGATCGAAAGGCGTTGCCGGAGCCTGAATTCGAGACGGCGGAGTTCCGAGCCCCGGGCACTCCGATCGAACAGATCGTGGCCGATGTCTTCTCCGACGTTCTCGGGGTAGATCGAGTCGGTCTAGATGACGACTTCTTCGTCCTCGGCGGCAACTCTCTCGTCGCTACCCAGGTTGCCGCGCGGCTGAGTTCCGCGCTGGACGCACGGGTGCCTGTGCGAGCGCTGTTCGACGCCTCGACGGTGGCGGCATTGGCTCGCCGGGTCGAGGATCACGTCGGCGGCGGCGCCCGGGCGGCTCTGGTCGCCGGCCTGCGTCCCGAGCACGTTCCGCTCTCTCTTGCGCAGCAGCGGATGTGGTTTCTCAACCGGTTCGACACCGGTTCTGCCGTCAACAACATTCCCGTTGCCATCCGTCTCACCGGGGCGCTCGATGTCGACGCGCTCGCACGTGCAATCGACGACGTGAGTGTGCGACACGAGACGATGCGCACCGTGTACCCGGAGACCGACGGTATCGGCCACCAGGTTGTGCTGCCGGCCGCCGATGTCGTTGTGAATCTCGAGCCGTCTGCGGTGACGGAGTCCGACGTGCTGGCGGAGATTATGTCCATCGTCTCGGTCGGATTCGATGTTGCGACCGAGGTCCCGGTACGGGTTCGTTTGCTCAAATTGAGCGAGCAGGACCACATCATGGTCTTCGTCGTCCACCACATCGCCTCGGACGGATTCTCGATGCTGCCGTTGACGCGAGATGTGATGACCGCTTATGCGGCTCGCGCTGCCGGCGATGCTCCGGCGTGGGCCCCGCTCGCAGTGCAGTACGCCGACTACACGGTGTGGCAGCGAACTGTGCTCGGCACCGAAGACGACCCGACATCCCTGGCCACGCAACAGGTGGAGTACTGGAAGCGCCAGCTATCGGGATTGGCTGACCAGATCGAGTTGCCGTTCGATCATGTTCGCCCCGCGGTGGCCACGAACCGAGGCCGCACCACCGAATTCACTGTCTCGCCAGAGCTACATGCCGAGCTGGAAGCTCTTGCCCGGAAAAAGAATTCGACGCTGTTCATGGTCGTACACACCGCACTCGCGGTGCTGATGGCACGTCTGTCCGCCTCGGAAGACATTGCGATCGGTACCCCCATCGCAGGCCGCGGTGAGGCCGAGCTCGACGACCTGATCGGCATGTTCGTCAACACGCTGGTGCTGCGTACCCAGGTGACACCTTCGTCGAGCTTCGAGGACGTGCTGGAGCATGCGCGTGAGGTGGACCTGTCGGCATTCGGACACGCCGACGTCCCGTTCGAGCGGCTCGTCGAGGTGCTCGATCCGCAGCGCTCACAGGCTCGTCATCCACTGGCACAGGTGGTGCTGGCATTCCAGAACCTCGGACGAGGGGCTCTGAAACTGCCAGGTCTGTCCGCCGAGGCAGTGGAGTTCGATTCGGAGATCGCGAAATTCGATCTCCAGTTCACATTCGAAGAGAACCCGAATGCTGCTGGCCTGACCTGCTACGTCAGCTACGCCACCGATCTGTTGGAAGTGAACACGGTTCAGACATTCGGTGAGCAGCTGCTTGCGATTCTCGCTGGTGCGGTCGCTGATTCTTCGGTAGCTGTCGGCGACATCGAGATCATCGATGCCGATACTCGTGATCGTGTTCTGGAGCAGTGGAATTCCTCCGGACCGGATGTGACATCCGATCCGGCAGCAACGCTGGTCGATCGTTTCGATTCCGCAGTGATCGCCCATCCGGATTCTGTCGCGGTTCGATTCGGTGGCACTTCGGTGACGTACGCCGAGCTGGATCTGCGCGCCAATCGTCTTGCGCGGGCACTGATCGCTGCGGGCTCTCGTCCCGACTCGCTGGTTGCCGTGGCATTGCCGAGATCGGTCGAGCTGGTCGTCGCACTGCTGGCGGTCGTCAAATCGGGCGCCGGCTATCTACCCGTCGATCCGTCGTACCCGACCGAGCGCATCGAGTTCATGATTGCCGACGCCAGCCCGGTCGCCGTTGTGACCACGCCGGAGGTGTTGGCCGGGGAGTCGATGGCGGGTGTGCGCGCTGCCGACATCGTAGTTCTCGACGTGGCAGCGAGCGATTCGGACGCCTGGAGTTCGGCACCGCTGACCGACGCCGATAGATGCGCGCCGTTGCTTGCAGACAATCTCGCCTATGTGATCTACACGTCCGGCTCGACCGGTAGGCCCAAGGGTGTGCTGATTCCGCATCACACCGTGCTCCGGTTGATGGACAACACCGATGCCTCGTTCGGGTTCGACAACGGCGACGTGTGGACGATGTTCCACTCGTACGCATTCGACTTCTCGGTGTGGGAATTGTGGGGACCGCTGCTCTACGGCGGGACCCTGGTGATGGTCGACTACTTCACGTCGAGGTCGCCGGAAGCGTTCCGCGAACTGCTGGTGACCGAGGGCGTGACGGTGTTGAATCAGACTCCGTCCGCCTTCTACCAGTTGGCCGAGCTCGATCGCGTCGGTCCGGCCGATGCAGGCGCACTGGCGTTGCGTTACGTGATCTTCGGCGGTGAGGCGCTGGAGCCGCGCCGCTTGTCGGGTTGGTTCGCCAGGCACGGCGACGGCTCGAATGGATCAGGTCCGCTGCTGGTCAACATGTACGGCATCACCGAGACCACGGTGCACGTATCTTTCCGTCCGTTGTCGGCCGAGTCGATCGGTTCCGCATCGGTGATCGGCGCGCCGATCTCGGGCCTGGGCGTCTACGTCCTGGACACGCGGCTTCAGCCCGTGCCGGTCGGCGTCGCGGGTGAGCTCTACGTCTCGGGCGGACAGCTGGCACGCGGTTACCTCGGACGTGTGGATCTCTCTGCAGTTCGCTTCGTGGCCAACCCATTCGGGACCGGCAGGCTCTACCGCACCGGCGACGTCGCGCGGTGGACGCAGAGCATGTCGACTGGGCATTCCGCAGGCTCCACGCCTGACCCTGGTGCGGGCGAGCTCGTGTACCTCGGGCGCGCAGACGACCAGGTCAAGGTTCGCGGTTTCCGCATCGAGCTCGGCGAGGTCGAGGCTGCGGTCTCGGCTCAGCCCGGTGTCAGTGCAGCTGCAGTGATTGTGCGCGAGGACACCCCCGGTGCAGTCCGACTCGTCGCCTACATCGTCGGCGGCGCCGACGCCGAAGCAGTGCGTGCTGGCGTGGCCGACGTGGTTCCGGAGTACATGGTGCCGTCGGCGTTCGTAGCGGTGGAGACGATTCCGTTGACGGTCAATGGAAAACTCGACCGCGCAGCACTGCCCGAACCGGCTGCGGCCGCAGTCGAATTCCGGGCACCGTCGACGCCACTCGAGGAGATCGTGGCCGGGGTGTTCGCCGAAGTTCTCGGTATCGCCAGGGTCGGCGTGGACGACGATTTCTTTGCTCTCGGTGGTAACTCGCTCATTGCCACTCAGGTGGTTTCTCGTCTGGGCAGTGCTTTGGACGCCCGGGTACCGGTACGGCTGCTCTTCGAGGCTTCGTCGGTGGGTGACCTCGCCGCACGGGTCGAGTCCTCGGTCGGTGCCGGTGGCCGAACAGCACTCGTTGCACGTGAGCGGCCCGCGCATGTTCCGCTTTCGCTTGCGCAGCAACGCATGTGGTTCCTCAACCGCTTCGACAGCGCGTCGACGGCCTACAACATCCCGATGGCACTGCGTTTGACCGGACGGTTGGACGAGTCAGCCTTCGCGGCAGCAATCGGTGACCTCGTGGCGCGCCACGAGACCCTGCGGACCATCTACCCGGACAGTGATTCGGGACCGAGGCAGCAGGTCTTGACACCTGAGCGTGCAGGGATCGCGCTGGCTGTCGAAGAAGCCGATGCCGAATCGGTGACCGCGAAGGTGGTGGCATTCGTCGCCACACATTTCGATGTCACCACCGAGGTACCGGTCCGCGTCTCACTGTTCCGAGTCGCGCGCGACGAGTATGTCGTGGCGATGGTCGTGCACCACATCTCGGCGGACGGCTCCTCGATGGTGCCGATGACGACGGATCTGATGACCGCCTATGAAGCACGCACGCGCGGCCAGTCACCGGACTGGGCCCCGCTGGAGGTGCAGTACGCGGACTACGCGCTGTGGCAACGTGAGGTGCTGGGCCGTGAAGACGATCCCGAATCCGTCGGAGCGCAACAACTCGACTACTGGAAAACGGCGCTGGCAGATCTGCCGGATCAGCTGACGCTTCCCACCGACAAGCCGCGGCCTGCAGATCAGAGCTTCCGCGGCGATCGGGTCGAGTTCGCGGTGTCGGCGCAGACTCACGCGGCTGTGCAGAATCTTGCACGGGCCAACAACGCGACGTTGTTCATGGCAGTGCACGCTGCGTTCGCGGTGTTGTTGTCGCGGTTGTCGGGCATGACCGACATCGCCATCGGTACCCCGATCGCCGGCCGCGGTGAAGCAGTGCTGGACAACCTCGTCGGAATGTTCGTCAACACGTTGGTATTTAGACTCGACGTGGCCGTCGAGCGCAGTTTCGTCGATCTTCTCGCCGCTGCGCGAGAGACGGATCTGCAGGCATTCGGACACGCCGATGTGCCGTTCGAGCGTCTCGTCGAGGTGCTGAACCCAACCCGCTCGACCGCTCGGCACCCGCTGTTCCAGGTCGGTTTCTCGTTCCAGAACGTCGCTCGGACCTCGCTGGAACTCGGAGATCTGACAGTGTCGGCGGTGGACGCCGACTCGGGTAACTCGCAGTTCGATCTGCATCTCATCCTCGCGGATCACTACGACGACGACGGGGAACCTGCCGGGTTCGAAGCACTCATCACGTACGCGAGCGATCTTTTCGATCGTTCGACGGTCGAGACCATCGTGGCCCGGTTCGTGCGGGTTCTCGAAGCTGTCGTCGCCGCGCCGAACGCAGCGGTTGGAGACATCGCCATTCTGGAGACAACCGAGCGCACCACGCTCGTCTCCGGATGGAACGAGACGCAGCACGAGACCGATACTGATGCAACGCTCGTCGACCTGTTCGACGCGCAGGTCGCGCGCGATCGGGAGGCTACGGCGCTGGTGTTCGGCGACGAACGGATCTCGTCTGGAGAGTTCGACGCCCGGGTCAATCGAGTCGCTCGCTCGCTGATCGGCCGCGGCGTCGGCCCGGAGTCGATGGTGGGACTGGCAATTCGCCGATCGGTGGACTTGCTCGTCGCTATGTACGCCATTGTCAAGGCAGGCGGAGCCTATGTGCCGCTCGACCCGGACCAGCCGGCCGACCGGACGCAGTACATCCTTGGCGTCGCTCAGCCGGTATGCGTGATCACCACCGCGCGAGATGGCTTCGAGGTTGCCGGCGTAGTGGATCTCGCGGAACTCGATGCTGCCGGCACCGACTCGACTCCGATCAGCACTGCCGATCAGCTTGCGCCACTGCGCAGTACCAACACTGCGTACGTGATCTTCACGTCCGGCTCGACGGGCAAGCCGAAGGGCGTGTCGGTCAGTCACGGCGCGATCGTCAATCAGTTGCTGTGGAAACACGACGAATTCGGGATGGATTCGTCCGATTCGGTCCTGCTGAAGACCGTCGCCACGTTCGACTTGTCGGTGTGGGAATTCTGGTCGGCCTTGACCGTCGGAGCGAGCGTCGTCATCGCTTCCGCCGATGGTCACCGGGATCCGGACTACCTATTGGCCCTGCTACGCGATAACGCCGTCACCACGCTGCACGTGGTGCCGTCGATGTTGTCGATGCTCAGCACGGTCGCCGCTGGTCCGATCTCGCCATCGCTGCGCCGCGTGCTCGCCATCGGTGAGGCGCTGCCGGCCGCGACGGCTCGGTCTTTCCGGGAGAACAATTCTGCGGAGCTGTTCAACCTGTACGGGCCGACCGAGGCCGCAGTGTCGATCACCTCGCACAAGGTCGACGACACTGACATGACGACTGTTCCGATCGGACGCCCCGAGTGGAACAGTGACGTCTTGGTCCTCGACACCAGACTTCAGCCGGTACCCGTCGGGGTGAGCGGTGAGTTGTATCTCGCGGGCGCTCAGCTCGCACGCGGCTACCAAGGGCGGCCTGATCTTACGTCGGATCGATTCGTCGCAAACCCGTTCGTGGATGTCAGCGGCGCTCGGATGTACCGGACGGGCGACATCGTCAAGTGGACGTCGGCTGGCGAGTTGGAGTACATGGCTCGCGCAGACTTCCAGGTCAAGATCCGCGGCTACCGCATCGAACTCGGAGAAATCGAAACTGCTCTGCGTGAGCAGGACGAGGTGCGCGAGGTCGTCGTGACTGTGTTCAACGACGGCCGCACCGGCGACCAATTGGTGGCCTACGTGGTGGCTACCGGCGGACCGGCGGCTGAGTTCGATACGGCGGCAAGCAAATCCGAGCTTGCTGCAGCACTTCCGTCTTATATGGTGCCCTCGGCCTATGTCGTGTTGGACTCCTTGCCTCTCAACACCAACGGCAAGCTGGACCGTAAGGCGCTGCCGAAGCCGGAACTGACGGTCGGGGAGTTCCAATCCCCGACCAATCCGGTCGAGGAAGTCGTTGCCAGCACCCTCGCCGAGGTGCTCGGACTCGATCGCGTCGGCCGCACCGACGACTTCTTCGAGCTGGGCGGTAACTCGCTCATCGCGACGCAGGTGGTCTCGCGGCTCGGCGTTGCGCTCGATTCTCAGATTCCGGTGCGAACGATCTTCGAAGCGTCCTCCGTGGCAGCACTGGCGGCGCGGATCCAACCACTCGTCGGCGGGGGTGCGAGGATTCCGCTCGTTGCGCAGCAGCGGCCCGCAGAGGTACCGCTGTCGCTCGCGCAGCAGCGGATGTGGACCATCAACCAGGTGGACACCGAGTCTGCGGCCTACAACATTCCGGCGGCAATCAGGCTCTCGGGCGAGCTCGATGTCGATGCATTCGCAGCCGCGATGGCCGACGTCGTCGAACGGCACGAGATCCTGCGCACGAAGTTCCCCGACACCGAGCATGGGCCGATACAGGTCGTTGGTTCGGTTGCGGATTCTCTGCCGGACCTGGTTCCGATCGCGGTTTCCGAAGCCGACGTGTTCGATCGAGTGGGGGCGGTGCTGCGGGCAGGATTCGACGTGACCACCGAGGTACCGGTTCGAGCAGCGTTGTTCCAACTCGACAGCCGCGATCACGTCTTCGCGCTGGTGGCCCATCACATCACCGCTGACGGTTTCTCGATGCGGCCGTTGATTCGCGATGTGATGTTGGCCTACACCTCACGGGCGGCAGGCGATGCCCCACAGTGGGCACCGTTGCCGGTGCAGTACGCAGATTTCAGTCTGTGGCAGCGCGAAGTTCTCGGTAGCGAGGACGATCCGGACAGTGCGTTGTCCTCACAGTTGGAGTACTGGAAGGGCGAACTGGCCGGGGTCCCGGAACTTCTTCCGCTTCCGACCGATCATCCGAGACCAGCGCGGCAGTCGAATATCGGCGAGGCCTACGAGTTCAGCTTCGGAACCGAGATCGCGCAGCGGGTGGAAAGGACGGCCCGAGAGCACAACGCGACTGTGTTCATGGTGGTGCACAGTGCCCTCGCGGTCTTGCTTGCCAGGTTGAGCGGAACGGACGACATCGCAATCGGAACCCCGACCGCTGGTCGAGGCGAGGCGGCGCTCGACGATCTCGTGGGGATGTTCGTCAACACCCTCGTACTTCGAACACGTGTCGAAGGCGGAATAACGTTCGCCGCATTGCTGTCCCGAACTCGAGACAGCGACCTGGCGGCCTTCGGACATGCCGACGTACCCTTCGAGCTGCTGGTCGAGGCGCTCGGGCGGACCCAGGGTGGTCGAACCCGCTCGAGTGCGTACTCACCGTTGTTCCAGGTGATGCTCACCTTCCAGAATGCGGTGAGCGATTCGTTCGCGCTTCCGGGGCTGAAGGTGACGGCTTTGGCTGCTGATGAGGACCAGGCGAAATTCGACCTGCAGTTGACGGCCATCGAGACGTTCGACGAGTCGGGCGCTCTTTCCGACGTGCGGGCTCTCTTCAACTACGCCACCTCGATTTTTTCGAGGTCGACGGTGGAGAAGTTCGCCGAGCGGTTCCTTCGAATCCTCGACAGCGTGACCAAGGATCCCTCGGTCACCTTGCGGTCGATCGATATCCTGTCCGAAACGGAGCGTGCGGCATTCGCTCCGAAGCGGGCTGCACGGACGGTCAATGACCTGCCGGGGCTGATATCGGATGCCGCAGCGGCCGGGCCGTCGACGATCGTGTTGAGCCACGAGGGGCGCGAGATTACATTCGAGGAACTCGACGACAAGCTCGGGTCGGTGTCCAAGGCGATGGGTGCCACGCTCAAACCCGAGGCGCTCGTCACGGTCGCTCTGTCCCAGCTGGTGCCGGGAATCCTGCCCGCGCTCGGCGCGGAAGGCTATGCGGCCGCGCTCGCGTCGATGATCGAGAAAGCCGAATCAGTGATCGAGAGCTGAAACGGGACTTCCGGCCGGCCGGCACCTTTTCAGGGGGATGTCGGCCTCGTACGGCGAGGCTGGAACAATGGTTGACGAATGCAGAAACTCGAACCGACGATCGGTACGGTCATTGCGTGAGAGCAGCGAATCCGTGGAGTTCTCGCGCGTCGTTCGGGTTTCGGTTGCAGGACTTCGAGTGTGGTGAGCAGGAGGAATAATAGATGGTGACTGGTAGCTCCGGCTCGCATTCGACAGCGATCGACGATCTACCAGGACTCGTGGCACGAGTCGCAGACAGTGATGCCGATCGCACTGCGCTCGCGACGGGGGACTCGACGATCTCCTACGGGGACCTGCACCGGGAACTGGTAAACCTCGACGACGCCATGGGCGGCGTGCTCGGCGCCGAGGCACTCGTTCCGCTGGTGTTCACCAATCTTGCTCACGGTGCTGTCGAATCCGCCGAAGGTGGCCTCGAGACACTGGTCGCGGCCATCGTCGCCGACGCACGTGAGTTCCTCGGTGAAGCGGTGCACGTCGCCGTAGGCCCGGCCGCAGACACATTGTCAGCTCGCTTCAAGACACAGGTGAACCGAACGCCCGACGCCGTGGCACTGGTGTTCGGTGACACAAGCTTGACCTACGCCGAATTCGACGCCGCGGTCAACAGGCTGGCGCGCAGATTGATATCGCTCGGGGTGGGCCCCGAGATTCGAGTAGGACTGTCGATTCCGCGCTCGATCGAGCTACTGGTAGCGATGTATGCCGTTGTCGAGGCCGGCGGAGCGTACGTGCCGATCGACCCCGATCATCCGGCGGACCGCATCGAGTATGTCCTCACCACCGCTGGACCTTTGCTCGTATTGACCACCTCGGGCGCGGATACAGCTCTGCCCGAGGGTGTTCGGATTCTCGAAGTCGACACCGAAGACGTGTCCGGGTACTCCGCCGCACCGATTGCCGCGGAGGAGCGAAGGGGCCGAACCACTTCCAGCACCATCGCCTACGTCATCTTCACCTCGGGATCGACCGGTCGGCCAAAAGGTGTCGCCGTCTCGCACGAGGCCATCGTCGCCAACCTGGACTGGCGCCAGACCGACTATCCCCTCAGCGCGCACGACGTCGTACTGCAGAAGACTCCGTTCACGTTCGACGTGTCGGTGTGGGAATTCTTCTGGCCCTTGCAGGCTGGAGCGTCGCTTGTCGTCGCTGAACCCGACGGACACCGCGACCCCGAGTACATCGCCGAGGTGATGGCCAAGTATTCGGTGACCACCGCACACTTCGTGCCGTCCATGTTGGCGGTGTTCCTCGACCGCTTCGTCACGACAGGAACGTCCTCCTCGATGCCGCGTTTGCGTCAGGTGTTCGCCTCGGGGGAGGCGTTGCCCGCGTCGACGGCACGGTCGTTCCACACACTGTTCGACGCTGAACTCCACAATCTTTACGGTCCCACCGAGGCAGCCGTCGACGTGACGTACCACCGCACCGACGATTCGGATGTCGTATCGGTGCCCATCGGAGTCGCGGTGCCGCGCACTGGGTTACAGATACTCGACAAAGGACTGCATCCAGTGCCGCCCGGAGTTCCCGGCGAACTCTATTTGTCGGGGGTTCAGCTTGCTCGCGGCTACCTCGGTCGCCCCGACTTGACTGCAGATCGCTTCATCGCTGATATCACCGGTACAAGCGGTGAACGAATGTATCGCACCGGCGACCTGGTGCGTCGGAACGACAAGGGCGCACTCGAATACCTGGGACGCACCGACTTTCAAGTGAAGCTGCGTGGTCTGCGGATCGAGCTGCCGGAAATCGAGGCTGCGCTCCTCGGCGACAGCTCGGTTCGGCAGGCAGCGGTCGTGGTTTTGTCCGACGATTCGGACTCCGGGGTCGACGATCGACTCGTTGCCTACGTCGTGACCTCGACCGGTGAGGCGGATTCGGCAGCGCTCGCCGCAGGAATTCGCGATCGATTGCCCGACTACATGGTTCCAGCGGTTTTCGTTGCGTTGAAAGAGTTTCCGCTGAACGCGAGTGGCAAGCTCGATCGAAAAGCGCTACCCAAGCCCGATAAGCCCGTACATGCAGCGCAGTACCGAGCCCCCGAGACCGACACAGAGCAGGCGCTCGTGTCGGTATTCGAGGACATTCTGGGAACCGACAAACTGGGCGACGATCGGCTGGGGATAGACGACGATTTCTTCGCCCTCGGCGGAAACTCTCTCAGTGCCACCCGCGCCATCGCACGAGTCAGCGCCGACCGCGGCGTCCGGGTCGACGTCCGAGAATTCTTCGACGCACCTACCGTCGCCGGCCTCGCCGCGCTCGTCGAGAAAGCTCGTAGCGCGGGAGTGCTCGCGCGTGAACCGCTCACTCGCCGCGAACGACCCGCAGTGGTGCCGCTGTCACTGGCGCAGCAGCGAATGTGGTTCCTCAATCGGCTGGACTCCGAATCCGCCGTGGACAATATTCCGCTGGCCATCAGGCTCTCGGGTTTACTGGACATCGACGCGCTGCAAGCGGCTGTCGGCGATGTCGTCGAGCGGCACGAATCGCTTCGGACGGTATATCCGGAGGTGGACGGAGTCGGCCATCAAGAGGTTCGGGATGCTTCCGGTAGTACACCGGAGCTCAGGCCCGAGCCTGTGGCCGAGGACGAACTGTATCGGCGCGTTGTCGAGATAGTGTCGGCGGGTTTCGACGTCACGTCCGAGGTCCCACTTCGGTTGCGTCTGCTGGAGCTTTCGGGGACCGAGCACGTTCTCGTCGTCGTCGTGCATCACATTGCCGCGGATGGGTTTTCGATGGTTCCGCTCACTCGGGATGTCGTCACCGCATACGCGGCGCGCAGTGACGGGCGCGCGCCCGGTTGGGCCCCGCTCGAAGTCCAGTACGCCGATTTTGCGCTCTGGCAGCGTGCCGTTCTCGGTAGCGAGGACGACCCGAGTTCGCTGATTTCCGAGCAAGAGCAGTTTTGGCGAACTGCGTTGGCAGATTTGCCCGAGCAGTTGGATCTTCCGGCTGATCGCCGGCGTCCCGCAGTAGCGAGTGGCCGAGGCGCCACATATTCGGCGGTCCTCGATGCGGAGGTGCGGCGGGGTGTCGAGGCGCTGGCGACCGATGCCGGGGCGACTCCGTTCATGGTGGTCCATGGGGCGTTGTCGGTGTTGCTCGCGCGGTTGTCGGGAACAGCGGATGTCGCAGTGGGCACTGCCGTTGCCGGCCGCGGTGAACGGATGCTCGACGACCTCGTCGGTATGTTCGTCAACACGCTCGTCCTGCGCGCGACCGTCACCGGAAGCGAGCGTTTCGTCGACGTGCTCGCGGCCGTGCGATCGAGCGACCTCGACGCCTTCGGCCGAGTCGACCTTCCGTTCGAGCGCGTGGTCGAGGTCATCGATCCACCCCGATCGCAGGCTCGGCATCCGCTGGTGCAGATCCTGCTGGTATTCCAGAATCTCGGCACCACGTCGCTCGAGCTACCCGGGCTCACGGTCTCCGGCGTGGAGTTCGACACTGCTCTTGCCAAGATGGACATCCAGATCACCGTCTCCGAACGTGCGGACGAGTCCGGCGGCGGATGGGCACTCGACTTCACCTATGCCACAGATCTTTTCGATGAGCAAACCGTGGCCACATTCGCCGATCGGCTGATCTTGATCCTCGGTGCTGCGGCTGCAGACCCAGCAGTCGTCGTCGGCGACATCGACCTCCTCGGTGCTGTGGGCCGCGACCGCGTCCTCCACGAATGGAATGCGACAGCGCACGACGTCGAGGAAGATTCGCTGCTGACAGCGTTTCATCAGACCGTGGAACGCACTCCCGATTCCGTGGCGCTCTCCTTCGAGGGGGAGGATCTGACCTTTCGAGAGTTCTCTGGGCGCATCTCAAGGCTCGCACGTCATCTCGTCACTCTCGGTGTCGGGCCCGACGTTCTGGTTGCGGTGGCGATCCGCAGGTCGATCGACATGGTGGTCGCACTGTATGCAGTGCTCGAAGCAGGCGGCGGCTACGTCCCGATCGATCCGGACCAGCCTGCCGTACGCAACCGGTACATTCTCGATACATCTGCTGCTCTGATTGTTCTGACGACGGCGCGCGACAATGTCGATCTGGCTCACGAGAAGGTCGTCGCGGTCGACACCGTGGACCTGTCGAGCTACTTCGACGCTCCGCTCACCGATAGCGATCGCTCGGCATCGGTGCACCCTGACCGACTCGCTTACGTCATTTTCACCTCCGGCTCCACGGGCCGACCCAAAGGTGTTGCGGTATCGAATCGCGCTGTGGTCAACCAGGTTTCCTGGGTAGTGGCCGAGTACGGTTTGGGTGAGCTGGACGTCGTACTGCAGAAGACTCCGTTCACCTTCGATGTGTCGGTCTGGGAATTGTTCGGTGCACCCGCCTGTGGGGCACGCCTGGTGATAGCGCGGCCGGATGGGCACCGTGATGCCGCGTACGTAGCAGATCTGGTGTACGAGCAGGGCGTAACGGCGACGTCCTTCGTGCCGTCGATGGTGCCGATCTTCAGTGCGGAGATGAGCACGAAAGGCCGATCGGCGCTGCGACTGGTGCAGTTGGCCGGCGAAGCCCTACCCACGTCGACGGTCGAGGCGTTGTCCCGGGCGACGAATGCCCAGATCTACAACCTGTACGGTCCGACCGAGTTCACCGTGCATGCCACCAGTCGGCCTGTGGCGGGAGTGCCAGATTGGGAACTACTCGATACAACAGCACCGATGGGTCGGCCGGTGTGGAACACCGCAGCCTATGTTCTCGATTCTCGACTCACTCCTGTCCCCATCGGGGTAGCGGGCGAGCTGTATTTGTCGGGCGTGCAGATGGCCAGGGGTTACCAGGGGCGCGCAGCGCTGACCGCCGAGCGATTCGTCGCAGATCCGTTCGGCAGCGGCAGGCTCTACCGAACCGGCGACCTCGTTCGGTGGAATCAGAGTGGTGAGCTGGAATATTTGGGCCGCACCGACTTTCAGGTCAAGCTGCGTGGCCTTCGAATCGAACTCGGTGAGATGGAGACCGTCGCGCGGTCTGTCGACTCCGTGGCGGACGCGGTCGCGGCCGTACGCAACGATCGGTTGGTTCTCTACGTCGTCGCCCAGTCCAGTCCGGTCGATACCGAAGCGCTTCGGACAGCGATGGCCAAAGAACTACCGGCTTATATGGTTCCGGCGGTCTTCGTGGCGTTGGATTCGCTGCCGCTGAGCAGTGCCGGCAAGTTGGACCGCAACGCGCTCCCCGAGCCGGAGTTCGAGGTCAGGTCACTGCGTGCCCCGTCAACACCTGTAGAAGAAATTGTTGCGGGGGTGTTTGCCGAGGTACTCGGGGTCGAGCGAGTAGGCGCCGACGACGACTTCTTCGGGATGGGCGGAAACTCTCTGATCGCGACGCAAGTTGTGTCTCGGATCGGCAGCGCACTCGATACCGTGGTGCCCGTACGGTTGTTGTTCGAAGTCTCCACGGTCGCAGCACTCGCCGTACGTATCGAAAGCCAAGCAGGGCAGGGCGCGCGGGTACCGCTGGAGAAACGTGAACGCCCGGATCGCATTCCGTTGTCGATGGCGCAGCAACGCATGTGGTTCCTCAACCGCCTCGAACCCGACTCCGCGGTAAACAACATCCCGGTCGCTATCCGGTTGTCCGGTCTGTTGGACCGCCATGCCCTGCACGTAGCAGTAGCGGACGTACTGTCGCGGCACGAGTCTTTGCGTACGGTCTATCCGGAGATCGACGGAACCGGTTACCAAAAAGTGGTCTCGACGCGGTCGGTGATACCGGACCTTGCGCCCATCGAAGTCAACGATGAACAGTTGGCCGCCTCGATCGAAGAGACGGTGCTCGCAGGATTCGACGTCACCACGCGTGCGCCGTTCCGTGCCAGCCTGTTCGAAGTGTCCTCGACCGAGCACGTCCTTGTGTTCGTGGCGCACCACATAGCCGCTGACGGGTTTTCACTCGGCCCGCTGACCAGAGACATCGTGCGTGCTTATACCGCGCGGGCAGCAGGTCTCGATCTGACGTGGGACCCCTTGTCGGTGCAGTACGCCGATTACACGTTGTGGCAACGCGAGATCCTCGGATCGGAGCAAGATTCCGAGTCGACTATCAGTAGGCAGCGGGCTTTTTGGCAGTCCGAGCTCGACGGAATTCCGGGGCAGTTGAGTCTGCCGTTCGATCGTCGGCGACCCAAGGTGTCCACTTACGTCGGTCGCACGTACCGGCTCGACGTCTCACCGCAGCGCCGCGGAGCCGTCGAAAAGCTAGCTGCCGAGAGGCGTGCGACTCCGTTCATGGTGGTGCACGCAGCCGTTGCGGTTTTGCTTGCCAGGTTGTCCGGAACCGACGACATCGTGATCGGGGCACCGATCGCGGGTCGCGGAGACGCCGCACTCGACGACATGATCGGCATGTTCGTCAACACACTTGTCCTCCGGACCAACGTGAATGCGCCTGCACGTTTCGACGAACTCCTGCAGCAGGTCCGCACGCGCGACCTCGCTGCGTTCGCGCACGCGGACCTGCCGTTCGAGCGTCTCGTGGAGATTCTCGATCCAGCCCGATCGACCGCGCATCACCCTCTCTTCCAGGTCGCCCTCGTCTTTCAGAACCTTGGTCATTCCGAACTCGAGCTACCGAATCTGACGGTGTCTGCAGTGGACTTCGATCCCGGAACAGCGAAATTCGACCTCCAAATCGCAGTGTCGGACACAGCGGACGGTCGTGGATGGTCGATCGAATTCAACTACGCCACAGATCTGTTCGATGCGTCGAGTGTTGAGATCCTCGCACTTCGCTTCGAGCGCGTTCTCGATGCGGTCACGGCGAACCCGTCGGCAGTCGTGGGTGAAATCGACGTGCTCGACGGTGCGGAACGGCGGTTGCTGCGCGATGAGCGCAACGCAACCGATTACGCGGTAGCGGACGTAATTCTCCTCGACGAATTCTGCCTGCAGGTCGAGCGGACACCCGATGTACCGGCGTTGGTATTCGAAGGGCAGACGGTCACGTATCGAGATTTCTCGACGCGGATGAACCGGTTGGCGAGGCACCTCGTCGATCGCGGCGTCGGCCCCGACACGGCGGTTGCCGTCGGGATGCGACGCTCCGTGGAACTACTGGTCGGCATCTACGCGGTAGTGAAGGCAGGCGGTGCCTACGTACCGCTCGATCCAGACCAGCCGACCGAGCGCATCGACTACATTCTCGAGACCTCGAATGCAGTCCTGGTGTTGTCGACCGAGCGTGACGAACTCGTGGTGGGGACGTCGATCGATATCGTCCTGGTCGACGACTCCGTACTCGATGAAATTTCGGGTGATCCCCTCAATGAGACGGAAATGCTGGGTACGGTCAGGCCGGACAATGCCGCCTACGTGCTGTTCACCTCGGGGTCGACCGGTCGACCCAAGGGCGTCACGATCAGCCACCGTGCGATCGTGAACCGCCTCGAATGGATGCAGCACGAATACGGTCTACATGGCGATGACGTCGTCGTTCAAAAGACACCGGTTACATTCGACGTGTCTGTCTGGGAGCTGTTTTGGCCTCTGCGTGTCGGGGCACGGATGATCATCGCCAGTCCCGACGGTCATCGCGACCCGGCCTATCTTTCGCGACTGTTCGCAGCGGAGTCGGTGTCGGTTGCGCATTTTGTGCCGTCCATGCTTGCCGTCTTCACCGCG
>JBBSSG010000041.1:0-24641 GCA_038242295.1 Mycobacteriales bacterium | reverse complement strand
GCCTTTGCCTCCGCGGGCTTAGCTGCCCCGGGTGCCTTGGCCATGCCCTTCATCTTCAGGCCGCCAGCCTTGGGCGCGGGAGCTGCTTCCGCAGTCTTCCCCTCCGCAGGCTTGGCTGCTCCGGGGGCTTTCGCCATGCCCTTCATCTTCAAGCCGCCGGCCTTCGGTGCGGGCGCTGCGGGTGCAGACTTCGCCTCCGCCGGCTCTTCGACTGGTTCGATCCGCTCAGCCTCTTCGACCTCCATGGCCTTCTCGGCTGTGAGCTTCTCTTCGGCTGTGAGCTCACGCGGGATGACCTTGATGTTCTCCGACAGCACTGACGACTCGACGCGAGTAATCGACTCGAGCATCAGCTGCGCGACATCGACGACCTCGACACCCTCGTGGGCGCCGCCCTCCTGACGTGCAGTGAGACCGTCGGTGAGCATGACACGGCAGAACGGGCAACCCGTAGCGATCTTCTTCGGGTTGGTATCGAGTGCCTCGTCGACCCGGTCGACGTTGATGCGCTTGCCGATGTTCTCTTCCATCCACATGCGTGCACCACCGGCACCACAGCACATGGATCGTTCGCCGTGACGCGGCATCTCTTTCAGATTGGTCCCCGACGCGGCCAGAAGCTCGCGGGGAGCGTCGTAGACCTTGTTGTGGCGTCCGAGGAAGCACGGATCGTGGTAGGTGATGTCTTCGCCGCTGGCGACCACCGGAATCAGCTTCTTCTGGCGTACCAGGCGGTTGAGCAGCTGAGTGTGGTGAACCACCTCGTAGTCGCCACCGACCTCCGGGTACTCGTTGCCGAGCGCGTTGAAGCAGTGCGCACAGGTGACGACGATCTTCCGCTTCTTCTGATCGACACCCTCGAACACGTTGTCCAGCGTCTCGATGTTCTGCAGTGCGAGCTGCTGGAAGAGGAACTCGTTGCCTGCGCGACGAGCGGAGTCGCCGGTGCAGGTCTCGCCTGCGCCGAGGACCACGAACTTGACGCCTGCAGTCGCGAGCAATTCGGCGACGGCCTTCGTGGTCTTCTTCGCGCGGTCCTCGTAGGCGCCGGCGCAGCCGACCCAGAAGAGGTATTCGTAGTCACGGAACGAATCCGCGTCTTTTCCGAAGACCGGGATGTCGAAGTCCATCTCGGAGATCCAGTTGAGGCGGTCCTTCGAGTTCTGGCCCCAGGGGTTGCCCTTGTTCTCGAGATTCTTGAACAGTCCGGCAAGCTCGGACGGGAACTCCGATTCGATCAGCACCTGGTAGCGGCGCATGTCGAGGATGTGGTCGACGTGCTCGATGTCCACGGGGCACTGCTCGACGCACGCGCCACACTGGGTGCAACTCCACAGGACCTCGGGGTCGATAATGCCGCCGGCGATGCCGTCGGCGACGAGCTTGCGGTCGGCTTCGTCTCGCGCGGCCTGCGGGATGGCGTCGAGCTTCGCCTGATCGACGTTGCCCTCGGCATCGACGAGGCCGATCTCGTTGCCTTCGGAATCCTTCTTGCCTCCGGCGAGGAGGTAAGGCGCTTTGGCTTGACCGTGGTCGCGCAGCGACATGATGAGCAGCTTGGGGGACAACGGCTTGCCTGTGTTCCACGCTGGGCACTGCGATTGGCAGCGGCCGCACTCGGTGCACGTGGTGAAGTCGAGCCAGCCTTTCCAGCTGAAGTCCTCGACCTGGCCGGCACCGAACGAATCGACGTCGGGGTCAGCCTCTTCCATGACGAGGACCTTGCCGCCGGACATCATCGGCTTGGCGGCACCCAGGGCTGCGGTGCCGTCATCTTCGCGCTTGAAGTAGATGTTGGGGAATGCAGTGAAGCGGTGCCAGGCGACGCCCCAGTCGATGCGGGTACCGACGACGTAGACCCAGACCATCGCGGACATCAGCTTGACGAACGCAAAGACGGACACCATTTCTGGGCTGGCCGGAAGCAGTTCTGCGACCCGCATCGTGAAGAAGTCGGTGTAGGCGTTTGCTTGGCCGTAGGTGGCGATCTTGCCTGCCTTGACCATGATCATGCCCAGGCCCTCGATCAGGACGATCGCTTCGACGAAGTAGGCAGCACGGAAGTTGGAGCCGGCGAACCGCGACTGGCGGTCAGCTTTGCGCGGGTGGTTCAGCTGACGGATCACGATGAGTACGACGATGCCGATCACCGTGAGCATGCCGAGAAGCTCGTCCATCAGGTGGTAGATGGCCCAGTCGCCGAAGATCGGCCAATGTCCATTGGGGTTGAACGTCTGAATGTTCGCTTCCATCGCGATGACGGACCCGCCAAGGAACCCGACCATGACCAGCCAGTGCGCCCAGCCGACGGTCCGGAACTTGACCATCTTGGTGTGCGCGGCGAACTCGATGACCATCTGCTTGAAGCGGGGGAGGATCGGGTGCCAGCGGTCGGGTGCAGGTTGGCCCAGGCGGACGATGCTGAACATTCGCATCCCACCGCGGACGAAGACGTACCAGCAATAGATGCTGATAACAGCGCCTACAAAGCCCAATGAGAGCGTCACGGCGTTCATGTAAGCGGCCTTTCGTTCATCGACAGCGGGGGCTGCCTCGGGTCGAGCCCGACAAGCGTAAGTCATTCTATGTTACTCGCCAGTAACAAAGCTTGCGTACTGACCGGTAACTTAACAGCGCCGAGGTTTCTCGGTGCTGGTGGGTCGTCGGATCGGTCACCTTTCCGGCGAGCTGAACCGGTCGGTAATTGCGTCCGCTTGGTCACGTTATGCGTACCCCTGAACCAGCCGGTCGAGAAGGCAGTCCTAAGTCGCCATTGTTTCCGTCTTTGGGAGTGCTGATCACGTGCCATCGGGACACGGAAACAGTGCGGAAAGCAAGATGAAAATCGGAAACGAAGTCGTGTTTTCGCACGTCCGGTTCGGGTCGAATGTCCTGGTATGCACCGAGTAGCACAAGTGGCTCGAAAGTTGAACAAGACGGTAACGGTTGGTTCGAGATGTAGGTTACGATGCTGCCGCACCTACTTGTTCGCGGATTCAACCGGGGGGTTTCTGCGTATGACGGGCTACCTCATTTCGGTATTGCCAGGCTCTACATGCACAGAACGGAACAATCTTCATGAAACTCACCAAACTGGTAGCTACGGCAGCATTCGCTGTCGCCGCGATGGGTCTCGCCAGCGGCACTGCCTACGCAGATCCGACCCCGGCACCCGTTAGCGAAGACATCGGCTTCGAGTCGAACCTCGAAGACCGCACCATCGTCACGACGATCGACGCTGGAGTCTTCAAGGTCGCCGACGACGGCAAGACGGTTGACATCCTCGACCAGGCGGACAACGCCGTCCTGACGCTGCCGCTGTCCTTCAACTTGGGCGGCTTGAACTTCCCGTACGAGCAGAACGTCGACAACGACGGCAAGACTCTGCGCCTCGTGCCGCAGCTCGACCTGACCAAGGCGTCGGCGAACTCGCGCAGTCTCGGTGCAACTCCCGTTGCCTCGCCTGACGAAAACTACGCGGCGCAGCAGAACTTCTCGTCGCAGCTGGCAATTGCTACGGCTATTGGCAGCCTGTCCGGCACAGTAGTCGGTGCAGTAGTCGGTGCAGTAGCGGGCGGAATTACCGGTTGCCTCACGACTGCCTGCGTGTTCTCTATACCGTTAATCGTGACTGGGGCTGGAGTTGGCGCTGTGATCGGCACGATCATCGTCGGCGGACCGACTGTGCTCGTTGCAGGCATCGACTTGATCAACACGCTGAACGCTGCTCCGGGGACCACGGTCTACGCGAAGTAGTCTTCACTCGTCGTACACGAACGAGCCCGTCACCTCCGCGAGGTGACGGGCTCTTTTGTGTCTAGTCACAAATGTCTCGGGGGCGAATCCGCTGCATCCTCTCGGACGCGACGGTCACTGCGGGCCTGAGCGACACCCGATTCCGAGGATCCGGACCCCACCCTCTGTAGGTGCGGACGGTTGATGGCTCGGTACGGCGTTACCGATCTTCGTCGCTGCTGCTCGCGCGAATAAATGACCTTTGACCGTTCGCTCGAATGTGTCACGTGCGGAGCGTGAGTCGCGGACTGGGGTGGGTCTCTTCGGTTGAATCCGACTCCGAGAAGTTGAAAGTTGTTTTACCTCGATTTTACGAACCCTTGGTACGTTTATGTCATGGAAACAGGTCTCCGGTCCGTAGTTACGGGAGTATGTGCAGACCCAGGATCGTTGAGTGTCGAATGGGAAGAGCTAGCCGCTCGCGTCGGGACGAGGTTCTCGTCCCGCCCTTCGTTTGCGATAAGTGCAATGATGCCGGTTTCGGCGTCCTCTGAACACATGATCGTGACGGTTCGCCGTGACGGGCGTCTGACCGGCTGCCTCCCGCTCTCGCTCGAAAGGGTTGGGCCGCTGTCGATTGCGACCCTGGCCGGGTCGCACCGAGGCGTCCCACTGGAAATTCTTGCAGAGTCGGACGCTGACGTGGACGCGCTGTGGGGCGTGGTCGCAGACCTCGGACTCTTTTTTCAAACCGACGCTCTTCGCGCCTCCGATGCTGGTTTGGCTGGTCTTTTCCGAAACCCTCAGTGGCGCAGTTCGAGCAGGCCGGGAGAGCATGTTCCGGTTATCGAGGTGCCGTGCGGGTCGACCGCCACAGACATACGGAGCCGCCGCTCGTTGAAGCGTCTTCGCCAGTATCGAAGCGAATTACTCAAACGCGGCGGAACTCTGGAGATCGAAGTGATCGACTCGGTCGACCATTTGGATCGACGGTGGCCGGAGATCAGCCGCCTCGCCGAAGAATCCACCCGCATCCATGACCGCGTCAATTATCTTGCCGAGGTGAACCATCGACTGGTGCGCGACTTTCTTCGCGGAGAGGCCCGCGCCGGTCGTCTGACTGTCGCCGGGCTGGTCATCAACGGGCAGTGGGGTGCGCAGGAAATCGGCATCCGCACCGGGGAACGCATGGAGGGATGGCTCGGCCATTACGACAAGCAGTTCGCGCAGTGCCAACCCGGGCACCAGATTGTGGAATGGTTCGTCAACATGCACGACGTGCTCGGCGTTCGCGAACTGGATCAAGGCGTGGGAGCCAGCGAATTCAAGAAGGTATGGGCGAACGCTGGATATGACGTGATCAGTGTCGTCGCGGTACCCCGGCGGCTCCCCGCGTCGAAAATTCTGGTTGCGGCCGCGGACCGCTGGGTGAACTCACCTCTCGTGGACCGAGTGCGGCGCGCAGTCACCGCTGCGCGTACTACCTAGCCCACTTCTGGAGCCGTCACACCTGTTGCGCAGGTGCAAGACTGGGGCAAGTGCTCTACCCCAGCAAGAAGAATGGACCACCGCGTAAGTACGCGATGGTCCATTCGTTGGAGAAGAAATCAATCGATCAGCGGATCGGTGCTGTCCTGACAGTCGTGCCGCTCTCAGCAGCGACCTTATCGATGGGGATTCCGAGGCTGGCAGTCCCACCTACGGGAATGAGGGTCAGATTCGCTTCGGTGCAGTTCGGCGCACCGCCGCTGTTGGAACCACTCGTGATGCCGAGAGCAAGAGTTCCGGAGACGATTGCGCCGCCACTGTCACCCGCGAGCGTGCAAGCAGAGCTTGCGAATCCGCGGACAGTACGGCTGCTGCCATCGTTCATGAACAGTTGAGTCTCGACGCGATCCGCGACAACAGATCCGCACGTGAACGAAGAAGACTGACCGGACTTACAGGCCGGCGCCCCGACGACCGGAGTTGCAGTGCCGGTGATGTTGATGGTGCTTCCGTTGGCGCCGCGTACCGTCGGACGGTCCAAGCCGGAAGTAATGCCTCTGTCGTTGAGTGCGATGACCGACCAGTCGAGGCCGCCCGAGTCGCCGAGACTGGACCGATCGAAGGTGCCGACCTGTGCACTGTCGTGGACGTTCGCCGGGTTCGGAAGATAGACGGGCGCACCGCCGGCTCCTGTATCAGAATTCGGATTGCAGTGCCCCGCCGAGAGGTTGACTGCTTTTCCGGACGAGTCGGTGGCGTTGAAACCGAACGAGCAGAGGCTGACGTCAACCACGGAAGTGTCTTTGATGGGACCGGCAGTCGTGACGTAGATGTCTCCGCCCATCGGTGACGGATCGACGGGCAACCGCCCACCGGGAGACAGGATGACTTTCAACTTGGCCAACAGTGTGGGCAAGTTCAGCGCACGGCCGATCGGAGTGTTGGCGAGATCGAGCACGATTCGGTTGTCGAGGATGTCGATCGAGGTTCCGTTCACCTCGCGTGCGAGTTCCCGCGGCAGCGAAGAGATCCACTTGTTCACGTCGGAGAGCGACTTCTCGAGCCCGTCTGCAGAAACCGGCCTCTGCGCGGTGCCATATCCATCCTTGGCGACGGCCTCTGCCGCATCCTGGGATGTCACGGCGACAATCGCGCGGCCGTCGGCATCGATCCAGGCTCCCGCGAAGTCGGCCGGGCGGGCTTCACGGAAGTCAGACGCGTACGTGGCCAACTCTTGAGCCCTCGCAGCCCGGTCGAGATATTCCTGCGGTGAGATCTTCAAATCCCGAACGACTGCTTCTGCGAGTTCAGCCGGAAGCTGATCTGCTGCAGTCTGATTGACAGTCGATTCGGGTTCAGCCGATGCAGGGGCCGAAACAATACCGAAAAACAAAAACGCCGTCGAACACAGCACTGCGGCGCGCAGTGCCCCCCTGTTACGCATGAAATCCCTTCATCGGGTCTGAGCTTTAGCGCCCCACCGTAGAGCATAGACGAGCTGACACGGCCAAAATACAGCTCATTCACCCGGCTGCTGAAGTTTTGGGATTGTTGGGTACGTGAACTTCGGGACGGTGGGGCGCGGAGGCAGTTGCCCGCGCGTTCTGGTCGGAACAGTCGCCGCCTCGGGGTCCGGCTCGGCAGGCACTTCGACCGTCGGGACGGGCTCTGGAACTGGAGCGAGCGGCGCAGTGGGCTGCGGATTCTCGCCGTCGTTCGAATCGTCTGGAGCCTGAGGTGCAGTGGCGAACGGAACCGGCGACGACGTCGTGATGCCGGTCTGCGACGGAGTAGTGGTGGGGTTGTCCGCGTCGATGATGGCTGGCGGCGGTACTTCGCTGCCGCCGCTGAACGTGCCCAATGCCGCGGCGATGCCGATCGAGGCCAGCACCACGACGACGGCGGCTGCTGTCACGACGATCAACGGCGTCCGTCGTCGGACGTGCTCAGGCGGCGGCGCATCCACATACGGGGGCGCATCTGGAGACGACGCGAAACTGGACGTATCTTGCGGCGGTGCCTCGGAAAAAGCCAACGCAGCAGGACCCGTCAGGATGGGTAGTGAATCAGTATCGACTGCGTCGAAGGTCGAATCAGTACCGACAGCGTCGAAGGCTGTAGTGGCGGGACTTTCGATGGCGGTCAGTGCGCCCCGCGCGGTAGCGGTGGATTGGTCGGCGCCGAGCGCGTCGGTTTCGGCCCCGTTGGGCAAAGCCGCAAACGCAGCCGACGCCTCGTCTGCCGGAACGAGCAGAACTCCGTGCAGCCCCGTGTATTCGAGCGCATCGACCAACAGATCCAGCTCGGCCGACGTCCAGTGCTGAGGGTGGGCCACCGCTACGGCCGGCGCGAGACCATTGTGCTGCGCGGTTACCAGGGCAACAACACAGTTGACGGCATGGGCGTACAGATCCTCGGGCCGGTAAACGCCGATGGAGTGCACCGACGACTGCCCGATACGAGAGGCGAAACCTCTCAGCACTGGCGACGAGGGCGTCCCCGGCGCGGTCTTGGGCCCGAGACTGACCGAGCCGTCCTCGGCGAACGAAAGTTCTGTGGCGGTGGCGAACACGGTTGGGGCATCGCTGGTTCGAAGACGGTATACGGCGACGGTGCGTTCGTCGTCGATCATGACCGCGAGGGAGCTCATGGCACCTCGGGAGCAGCCGGCCCGGGCTTGCTTTTGATATCGGGAGCGCTGTCCGTGATGCCGTCACCGGTGCTATCGGCGTCGACCTTGCCCTCGTCATCCGAGGCGGTTGGGGTTGTGACGGTCGTGGGGGTTGTCTTCGGCTCTTCGGTCGATGCCGGAGGAGCCGCCGAATCGACTGTTGTCGTTGGCTTTTCAATCTCTTTCGCCGCCGGTCGGGTGGCGGGCAGTCTTTCCGGCAGCGGCGACGGCGAGGGCGCGGCTGTCTCGACGGTCGTTTCGCGCGCGGCTGCCCGTGATGGCTGCGAGTTCGATGGGATCACACTTACTGTCTCGGCGACCGGGGGCGCGGTAGGAAAGGTGATCGGGCCCGATGGTTGCACCGTCGGCGGCCGCGGGGGTGCTGCTTGGGCGCTCTCGATCGTGGGAACGACGGGTTCGTCATAGGTCTGCGACACGAGGGCGGTGACGGCTGTAACCACCGTCAACAGAACTGCGAATGCGGCCGCCGCCAGGACCGGAGTTCTCGTCCAGATCGGGCGTATCGGTTGGACAACAGGAATCGACTCGGTCACCGCATCGACCGGATACGAGGACGCGATCGTCGCTGCGCCCCGAGCCGCCGCGATGCCGGAGTCCGAGACCGCCCAGGTCGCGTGGGTCGTCTCCGACCATGCTTTGAGTGCCTCGGATTCGGACACCAGCGCCACCTGCTCCAAGCCGTACCAGTTCATCGCGCTCCGCAACGCGGATACTTTCTCTGCCGTCCAGGTGTTCGGAAAAGTCGCGGCGGCAGCGAGGAAACCCATCTCGGTTCCGATGGACTGGGCGACTTCTGCGAACAGGCAACGCAGCGTCATCGCGACGAGTTCACCAGGCTGGTAGCCCGACCGTGGATCCTCGGCGTCGACGAAGCCGGTGAACTTCGCGGCGTCCGGGTCCTCGGTACCCCCGAGCGAGGCCGATCCATCGGCATGAACGTAAAGCGTGGTGCTGTGCAGGGACGCGACATGCAGTGACGGATTGGCTCGGGAAGGATGCGAAACGGCGCCGACGCACCGTTCGTCGTCGATGAACAGACCGACGTCGGGGAACTCGCGTGCAACAGTGTCCGCCGAATGCGGCACTGACTGGCGATCGAACATTTTCGCGGCTTGTCTCCTTGGCTGGCAGCGGCAGACCGGTGTGGTCGCCGCACTGTGGATGTCGTGATCGAGGCGGCTGTAGTTACAGACGGGCCCATCGTTGCGGCCGACGGGGCGGTTGGGGCGGCTGGGATCAATTATTACTGTCGGGGCTGTTTGCCCCGTAACCCAAGGCCCTCAACATCGACAGTAGCTCTGATCTCGACCCGGCGCCGAGCCGTCTACGGATACGTGCCACGTGATGCTCGACGGTCTTGGCCGAAATGTACAGGCGCGCGCCCACTTCCCGGTATGTGACGCCGAGGACCAGGAGCTCGGCCACTTCAGCTTCGCGTGCGCTCAGTGGGCCCTTGATTTCCGTGGCAACGGACGCCGGCTCGGATGACGGACTTCGAAGTGATCGAGCCACCTGCAGCAACGTCGTCGCGGAGCGGGTGTCGTCGACGCGAAGAGCAGCCTCGCTCGCAAGGCGGGCGCCGTCCCAAGAAAGTCCGAATCGCTCGAGTGCCTGCGCTGCACGCTCGACCTCCGCTACATCGGGGTGTCCCTGCAGTACGGCGAGCCACGCACGGCCTGCAGTAGTGAGCGCCGCGGCGTAATGATTCGAGCCGGCTGCCTCGGCGAGCGCGCGGGCATGGGGCACGAGTTCGGTTGGTTGTCCGGCGAGGATGGCCGCCTGGACGCCGTACCAGTGCACAGTCGACGTCCACGCCTGCGGCTGATTCAAACCCGCGGCTACTGCCTCGGCCTGAGCAATGAGGTGAGTGACCTTCTCGGGCTGGCCGACTCGGACTGCCGCCAGCCACAGTTCGCCGACTGGTAGCAGTGACAACAGGTCGACGGAATACGCCGCGATGACGTCCTGGGCCTCGTCCCACGCCTTGAGCAGCGATCCCGCGTCGCTGGAACGCCGGGCGAGTCCGACGCGAAGGCCGTGAAGAAACAACTGATTTCGACTGTGTGACAGTGGGATCGTCAGCGCGTCGATACCCGACTGCGCGGCCGTGAGGCTTCCTGCGAGCATGGCCGACCACGCGAGCAGAAGGGCGAGACGAACGGCGCCGGGGTGTTGCGGCACTGCCGGCCCAGTTTTCGTCAGCGCCTTCGACGCCGTCGATCGAGCGAGGGCAAGGTCGCCGCAGTGAAGTGCGAACAGGGTCGCAGTCGCCGCCGCAGAGCAGGGTACGACCTGCCGCGAGGTGTCGCCGGACAGTGAGACCGCGCGCAGCATCGTGTTCGTGGCGGCGATCGTCTCAGCCGTCGACGACGCCGTCACCGACTGCTCGACACCGCTGGCGAGCAGCGTGTTCGCCGCACTCGCGGAGGTGGGGGGTGCCGGCGTCGCGGACGAAGCCATTGCCCGACAGCCAGCAAAATCGCCGGCGATGAGAGCCACCGTTGACGCGAGAGGTGTATCGCTTGCCGCGCGATCCGCGCCGAGCCATGAGTACAGCTGCAGACTCCGTGAGGACATTCCGCGCTCAGCGGCCACGGTTGCCGAAATTCTTACTGCCGTGCGTAATTGGAATGCGTCGACCGAGTCGAATCGATCGAGAATCGAGTCACAGAGACGCTCGGCGGCATCGAGATCACCCAGTAGCGCTGCTGTCTCGGCGCGCTGTACTGCCAATGATTGCGCGTCGGCGCCGGCTGCCGCGGCGTACTCGTAAAGAGTCGACGCAGACGCGGGTGCAGCGCGCTCGGCAGCAGCGACGAGAAATTCAGCCAGCTGGGGATTCGAAATTCCATCGCGCACCAACGCGAGCGCTGTCTCCGGTTGCAGGGTGCCCGTTGTGATTCGGTACTCCAGTAGTCGGTTCAACATCGAGGTGAACCGGCGTTCGCCCATCGACGCACGCAATGCGCTCTCGACGCCGGGGAGTGCGGCGGCCGAGCCACCCAACACACCTATGGCCACCCCGCGATCGAGAACTGCCCCGGCGTCGACCGCGGGGCCGATGAGGTCGGCCAACACGTCGAGATCGCCGCCGACACCGAAATGCGCGAGCGCAACAAGGCCCTGCTCGTCCGCGTTCATCGAACGCAGGGCAGCTACCTGGTGACCATGTACGGCGTCGGCGACAACCTTGGTCACCGGTACGTCGGCCGCGGGGCGTTGCGCTGCACCCACGGCGATCGCAACGGTCTCGGGGCAACCTCCGGTGACCGTCAGTATCACCCCGGCGAGCGCGCCGGAGATGGGGCGACCTCGATCGGTTGCGAGAGCAAGGATCTCAGGTTTCGTAAGCGCGGAGTGCACCGGCGTCAGCCAATGGGGACGAGGTCGAGGAGACCACCGGGGACTTTCCCTAGTTCTTGACCAACGTCCCCCACACCGTTGCCGAGGTCATTGAGAGTGGGACCGTTGTAGGTAGGGGCAGTGTATGCGGGAGGTGTGTAGGCGGGCGGCACGTAAGCAGGTGGTGGTACAAAGACCGGAGCCTGGGGCCTCGGTATCGACACGTTGGGAACCGGCGCGTTCGGTACGGCAGGATTAGCTGCTGCGGGAGGGACGGCGTCGACTACGTTGGGAGCGACGGCGAAGTTCGGATCGGCGACGACAGTGCCATCGGGTGCGATCACGGTGCCGGGCGCGGGAATCAGGGTGCCATCGGCGGCGACAATCGGAGTGGGCAGACGGCTCCCGCCCGCGGTTGTGCCGTCGGCGACGGTCACCACTGGTGCTGCGGTCGTGTTTGTCGTATCCACGTTGTTCTCGGATACCGTTTCTGCGGGACTGCTGTCGGACGTGAGCGACGTGCCGAGCGACAGACCTCCACCGGCGATGACGGCGAGTGCGGCCACGGAGGCGAAGACGATACCGGCCTTCTTGCGCCCAGAGATGCCTGACGATTCGGCTGCGGCTGCGACACCAGAACTCGGTGCAAGGCGGGGCATCGCGGGTGCGGCGGGTGCAGGGGCGTCGGCCGCGGCTGTACGTGCAAACTCGTTGGCGAGGATCGCGCCGCCGATAGCGGAGATGCGGTCAGGAGACGGCCCGGTGACTACCGGTACGCGCAGCTCGGACGAAATGAGCTCGGCAACGAGGGGGATGCCAGAGCTGCCGCCGATGAGCACAACCTGCGTCACATCGGAGTCGGCAAAACCCGCTGTGCTCAGTGTTTCGCGGATCAAACCGATGGAGCCGAGAATCGGGGCTCGCACCAGATCCTCGACCTCGTCGCGGACGAGCCGTGCTTCGGTATGCATGCCCGGTAGGTCGATAGACAGGGTGGTGGCGGTCTCGGACGAGAGACGTTCCTTCGCTTCACCGCACCGTGCGCGCAGTTCGACGAGAGCACCGACGGTATCCGGATCGTAGGCATCGAACTCGAAAGACGTGGAGTTGGAGATGGTGTCGAGCACGTATTGCGTAATGGAGTGATCGAACTGCGATCCCCCGAAGTCTGTCGAATGGGCACCGCTTCCGATTGTTCTCGCTTCAGACCCCGTAGCTACCAAAGTGATATCGAGCGAGGTGGCGCCGAGGTCGTAGATGACCGTCAGTCCGTCGCTGGACTTGCCACGTGAACCTTCGAGCCAACGCATCGTTGCGACCGACTCCGGGACGAGTGTCGCGTCGGAAACTCCCGCGCGTTCCAGCGCTTCACGCAGTGTGTCGGCGGTGTGCGAAGTCCACCGATCGGGGTGCGTCACCACGACAGTCGGCTCACAGTCCGTGCCCGCGCTGACCTCGGCGACGAGAGCTCGCGTCGCGGTGGCGTACAGGTTCTCCGCCAGATGGGAACGGCCTTCGTCGTCGATGAGCGGGACCGGATCTCCGACCCTGTTGGCGAATCCGCCGAGAAGGTGCCGACCGTAGCGCTCTCCGTGCGCGGCGAGGCTCGGCGCAGCGCCGGGGCGTAGGTCGAGGGCGGTTCGGCGGGTGACGGTAGGCATTGCTTCGTCGGTAGCGAAGTCCCGAGGCGCGTGGGGATTTCGATCAGTATCGAGGACAGCCACCGATGTGACTGTTCCGATGCGTACGCCGAGCCCTGTGCTCATCGTTAACCTCCGGCTTCTTCTTCATACCGCGTCGCCCGACGCTGTCGTTTATGTCGAAAGCATGACACTTTTCGTTACTTTTCACAGCAGGTCGGAGGCCGTTTGCGGACATATCCCCTATTCCGTCCGCATCCCCTAATGCACCACCCCTGGTTGATCGCATTCCATTAGGGGGATCGAGCCCGTTGGGTGATGACGCCGCCGCCCATAGCGTTGTGATCAACCACGAACGACCCACATCGAAGGAGCTACTCTCATGGCCACGAACGCAGTACTCGATTTCATTCTGAGCTTGCTTCGCAACGAAGAGGCAGCTGCCGCATATTGCGCTAATCCCGAAGCTGCTTTGGCCGCTGCCGGCCTCGGCGATGTCGGCCATGCGGACATCGTCGCGGTCGCTCCGATGGTCGCCGAGTCGGGACTGTTCGCTGGAGCGGGCTCGCAGCTCTCCTCGATCCTCGGTGCGGGCGTAACGGGAAGCGCCGAGGGTGGCCTTGCGGGGGGAGCAGCAGCCGCCGGCGGCCTATCTACCGGCCTCGGCCTGACCGCAGGTGCAGTCGTCGGCGGCGGACTCGCCGGAAGCGGTGTCATCGGCGGCGGCTTCGGTGGAGGGCTTGGCGGAGACATCGATGTGGCTGGCGACATCGCAGCCTCGATTGCCGCGGCCTTGAGCGCAGCCCTCGAAATCGGTGGCGACATCGGCGCGAACCTCGGAGCAGCATTCGGAACGACTCTCGAGGCAGTGATCGGCGCAGGCGGATCGATCGAACTGGATGGAGCCGCTGATCTCGGCGGCGCGCTGATCGGTCTGGTCGGCGGCGGAATCAGTCTCGGCGCAGACGTGACCGCGGGACTGAACGCAGCCCTCGACGCAGCCCTCGGCGCAGCCGGAAACATCGACCTGAACGCGCTCGCAGGAGTCGACGGCGCACTCAGCGGCGCCCTCGAGAGCATGTTCGGTATCGGTGGCGACATCGGCGCGAACCTCGGTGCAGCGCTCGGTGATGTGTTCGGCGCAGTCATCGACGCCGGCGACATCGACCTGGTGGGCGGCGTCGCGGGCGGCGTCGGAGCCGCACTGACTGCCGGCCTCGGACTCGGCGGCGGTATCGCAGCCAGCCTGGGAACTGCACTCGATGCAGCGTTCGGCGCAGGCGGGGGACTCGCAGCGGGGCTCGGTGGCGGTCTCGAAGGTGTCTTCGCGCTGCAAAACGGCCTCGCAGCAGCTCTCGGGTCTTCCCTCGGCGCTGTTCTCGACGCAGGTGCCCTCGCGGACCTCGACCTCGGCGGTCTCGCTGGTATCGACCTCGGTGGTCTCGTCAGCGGTGCGCTCGGTACCGCACTCGATCTGGACGTCGGCATCGTCGGCGACCTGACCACCTCACTCGGGACCGCAATCGACGGCACCCTCGGGGCGGGCCTCGGGGCAGCTACGAATCTCGAAGGCATCCTCGGTACGGCGTTCGGCATCGGCGGCGAAGCAGGGGCAGGACTCGGCGCGGCCATCGACGCAGTCGTCGGTGCAGGTGGAGCACTCGATCTGGGCGCAGCATTGGGCGCAGGCGCAGAATTGGGCGGCGCGCTCGACGGTGCCGTAGACGCAGCACTCGGTGCTGCCGGCGACCTGGCCGCAGGTGCCGACGTGGCCCTCGCGTCAGGTCTCGGTGCGATCGCGGGCCTCGAAGGTGTCTTCGGCGCAGAAGCAGGCCTCGCGGCGGCTGTCGGATCTTCCCTCGGCGCTGTCCTCGACGCTGGTGCCCTCGCGGATCTAGACCTCGGCGGCGTCGCAACCGGTGACCTCGGAGCCGTCGTCGGCGGAGCCCTCGGCACAGCACTCGACCTCGACACCACTGCAGTCGGCAGCCTCACTGCGGCACTGAACACTGCGCTCGACGCATCGGTCGGGGCCGACGTCTCAGCCGCAACCAACCTCGAAGGCGTTCTCGGCGCGGCATTCGGTGCCGGCGGAGAAGCAGGCGCAGGTATCGGCGCAGCCCTCGACACAGTCCTCGACACCAGCGGTGCGCTCGATCTCGGCGCCGCACTCGGCGGCGGAGCGGAACTCGGCGGTGCACTCACCGGCGCGGTGGACGCGGCTCTCGGTGCAACCGGGGGACTCACCGGCGATGCCGCAGCCGGCCTCGATGGTGGCCTTGCCTCCGTCGGCAACGCGGGAGCCGACCTCACCGGCGGACTCTCCGGACTCGGCAGTCTCGGCGGCGGCCTCGCAGATGGCCTCGGTAGCGATTTGTCGGCAGGCCTCGGGGGCGTCGCGCAGACCGGCGCGGATGTCGGTGCAGACCTCAGCGGAGTCGTCGACGGGACGGTCGGCGCCGGCGTCGATGCAGCAGCTCAGACAGGCGCCGATCTCAGCGGTGCGTTGCAGGGCGCCGCCGGTCTCGGTGGTTCCGCTGCAGGCGACCTGGGCGCAGGCCTGAATGCGGGACTAGGTGCAGGCGTGGACGCAGGCGCCTCCGCTGCAGGTGATCTTGGTGCAGGCGTGAACGCAGGACTGGACGCGGGAGCGTCGGCAGGGGCGGACGCTGCAGGCGCTGCGGGAGGCGGGTTCGAATCGGGCGCAGATACCGCCGGTCAGCTCGCGGGTGGCGTCGAGGGCGGCATTGCGGGTGGCGTCGACGCAGGCAGCTTCCAGGGTGTTGCAGACGCGACGAATTCGTTCGACTCCGACGCTTGGTCCTCGCTGGACTCCAACGTCTTCGGGCAGGCCCAGGGCGAATCTTCGTTGTACTCGGAGGAGAGCTTGCACGGCGAGGCAGACAGTTCTTCATACTCCATCGCCGACGTCGATCACGACACGGATTTTCTGAATCCCTGATTTCGAATCCCTGATACGGCTCGCACAGATGTCAGGCCCCGGGCGCAATCTTGCGCCCGGGGTCTTTCGTCTCGTTAGAGTCGACGTAATCGACCGCTCACGAACCAGCACACGAGAGAAGGCCATGGACGGGCAAGCAAAACAGCTGGCCGAACTGCTCGACCGAACTGCAGCGGTGGCGCAGACGGTCCGACGGTCCGATCTCGTGTCGAGGATGGGGCTCGCCAAGGAGCGGGTACTCGATCCGCGAAGACGCATCATTGTCGTCGGTCCGCTGAAACAAGGAAAAAGCCAGTTCGTGAACTCACTGCTCAATCTGGAGGTGTGCTCCGTCGGCGACGACGAGACGACGGCTATTCCAACGATCGTGCAAAACTCCGAGCAGTCCTACGCCGAGATGGTTCTGGTCGATCCGGGCAAGGACGCCATACGTGTGGACGTGCCGCTCGAAGAGTTGCAGACCATCACCCCGGCCAGTCCGCGTGCGCAGGGACGTGAAGTGATTCGGCTCGAGGTCAACGTACCGTCACCGTTGCTCGCCGACGGCCTCGTACTCGTCGACACCCCGGGTGTCGGCGGTCATGGAAACCCCCATGCTGCAGCGACACTGGGTCTCGTGCCTTCCGCCGATGCCGTTTTGGTGGTCTCTGATGCGAGCCGTGAGTTCACCGAACCCGAGATTTCATTCCTTCGTCAAGTTCTCGGGCTCTGCCCGTCCGTCGCGGTGCTGATCACCAAGACCGATCTCTATCCGCATTGGCGTCAGATAGTCGAGGCCAACCGCGGACACCTCCAGCGCGAAGACGTCGACGTTCCGATGATTCCGTTGTCCTCATTGCTGCGTTCGCACGCATTGAGGTTGAACGACGAGGAACTCAACGCTGAGTCCGGTTTTCCCGAGCTCTACGAGTTTCTGCGTGAGCATGTCGTCTCCCGCGCCGATGCCACCACACGTGCTGCTGTGTCGCTCGATATTCGTTCCGCCACCGAACATCTCACCCTGGCAATGGGCAGTGAACTCGCCGCACTCCGTGATCCGGACCGCGCGGCCGCAGCGGTCGCAGGGTTGCAGCGCGCCAAGACTGCCGCCGAGGAACTGCACAAGAAGACTTCACAGTGGCAGCAGACACTCGCTGACGGGATCGCGGATCTGGCCTCCGACATCGACCACGACCTGCGGGATCGACTGCGCCGCGTCACCCGGGAGGCCGAGGAGACCGTCGACGAAGGCGACCCGGGGTCGGACTGGTTGGAGCTGGGCGATTGGCTCGAAGAACAGGTCGCTGTGTCGGTGGGCGACAACTTCGTCTGGGCGCACGAGCGCGCGCTGTGGTTGGCCGAACTCGTCGCCGAGCATTTCGCCGCGGCTGGCGCCGTCGCGCTGCCGGATCTCGACCTCGGTGACCTCGACAATGTGCTCGAACCCGTAGCCTCCCTGGCTGATCTCGAATCGGGCAAGGTCGGCATCACTCAGAAGGTTCTCGTCGGTATGCGCGGATCATACGGCGGCGTACTGATGTTTGGTCTGATCACCACCTTCGTCGGCCTCAGTTTGCTCAACCCGATATCGATCGGAGCCGGCGTCCTGTTGGGCACCAAGGCATACAAGGAAGACAAGGACAATCGGGTCCGTGCCCGTCGCTCCGAAGCCAAGATGTCGATTCGTAGATTCACCGACGACGTGAGTTTTCAGGTCGGCAAGGAGTCCAAGGATCGGCTTCGACAGATCCAGCGGGTACTCCGAGATCACTTCACATCCATTGCCGAGCAGACCCTGCGGTCGCTGAACGACTCGCTCCGCGCCGCGCAGGAGTCCGCGAATATCGAGACGACGGAAAGAGCCACCAGGACCGCGCAATTGGATCGCGAGATGAAGGTCGTCGCCGAACTGAACGAGCGCGCCGTTGCTCTGGTGCCGAGCGAAGCTACGCAGTGACTTCCCTCGCCGCCGCCAGAGCGCTCATCGCCGCTGCACGCAGCGCTTACTCCCTCGACACTTATGCCGCTGCCACGCTGACCGAATGCCTCGAACGACTCGACCAACCGTTGCGCGTCGCGCTCGCTGGATCGTTGAAGGCAGGCAAGTCGACGTTGCTCAATTCTCTGGTCGGGCAGGATATTGCGCCCACCGATGCGACGGAGTGCACAAAGGTCGTCACTTGGTATCGCAGTGGAGCCAGCCCGAGCGTGACCGCCTGGTACGACCGGGATCGCAGCGTGCACGTACCCGTTCAGCGCCGCGGCGGACGGTTGACGTTCGACCTCGGTGACCTGACCGCATCACGCGTGGACCGTCTCGACGTGGAATGGCCGGCGCGGACGCTGACTCAGACGACGATCATCGACACTCCCGGTACGTCCTCGCTCTCCCACGACGTTTCGGCTCGGACCCTGTCGATGCTGACCCCGGAGAATGCGTCGTCGGGAGCAGACGCCGTCGTGTATTTGCTGCGCACACTCAACGCGACGGATGTGTCGTTTCTCGGCCAGATCGGCGCGCACGTCGGAGGCGAGACCGGCCCACTCGGGGTGATCGGAGTTGTCTCACGAGCCGACGAGGTCGGATCCGGGCGTATGGACGCAATGATGTCCGCCAAGGAAGTGGCGGCTCGGTTCGCCTCGGAGCTCGAAGCTACCGGCCTGTGCCAGGCCGTGGTGCCCGTCGCGGGTCTTCTGGCGCTGGCTGCGGAGACGCTGCGGCAGAACGAATTCGCAGCGTTCTCTGCGCTCGCACAAGTACCGGACGCCGACCTGCAGCTGGCAATGCTGTCAGCGGATCGGTTCTCCCGGCCGGGTTTGCTACCGGTTGATTCGGATCTGCGAGCATCGATTGTCGACAGGTTCGGGCTGTTCGGAATTCGGATGGCGATCACGCTCATCAAACTCGGTGTGCACGATTCGCCGACGCTCGCTGCCGAACTGGTCGAACGGAGTGGACTGACGGAGCTGCGGTCGGTCATCGATGTCCAGTTCGGGCAGCGTGCCGATCAGCTCAAATTGCACTCGGCGCTGCTGACGTTGCAGCGCACCCTCGAATCACGACCGATCGCGGTATCGGCGGTCTACCTTTCCGAGGCCGGACGAATGATGGCCGACGTACACGGATTTCACGAACTTCGGCTGCTCGGGCGCATGAGATCCACAGCCCCGAAGCTCCCCGAGTTGGACATCGCCGCGTTGCACAGGCTGATCGGCGGGTTGGGGATCGACCCGTCGACGCGTTTGGGCTTGGAACCGGACTCCGGATCGGCCGAGCGTCACGAGTCGGCGTTCGCGGCCGTGCAAAAATGGCGCAGGTTGTCCGAGCACCCGCTACTGGATCAGTTCACCGCGCACGCATGCTCGATCGCCGCCAGAAGCGCTGAGGGTGTGATTGCAGCCTCGCCACCCGCGTGACTGTGGCACTCCAAGTTACGTGCGCGGCGGAGAGCCGGAACGCACTAGGGACTCCTCGGCGCGACGCGCATAGTCGCCGCTGCAACCGTCGCGATCGCCGCAAAACCCGCACAGACGAGCGGACCCCACAGGAGCGCGCCTGCCGCCACCGAACCCGCATCGGACATGAACGACCGAAATACGACCGACGCGCCTATCGCTGCGAGCCCCGCTACGAGCAGGATAATTCGCCCAGCGGTTTTGGAGGCGGCTGCCATCGATAGGCCCAGGCCGGCAAGCAACACGAGCAGGAGCGCGGTGACACCACTACCCAACAGAGTGACGGTTACCGTGTCCGAAATCGCAGCGTTGGTGACGCCGGTGCTGCCCTCGGAAACCGAAAGCTCCAACGCGTCTCGGACCGCGTCGTAGTTGAGCGCGACGGCGGCGGCGAGCCCGATCATCACGACGAGCACCGCGGCCCAAGCCCCGACCGCCAGACGAAATGCGACTGTGGATTCAGAATCCGGCGATCGTGCACGGAGTGGCTGGACCGCGAACTCTGGACGTTGGGGTTGTGCACGAAGTTCGCGCTTGGCTCGGTCGTGATCTTTGGGCTCCGTCACAGCAGATGAGTCTAATCGCTGTGCGAAAAGCGATCGCCCACACACGATATGCGCCTGCGATTTATCTCAAAATGACAGGAATGCCCTCGTACGGGCGAAGGGTCAGCGGGAAGCTGTTCAGTTCGTCGACATCGCCGATGTCCGAGTCGTCGAACATGTTCAACACCGCAGCACCTGGGGTGAGGTGCTTCGACTGAATCGTCGCCACCACGTCCTCGGACGAAAAATTGATCACTGTTGCCTGGATGGTGCCCTGACCCAGTTCGTGGACGAGCACCAATAGACCCTTGTGGGAAACCGTCGGAACATCGAGTTGCTGTGCAGTGGCGATACCGTACGTGTTGCGTAGATCGATAATTTTGGCAAGGCGTCGAGCGAAAGAATTCGGGTCTTTCAGTTGCTGCGGCAGCGGGCCGTACAGGCTGCGTCCGCGAGGAATTCCGGATTCGGAACGAACCGCTTCAGGGTGGCTGTCCATCAAATCGTGTGCGCCGCGGTTGAGCCAGCGGGTGTCGCCTTCGCGGATCAATTCCGCCACGTCCTCGGCATCAATCGGGAGCATGCCGAGAAGGTCCCAACCGGACAGCGCGAACACGCCGGGCTGCAGCGCGTTGAACATCGCCAACATCAGGTGCGCAGTTTTGACGGTCTCGATGTCGGTGTCGTCCATGCGATCCAAATCGCGAATTCCGAGCGATGCGGTGATGACACTGGCTGTGGTGCAAGCGATTCCATTGGTGGTGAACAACCTGTTGTACGGTGCCCATCGGCCGGTGAGGCGATCGGCCAGCTCCCCGCGGATCTGATCCCCGAGAACACTTCCTTTGACGACCTCGCCACCGTACTCGAATTCATCCTCAGCGTGCAGGGTCGCGAAGTGGATGAGCTCGAAGGTGAGCTCATCGTGGTTCTGCAGTGCATGCACCAGCGATGCCGGGTCGACTCCGTGATCCCTGCACAAAGACATTGTGAGTCTGAGGAATTCGGTATTTCCCATCACCAACGCGTGGTGGTAGGCGGGCCTATTGATGAAGTCGTACGACAGGTCGGCGCCGTTCTCTGCCATGCCCTTGATGTCGTCGATCGTCAGGTTCAACTCCTGGAAGGTGAACCCGCCCATTTTGCGGACCACGCTGGCAATCAAGTGGTTCGCCGCCTCGGACAATGGATGCCCCTCCGACCAACCCGGGCCTTCGGCGCGACGCTCGACGCCGAGGAAACCGTTTGCGTCGAGCCTCAACGCGCCGGCACCGAGATCAGCGATGGAATGACAGGCGTCGCCGATCACCAAACGCATGCCGGCGAACGAAGGGTCGAGCCAGTTGATCGACGGCTGACCTGCTTTGAAGTAGTGCAAATACACCCAGCGGCGCTCGATGCCGTCGACACCGACGACGGGAGCTGTTGCACTCCAGTTGGTTTCCTTGACGCCCAGCTCATAGAAGATGACGCGTTGCAACTGCCCGATGATGTAACCGGCGCGGGCCAAATTCGCCTCGGCCTCGGCGTCGATGTTCTGTGAATCAGCGCCAGGACGAACGCGAGGAAGTAGGTGCCAATCCTCGGGCTCGATATCGACCATGTGGTAGATGCCCGGATAGTCGGCAACGGCCATCTCGGCGAGGCGAAAATCGGCGCCCTTGCCGGTATGACCGGGCACGATGTCGTCGATCACGATGCCGTCATAGGCAGACGCCACGACGCACAGGCGCCGAAATTCCTCCTCCGAACCGAAAGCGGGGTCGATCTGCATTCCGATTCGATCGAAGTGACCGTCCACAGAGGGAGTGGGGTTCCAGCCGTGAATGCCGCCGGCGACTTTCACCGGACCGGTATGCACCGCGGTGATACCGATATCGGAGAACGCCTGCCACAGCTCCTCCGAGCCGAGGGTGCTGAGAAAGCTCGTTTTCGGGGCGTTGATGACCGAGATCGGATATGCCGTGAACCAGACCGGAGCGCGTTCGACGGCTCCGCGAGGGTCGGGGTCGGCGTACGGGTTCTGCCACATGCTCCCCTTGCCGGAGAGCTGCTCGGCGATGAGTTTGGCGTCGCGCAGCATCGACTGTTCGCCGAGCCACTCGACGTACTGCGGATTGTCGGCGGTGGGATCCCCGTCCTGGGGCGCCGGTCCATTCCGGTGTGCACGACGAACCGACGGCCGCAACGGGCGAGGCCGCGCAGGGTAGAACTTTTCGTCGTAGGTGATCTCGCTCGGTTCGTGTTGCACTTCGGGATCCATGTGCCTCCGTCGCCTCGCTGTTCTTCAACCTTACGTAGGGAATGCTCCCCCTGCAGTGTTGTTGCATCCCCCGGCAGCGCCGCGGAGAAACATGTGCGGCGAGACGAACCATACCGTCGTAGTCCGTGATGGAGCGTGTCCGGAATGTTCCCTGATCGAGACTGGCCGGTATGGACTGTCCAGCGGGGATCAGGAAAGGTGAATACGCAACAACAACACCACGAGTCACAGGAGTAACAAATGCGTCAGTTCGCTCGCATCACGGTTTTGGCCTCGACGATCGCCATCGCAGCTGCTGTCGGCGCGGTCGAACTCGCGCCCATCGCGTCGGCGCAGGACGAAGCGCCTGCTCCTGTCACGCCTTTCGGTTCCTCGATGCAGCAGTCGCCCGACCTCGTCGTCACTCTGGGTACGGTCTGCGTCGCAAAAGATGTGAAAGACGCGGAAAGCGAGAAGGTAGCCGCGCTCGAAATCGTTGTCGAGAACGTCGGAGCGGGTGACGCAACGCTTGTCGCCGGCAACTATGCAGTGGTCCCCGACGCACCAGGGGTTATCAACGAGGACAGCATCGCCGCGGGCAGCAAGGTCACGTACACGATTCCCAGCGAACTGACCGAGTGGGTTTCGCGTCCGGGCGGTGTGGCGGTCTTCTCGCCGCAGCTGGATGCGAATTACGCCAACAACTTTGCAGTCGGACTTCTCAGTGTCGATTGCGCGCCGGAAGAGGTGCCAGCGGGCGAGTAGCGAGCCTCCGTGACCGCGTGGTTCTGACGCGGATAGGGGTAACTTCACACGGTTTTTGCCGACTCCGCTTCCTTGTTCACATCCGAGCAAGGGAGCGGAGTCGGCATTTTGGGTGCATGGTTCCTCCGTCGGCATTCACGGCTTGGTCCCCGACCGGTGCTTTCACCTGGGCGTAGCGCCTCCGGGAACAAATCCGCGGAGTGCTCCGTTAACCCTTTCGACAGCCTTGAGTGGATGAGGCTCAAGTTCAAGTTGACGAAGTTAGAATCGTCTTGCAGACTTGAGCGTAGTTCACTCAGCTAGGAAACGAAGCAGCTACAAACAGGAGGAAACATTATGGCTCGTGCGGTCGGTATCGACCTCGGGACCACCAACTCGGTCGTCTCCGTCCTCGAAGGCGGCGAGCCGGTTGTGGTCGCCAACTCCGAGGGATCACGCACCACACCGTCGGTCGTCGCTTTCGCCAAGAATGGTGAAGTGCTGGTCGGCCAGCCCGCCAAGAACCAAGCGGTCACCAACGTCGACCGCACGATTCGATCCGTCAAGCGCAACGTCGGCACGGACTGGAACGTGGAGATCGACGGTAAGAAGTACAACCCGCAGGAAATTTCCGCGCGCACGCTCCAGAAGCTCAAGCGCGACGCCGAGGCATACCTGGGCGAGGAAATCACCGACGCGGTCATCACCGTCCCCGCTTACTTCGAGGACGCACAGCGTCAGGCCACCAAGGAAGCCGGCCAGATCGCCGGCCTCAACGTCCTGCGCATCGTCAACGAGCCCACCGCGGCTGCTCTCGCCTACGGCCTGGACAAGGGCGATGCCGAGCAGACGATCCTGGTGTTCGACCTCGGTGGCGGCACCTTCGACGTCTCCCTGCTGGAAATCGGCGACGGCGTCGTCGAGGTCCGTGCTACCTCGGGCGACAACCACCTGGGCGGCGACGACTGGGACGAGCGCATCGTGACCTTCCTCGTCGACAAGTTCAAGGCTCAGAACGGTATCGATCTGACCAAGGACAAGATGGCACTGCAGCGTCTGCGTGAAGCTGCCGAGAAGGCGAAGATCGAATTGTCCTCCGGGCAGAGCACCTCGATCAACCTTCCGTACATCACGGTCGACGGCGACAAGAACCCGCTCTTCCTCGACGAGCAGCTCAGCCGCTCGGAGTTCCAGAAGATCACCGCGGACCTGCTCGATCGCACTCGTGCGCCGTTCCAGGCCGTGGTCAAGGACTCCGGGATCGCAGTCAAGGACATCGACCACGTTGTACTCGTCGGCGGTTCGACGCGTATGCCGGCCGTATCCGAGCTCATCAAGGAACTCTCCGGTGGACGCGAGCCCAACAAGGGCGTCAACCCGGACGAGGTCGTGGCCGTCGGTGCTGCGCTGCAGGCAGGCGTGCTCAAGGGCGAGGTCAAGGACGTTCTGCTCCTCGACGTCACACCGTTGTCCCTCGGTATCGAGACCAAGGGTGGCGTGATGACCAAGCTCATCGAGCGCAACACCACCATCCCGACCAAGAGGTCCGAGACCTTCACCACCGCTGACGACAATCAGCCTTCGGTGCAGATCCAGGTCTTCCAGGGTGAGCGCGAAATTGCCTCGCACAACAAGCTCCTCGGCTCCTTCGAGCTGACCGAGCTGCCCCCGGCTCCTCGCGGCGTCCCGCAGATCGAGGTCACCTTCGACATCGACGCCAACGGCATCGTGCACGTCACGGCCAAGGACAAGGGCACCGGCAAGGAAAACACGATCAAAATCCAGGACGGCTCCGGCTTGTCCAAGGAAGAGATCG
>JBBSSG010000040.1:0-24661 GCA_038242295.1 Mycobacteriales bacterium | reverse complement strand
CAGCTGACCATGCGTACCTTCCACCAGGGTGGTGTCGCCGGAGATGACATCACCGGTGGTCTGCCTCGCGTGCAGGAACTGTTCGAGGCACGTGTGCCGAAGGGCAAGGCTCCGATCGCGGACGTGTCGGGTCGCATCCAGCTCGAGGACGGCGATCGTTTCTACAAGATCACCATCGTCCCGGACGACGGCGGTGAAGAGGTTGTCTACGACAAGCTCTCCAAGCGTCAGCGTCTGCGCGTCTTCAAGCACGAAGATGGCACCGAGCGTCTTCTGACGAATGGTGACCACGTCGAGGTCGGCCAGCAGCTCATGGAAGGTGCTGCCGATCCGCACGAGGTTCTGCGTGTGATGGGTCCTCGTCAGGTGCAGATCCACCTGGTCAATGAGGTCCAGGAGGTGTACCGAAGTCAGGGTGTGTCGATTCACGACAAGCACATCGAGACGATCGTGCGCCAGATGCTCCGACGAGTGACGATCATCGACTCCGGCTCCACCGAGTTCCTGCCTGGTTCACTCACCGAGCGCAGCGAATTCGAGGCGTCGAACCGTCGCGTCGTGTCCGAAGGTGGCGAGCCCGCAGCCGGACGTCCGGTCCTGATGGGTATCACCAAGGCGTCGCTGGCGACCGATTCGTGGCTATCGGCTGCGTCCTTCCAGGAGACCACTCGTGTGCTCACCGATGCGGCGATCAACACCCGCAGCGACAAGCTCATCGGTCTCAAGGAGAACGTCATCATCGGTAAGCTCATCCCGGCTGGTACCGGCATCAACAGGTACCGGAACATTCAGGTGCAGCCGACCGAAGAGGCACGTGCCGCGGCATACGCGGTGCCGTCGTACGACGATCAGTACTACAGCCCGGATGGCTTCGGAGCCAACACCGGTGCCGCCGTGCCGCTCGACGATTACGGTTTCTCCAACGAATACCGCTAAACGGTTCTGCCGTATGTGAGTGAGAGTCCATAGTCCGCTGCGGACTCGTACTCACCACAAGTGAGGCCCTGTTTTCGACTTCGGTCGAGAGCAGGGCCTCACTTGTATTCAGTGGTGACAGACGGCTTCCAGGTCGATTCCGTTGAGGTCTCGAACAAACGATCCGTAGTACGTCGCGTGGTACTCGGGCTGTAGGCCCGGTGGCCGCAGTTCGATTGCCCCGCCGGTCAAAGCGGCCGCGTGGAAAGCGTCGACTGATGCTCGATCGGCGAGCCGGTGCGATCTGGTGGGGTCATGTTTCCAAGCATGCGCTCGATAGCGGACAACAACGGTCCTCATCCACCTCTGGGTCTCCAGTGACGTCCGAGTGCGGTACTACGAAATATGTCCGGGAACGCGCTGGTTGTGCTGACTGTGCTGTTGTCGCTTCTCGATCGGTCCCGTACTCGCGCTGGATTCTCGGATTCTGCGGCCCTGACGCATTCGGTCGAGCGTGCGGTGCACGCCGAGAAGCTCGGGCTGCACCGATTCTGGGTCGCCGAGCATCACGCGGTACCGGGGATCGCGTCCGGCGCCCCCGCGGTTCTGGCTGCTGCGGTTGCGTCGAAGACCTCTCGAATTCGCGTGGGGTCCGGTGGGGTGATGTTGCCCAATCATCAGCCGCTGGTCGTCGCCGAGCAGTTTCTTATGCTCGAGTCTCTGTTTCCTCGTCGGATCGATCTAGGTGCCGGGCGCTCGCTCGGCTTCACCGAACCGGTGCGCCAGGCTCTGCGACGCGATCGTAAATCCCCAGACACGTTCGCGGCGGACATGGCCGAGTTGCAGGCCTATTTAGATGGTTCGGCGCCGGTGACGGCGCGACCCGCGGTCAAAGCTCCGCCGATGTTCGTGCTGGCTACCGGCGCCGGGCTCGAGGTGGCGGCGAAAGCTGGCCTCCCGGTGGTGGTCGGCGGTCAGGTCCTTGCGCAGGACGATCCGCTGGCTTTGTATCGCAAGCACTTTCGGCCCAATGCATTGGGCACCGCCCCGTACGTGATTGTCTCGCTGGACGTGACGATCGCCGCCAGCACAGCGGATGCACGACGCCTGGCTTTGCCTGAAGCCTGGGCGATGGCCAGGTCTCGGCGGGAAGGAGAGTTCCCGGCCCTGGAGCCGAGTGCGGGGATCGATGAGTCTCAGTGGACGCCTCAGGTAAGGAACCGTGTCGAGAAGTTTGTGGCCTCCACGATTCTCGGCACTGCAGACCACGTCCGCGCTCGGCTCGCAGAACTTGTCGAGCGAACCGGGGCAGATGAGATTATGGCGTCCACATCGACCTACGACCGTCGTGAGTTGTTCGACGCAGATCAAGAGTTTGCTCGGTTGTCGCTGTAACCCGCAACGCGACCGATTGCTGCGGCTGTCGGACCGCAGCAATCGATCACCGCATTTCGCTGATCACGCCTGCGATGTTTCGCTCCGCGAGTGCGGTGATGGTGAGCGACGGGTTGGCCGCTCCAGTGCTTCCGGGGATGAGCGCACCGTCCATGACGTACAGCCCGTCGTGGCCTTTGACCCGGCCGTAGGAATCAGTGACGTCGCCAAGCACCGCGCCGCCGAGTGGGTGGGCGGTGAACGTGTCGTCGACGTCGCGGGTGAAGGGCTCCGCCCCGACGACGGTGCCGCCGGCCTCGGCCATGCGGTTCTGCACCGCACGTAGTGATTCGACGGTGTCGCGGCTTCCGCCCTTGGGCCACGAGAGTGCCATGGTGTCGGTGGCCGCGTCGTAGCGGAAGTCGCCGCGCAGTGGGTCGATGGTCATACCGAGCGAGCCGAGGAATCCGAGATCCCAGGGAACGCCGGGCACGTACCAGTTTTCAACGCTCAGCGGGAGTCCCGACTCATCGATGATCCGCGACGCACTCGGTGCACCCTGCGGACCTCCAGTCGCGGGGCCGAGTGAACGCGTCATCGAGGCGTCACCGTTGGTGCCCCAGCCTCGACCGACGAACTCGTTGAGGTTCGGTAGTGCGCCCGTAGCCTGCGCGCGGAGCAATAGTTCCGTCGTACCGATGGATCCGGCGCCGAGAACCAATTTGTCGCATGTCAGTGTTCGTGTTTCGAGAACCTGGCCCTCGGGCGAGAGACGGCGCACCTCGACGCGGTAGCGGCCACCTGAGTCAGTACCGATGGTGGCGACCTCGTGGCTGTGGCACACGGTCGCTCGGCCCGTGCCCTCCGCCTGCGGGATGTAGTTCTGAGTCAGGTCGTGCTTGGCACCGTTGGAGTTACCGAATGTACTGGCACCGATAGTGGCAGAGGGGCGAGACCGTCCGGACATCTCATCGCGAAGTACGTTCCAGTTCCAGTTGCCTTCGATGGCCTCGGGAGTAAAGCCTGCGCGTCGGGCATGGTCGTCCCAGTTGCGAGAATGCGCGAAGTTGGGACTGTTGTAAATGTCGGAGGGCATCGTGGACGGCAACAGCATCGACCGTGCCCTCGGGTACCAGGTGTTGGCCATCTCGTCGTAGTCGAGCCGTCCGCCGAAGGACAGATCGAAGAAGCGGCGCTCGGGAGCGATAGTGACGCCGGTATAGACGATGGACCCGCCGCCGACGGCAGCCCCCCGCCACACGGACAGATTCTCGTAGCGGGTCGTGTCGAGCACGCCGCCGAAGTAGTCGACCGGTCCGACGGGAAGACCGGTGATGTTGGTGAACGAGTCCTGATGCCAGAGGCCCCGGCCATCGGCGGTCATGTCGGCGGTGAAGATATCGCGCCAGGGGTCGCGCGGCCAGCGAAGACCACGTTCGAGGATGGTGACTGCGGTGCCTGCCTGCGCGAGGCGTAGGGCGGCGGCACTGGCACCGAATCCGGATCCGATGACAATCACGGGGGAGTGATCTGGTGGACGCGGCGGATCAGCGAAAAGCTCAGGTACGAGCGAGCGGATGCTGCCGGTCCCGATCGGAATTGCGCCTGCTCGCGCTGATGAGACAAGCGGTCCTGCCGCCATCCCGGCCAGCCCTGCTGCTGCCAATTGAAGCAGTTGCCTGCGTTTCACGTATTTATCCCCTGTACTCGGTCTTGACCCGTCGGTCATTGTTCCCTATTGCGCGGCCGAAAAGCGACATCGCCCCGGATTAGGTGAGATTTCCCAGGTTTCTCAGGAGCGGAGCGTGCGGAGTGACCAGGTTTACTAAGAGTGACCAGGTTCGCTGGGTCTCCAAGGCGCTCCACAGGTTTGGATGGGACACTCGTTGAAATGATTATCGCTCTGGGGGCAGCACTCCTGACGGCCGCATTGCTCGGTCTTGTTGCGCACCTTCTCGACTCTGAGCATCAGTTCATGCTGGTGGCGGCGGCGCTCGCTCGCGTTCTCATGGGTGCTGCCTTCCCGGGGACTGTGCTTCTGGCCGTCGGTGCCGGTTGGTTCGGCATCGCGTTGGGGTCGTTGGTCATCGCAGCGGTCGTGTGGACTCAGTTTCCGCTGTTCCGATCACGATTTCGGCGGCGGGCGGGAGGGGGCACACGGTTCGGCGTCCTGCACGCAAACATCATGCTCGGTAAGGCTGACCCGGGCGCGATCGTCGCAGCGGTCGATCGCTACGAGTCCGATGTGGTGACCGTGGTCGAGCTGACCCCATCGGCGCATCAGGGCCTGGTAGCGGCGGGGATCGAAGAGCGGCTTCCCTATACGTTCATCAGCGCCTCGTCAGGTGGCAATGGCACGGCTATCTATTCTCGGCACCCCATCACCGACGAAACGCGACACCACGGCTACATCACTGAGCTCTTGTCGGCGCGTGTGCAACTTCCCGGTGGTCCGTGTCCGCTCGTGTTTGCCGTTCATCCGGTGCCGCCGTGGCCTCGGGATCCGTCGGCGTGGGTGCGCGAACTTGCGGCACTTCGTCAACTTATGGACAAGATCCCGCTCGACGACGGCCCAGTGGTGGTGTCGGGAGATTTCAACGCCACGTTCGATCACAAGCGGTATCGAGACATGTTGAGCGACCGGTACCGCGACGCGGCGATAGAGGTCGGCGCAGGGCATTTGGCGACGTACTCTGCCGACACGTGGTATCCGCCGTTGATTGCGATCGACCATATTGTCGTCAGCGATGCCGCAGTGATGGATGTGGGAGTAGTGGATCTACCCGGTTCCGATCACCGCGGTATCCGCGCGGACCTGCGGCTACTCGCGTCGTGACGCCCGGTCAGCTTTGCTGGGTGTAGTCCGGTAGTTCCTGCACGGCCCATTTGTTGCCGTCGGGATCGGCGAAGAACACGAACAGACCCCAACCCAAGTCGACGACGGGTTCGATGTCGAGGCCCGCACGGATCAGATGGTTTCGCGCCTCCTCAGCACTGGCGACCACGACCTGCATTCCTTCTACGCTTCCCGGGGCCGCGGTCGTGATGCCTTCACCGATGGCGATGGAGCAGGCAGATCCGGGGGGAGTCAGTTGCACGTAGCGGATCCCGTCCGATGGCCTTGCGTCGTGGTCGGCGTTGAATCCGATCTTGACGTAGAAGTCTTTGGCTCGGTCGACGTCGCTCACCGGGATCATGACGAGTTCGATTTTGATGTCCATGTTCCGTTTGCTCCCCTTCGTTGATGACAGGTCGAGCGTGCCCTAGATTGCGGACAGCCTCGGTCCGCGATCAGCTGTGGAGCGAGGTCGCAACGAACAGTCGTACAGTGGAGAGAAGGAATCACTTCACCGGAAAGGTCGATATGCCAGGCAAAAAGCTCGACAGGGTTCACGCGCAAACCGCGCTCGAAACGGTGCGGGACAGCCCGGGTATCGCGCTCATCGCAGCGGCCCCCGCGCTGGCTATTCTTGGGGTGGTCTGGTGGCTCACCGGCTTCGGTACCGCGTTGCTGCTGCTCATCGCCCTTGGCGTTGTTGGCTTCGTCGTCGCGAAGATTCGCAGCTAGCGGCTACCGCGGTATGTGAAAGTGCGTCAATGACGCGCTACCGGGTCGCAGGTCGGCCCAGGGGAGGCTCGTCGTCAATACCGCAATCGCCGACGTAGGGAACTTCCGTTCGATCTCCGCGCTGAGGGTCGGATTGCTCTCTGCAGCGAGATGCAGGGCTGTCACAGGGATTCCAGGTGCGTGCCCGACGACCATCAAGGTTGTCACGGAGTCCGCTGTGTAGCTGATCTCCTCGAGTATCTCCTCAGTGCTGCCGCCGTAGATTCGGCGGTCGAACCGTGTCTCGGCGTCGACACCGGTCGCGGCCAGTGTCTCGCGGGTGCGGGTGGCGGTCGAGCAAATCACGGCATCGATGGTGCCCAGATTGGCAGTTATCCACTGTCCCGCCAAGGCTGCTCCGCGATGCCCGCGGCCGGAGAGGGGGCGATCGTGGTCGCGCGTGCCCTCTGGGTAGCCGGACTTGCCATGACGCATGAGCACGACGGTTCGAGTCGTAGCCGCCACTGTATCGGCGTCTTCTGGGCTCGCGATGCCGGTAGGTCGCTACAGTGTCAGCTGTTCGGGGGGCAATGCATGTCGAGGGGGACAAGAGCACATGCAGGTTCTGCGTAGTTCCGTGTCGATAGTTGTGGGGGCCGCAGCCGTGCTGCTCGTCGGCAACGCTCAGGCGTTTGCCTAGCCGACTGACCTGCGCGTCGAGAAGTCCATCGAGGCCAGTTCACCCGTCACGGACGTTCTAGGATCTGTGGTGTCGGTGTTCGCGCCGCTGCAAGCCGATGCGCTGCCGCATCCGCCGGAATGCGATTACCTGTCCTATCTGCGTTGGCGTTCGGTGGATGGCCCGACCGACTCCGCTTCGGCTGATCGGATTCTCGTGGCTCAGCCGGGCCTCTCAGCGAGTGCGGGCGCTTTGGAATCCGTTGCGCGCAATACGGTTTCGGCTGCAGCCGCCGATGGTTCGCACATCGAATTCTGGGCGCTCGATCGCAGGTCCAATTGCTTGGAGGACCACACCGGTACACAGGCCGCACTGGCGGCCGGCGACCTCGCGGTAGCGGCGGATTACTACTACGGTGGATCAGAGATCAACGGCCGCAAGTTCGCGGGATTCGCCGACGGCGATCGGACGGCATGGCTCGCTGACCAAAGCCTCGAAGCGACCTTGCGTGATCAGTACGACCTGTTGCGTGCGGAGTTGCCGGATCAACAGTTGCGCAAGCAGAAGGTGTTGTGTGGTGGGCATTCGCTCGGTGGGTCTATCACGGGCTTCTTTGCAGAATGGGACTTCGACGGCAACCCGGAGACCCTCGACGACGCCGGATACAACCAGTGCGCCGGGTACTTCGCTCTCGACACCGTCATCAAGGCCGCAGCGCCAGAGCTGGTCAAGGGTGCTCCCGCCCTCGAATTTCCGGCTGCCCTCGCTGATCCTCCGGCGGGAGCTGACAGGACAGCTCGGAATTGCGCTGCCGGTGATGCAGATGCCTGCCGTCCTGAATCCTGAGACGACGAATGTGCTGGCGATGGCAGGGGCTGCGGCAAGCATCGATCCCGACGGCGTCAACGATCTCCTGAGCGTTCTTCCGGACAATCCCAACATAAACGCGACGTTGCGGGTGTTGCTCTCCAAAGACGCCCCGATGGCCGTGACGGGTACTCCGTCGGTACGGACGTTGTTCGCTACGAACAATGCAGTGCTGGGTGCGCTGCTCGACGACAACTCGCAGCCGTTCGGATTCTTGCAGGCGAGCGTCGGGTTCTTCGGTTCACAACCGTTGGTGGACAAGGCTTTTCCGACGCTACCTTCAATGGAGTCGCTGCCGCTTATCGGAAGCATGCTCGGCGATGCTCCGCACCGCAGTTGTACGGCGATCCAAACATCGTTTACACCTGGAACGACTACGACCAACTCGACAACTCCGAACAGACCGCGCGCTACACGAACCCGAGTAGTGAGGTCACATCGATCTCTCAGCTCGCCAGGAGTCTGGCGGAGCTTCTGCTGGATCTCACGGAGTCGTATTTCCCGACCAAGCTCATGGTTGACACGTTTGATGCGGGTTCCGCCGTCATGCGCGAGCATCTATTGCATCGCGACGGCGTGGAGCGCAATCCCATATTCACGGCGCTGGGCAGTGGCGGAGACAGCCCTTCACCCTCCGGCCACCCCAACGATCATCCGATTGTCGTGCAGGGTTACAACCACCTCGACGTGATCGCAGCGGCGCAGAAGCAGAACAATGGTCAACCCGAGGTGGTCAGCTCGGAACTCGCTCGCTTCGCCGCCGACCCGGCGTAACGAAGTCCGCCTGCGCCGACGCCAGCCATGACCTGCTACCTTGAACGCCGTTCAAGTTCGCATCATGAGGAGTGTTCATGGCTGGTCTCGACGGCGCAGCGGAAACCCCGGTATCAGATTCGAAATTTAGAATCTCAGCGCGCGACATGGCGCAGATCGCTGTCTTCGCCGCGCTACTGGCTGCGCTTGGGCTGCCCGGGGCCATCACCATAGGAATCAGCGGCGTACCGATCACGCTGCAGACCCTCGGTGTGATCCTGGCAGGCGCCATTCTCGGTGCCCGCAAGGGGACTGCGGCTGTTGCCGTGTTCATCGCCCTCACGATCATCGGATTACCACTGCTTTCGGGGGGACGGACAGGACTGACGGCGCTCGCAGGTCCCAGCGCCGGCTATCTGGTCGGCTGGATTCCGGCGGCGTTGATCATCGGCCTGCTCACCGCGCGCATCCTGCCGAAGTACCCGATCGTCCTCGGCCTGCTCGTCAACGTCCTCGGCGGAATCGTTGTCATCTATATCTTCGGCACGATCGGGTTGTTGTTGCGGACCGACCTCGGCGTGTGGGCCGCGATCTCGACCAACTTTGCCTTCGTTCCCGGGGACCTGGCCAAGGTCGTCGTCGCCACCGTCGTTGCTAAATCTGTCCATCGGGCGTACCCGGGTCTCGTCTCGAAGTGAGTCTTGCGCTCGGCGGATCGGATCTGCAGCCCGTGCTCGACTGGGACGGCACATCGTGGACGTATGCGCAATTTGATGCCGCGGTCGACGCGTGGCCGAGCGCGGAAATCCACGATGCATCCGCGCTCGACGTGCCCGAAGCCCTTGTCTGCATTTTTGCGGCAGCCAGGCAGGGAGTCCCGGTCCGAGTCGAGGACCCCGCCGCCGTGCCGCCCCGCCCAGCACGGCCGCCCCGTTCCGCAGCCCAAAAGAGAGCAGACCTGCTCGTCGCTACGTCCGGCTCGACTGGACGTCCTCGGCCGTTGGCGCGCACCTGGAACTCGTGGACCGATAGCTTCGCGGAGTTCACCGCCGCGACCTCGATAGCCTCGACCGACAGGGTGCTCGTCACCGGGCCGCTGCATGCCACGATGCACCTGTTCGGCGCCGTGCACGCCCTGTGGCTCGGAGCGTGCGTCACCGATGACGAAGCCTCCGCGACGGTAACCCACGCCGTGCCCGCTGTACTGCGTGAACTCGTGGGCCGGGCTCCCTGCCTGCGGACGGCGATAGTGGCCGGAACCTCGTTGGACGCCGGTGCGCAGAACCGCGCGACGGGTATCGACCTCATCGAGTACTACGGCGCCGCCGAGCTGTCGCTGGTCGCGATTCGGCGCGTCCCCGAACCGCTTCGTCTGCTGTCCGGCGTCGAGGCGGAGATACGCGACTCTCTGCTGTTCGTGCGCTCCCCATACAGCGTCCTCGCTGCCAACGAAGGAGACGGGTGGTTCGGCGTCGGCGACCTCGCCGAGCTGCGGGAGGGAGGCGAACTCGTCGTTCTCGGCCGGGGGAGTGCCGCCGTCAATGTCGGAGGAACGACGGTCATCGCCGAAGAAGTCGAGGCTGTTCTCGAATCGATCGACGGTGTTCGAGCCGCCGCGGTGACCGGGACGCCGCACTCGGTACTGGGTGAGATCGTGAGTGCCGTCGTGGAACTGGAGGCAGCCGCAGACCTTCGCAGTATCAAGATGTGCGCCCGGACCAGGTTGCAGCAGGAAGCGGTACCGCGGCGCTGGTCGGTCGTTGAGAATCTCCCACGCACGGGCAGCGGAAAGATCGCCCGCGCCCAGGTGAAAGACTTGAGTTTGTGAGCCAGGGACTGGGCCCTACGCGTAGGAGAGGAGCCGGCGGAATGAACGCAACTGGCAGTACTCCCGTCCTCGTCGCGCCGTGGCGAACGCCCATCGGCAATGCGGGCCACGGATTCGCTCACTTGACGGTTACTGACCTTGCCGCTCCGGTCCTGGCGGCGGTGATGACGACGCTGCGCGAGTCCGGCGTTCGGAGCGAGGTCGACGATGTTGTTCTCGGCAACTGCCTTGGTCCAGGTGGGGATCCTGCTCGTATTTCGGCGTTGCGTGCTGGTCTCGGTGTCGGCGTACCCGGAGTGACCGTGGACCGTCAGTGCGGTTCGGGCCTCGATGCCGTCATGCAGGCGGCGATGCGGGTACGCAGCGGAGAAGATGCGTTGATTCTTGCGGGCGGCGTCGAATCGGCGAGCACCGCGCCGTGGCGGTTCTGGCCACCCTCGCCAGACGCCGACCCGGTTCGCTACACGCGTGCACCGTTCGCACCGGACGGATTCCCCGACCCGGACATGGGTGTGGCCGCAGACGACCTTGCTCGTATTCGAGGCATCAGCCGTGAGCTTCAGGACGCGTACGCCGCGCGCTCACATACGCTTGCCGCCGCGGCAGACTTCGGGGGCGAGATCGTCCCGGTGGGGGGACTCGGCCGAGACCAGCGCATACGCCCGAACATGACCGAAGCGCGACTTGCCCGCCTGCGGCCGAGCTTCACCGAGAACGGCACGGCGACGGCGGGTAACTCGTGCGGAATCTCCGACGGTGCTGCCGTTCTCGCGGTGACGACCGAATCGCGCGCGAGGGACCTTCCGGCGCTCCGCGTTCTCGGCTCGGCAGTGGCCGGGTCGGATCCCGCGTTGCCGGGACTCGGGCCGGTTCCCGCGATTCGAAAGGTGCTGCAACGCACGGGCATCGCGCTCTCTGATATCGGCGTCGTCGAGATCACCGAGGCATTCGCTTCGGTGGTGCTCGCGGTGTCGGATGAATTGGGGATCGATGAGAACGTGCTGTGTCCACAGGGCGGGGCGATCGCGATGGGCCATCCGTGGGGCGCGTCGGGTGCGATTCTGTTGGTGCGCTTGGCCAGTCAGATGCTCATCGCCGGTGGGCCGAGCCTGGGGTTGGCAGCCTGCGCGATCGGCGGCGGCCAGGGAATTGCAATGATCGTGGAGCGTGCATGGTGAGCGAGATCGTCTTCGAATCGGTACGGCATTCGTTCGGTGAACGAGAGGTATTACGCGGGATCGATCTACGGTTCAGTGAGCGCCGCGTTGGGATCATCGGTTCGAACGGGTCCGGAAAGTCGACCCTGGCACGCATGATCAACGGCTTGCTCACCCCCAGCTCGGGCACCGTCACAGTCGACGGTATCGATGCCTCCAAGAAGGGCGCTCAGGTCCGCAAGAAGGTCGGTTTCGTCTTCACCGATCCCGACACGCAGATCGTGATGCCGACCGTCGCCGAGGATCTTGCGTTCTCGCTGCGCCGGTCCAAGTTGAGCAAACTCGAAGTCGCCGAGCGCGTTCAGGACGTCATGGTCCGCTTCGGCCTCGACGGCCACGCCGATCACCCCGCGCATCTGCTGTCCGGCGGGCAGAAACAGTTGTTGGCGATCGGCGCCGTTCTGATCAGGCGTCCCGAGGTCGTCGTCGCCGATGAGCCGACCACGCTGCTCGACCTGCGGAACGCACGCGTGGTGGCCCAGGCTCTCGATTCGATGGATCAGCAAGTAATCGTGGTGACCCATCACTTGACGTTGCTGGACAGCTTCGAGCGGGTCATCGTCATCGATGAGGGGCTCGTGGCGTTCGACGGCGCTCCGGCGGACGCGGTGCCCGCGTATCGGGAGCTCGTCCAATGATCGGTCTCTACCGGCCTGGAACGTCGATTCTGCACAGGTTGCCTGCCGGGTTGAAGCTGCTCCTGCTCATCGTCGCGATCGTGAGTGCGACGGTTCTGGTGCGGACCCCAGTGAACGTAGGGGTCGCGGCAGGGCTCGTCGCAGTCTTGTTCGGGATTGCACGTATCCCGCTGAAAGTTGCCCTTGTTCAACTCCGTCCGATCGTCTGGATGTTGCTGCTAATCGGCATATTTCAGGTGATCATCACCTCGCCGCAACGCGCCGTCGTAGTGTGCGGGGTGCTGCTGATCTCGGTAGCGTTGGCAGCGCTCGTCACGTTGACCACACGCGTAACCGATCTGCTCGACACTGTCACTCGCGCTCTCGGGCCGCTCCGCCGCATCGGCATCGACCCCGAGCGAATCGGATTGATGCTCGCCTTGACCATCCGGTGCATTCCAATTTTGGCGATGATCGTGCACGAGGTCTCCGAGGCGCGCAAAGCTCGAGGTTTGCAATGGTCCATGACCGCACTCGCCACTCCAGTACTCGTACGCACGCTGCGCACCGCCGATGCTTTGGGCGATGCTTTGGTAGCGCGCGGCGTCGACGATGACTGAGCTGCTCACCGACCGAATCCTCCACCACGTCCGCGCGGCCCCGGATTCCCTCGCCGTGCTCGACCGTCGAGAATCGGTGTCGTACGCCGGGTTCTGGGAGCGAGTTGCCCGATCGGCCGCGGGCATGCGCGGGATGGAAAGGGTCGCAGTGTTGCCGACCTCGGATGTCGGTTCTCTTGTCGCAGTCACGGCGGCGATGGCATCGGGTGTCGGAGTCCTGCTGTTGCATCGGCACCTGATCCCCGAGCAGTTCGCCCGGGCCATCGAGCTGGCGCAGCCTTCCGTTGTGTTGGCTGCACCGAGTCAGCACCCGCGGCTGCGCAGGTTGGGATGTAAACACCCGGTGCACCGACTCGACACTGCAGAATCCCACGCTGGCGCAGCGTCGAATGGAGCGGAATCACACAGTGAGCTACTGATCGGGATCACCTCGGGGACGACGGGTGAGCCGAAGTTGTTCGTCCGAAATCAGTACTCGTGGGCACGAACCCTCGATCGCAGCGACGACGTGTTCGATGTCCGCGCAGGAGACCGGGTATCGGTGCCCGGAACGCTCGACCACACTCACTTTCTCTACGGCGCGCTGCATGGATTGACGCGGGGCGCTGCGGTGGACCTGCGTCAGGTTGTCGATGCGCTCGATAGTGCCCCGACTCATCTCTACTCGGTGCCGACGATTGCCTGGGATGTAGTGCGCGCCGGGATCGAACCGGTTCCGAGCGTCCGTGAAGTGCTCTCCAGTGCGGCACGATGGCCGTCCTCGGGCCGTGAAGCATTACAGCAGGTACTGCCGTCGGCGTCGCTCGTGCATTTCTATGGTGCATCGGAACTCAGCTTCGTCTCGTACGACCGCGGCGTGACACCACGCGCCGGCAGGCTGTTCGACGGCGTCGACGCGGAGATTCGGGAGGGGATCGTGCATGTTCGCAGCGACATGCTCTTCGATGGGTTCCTCGCGGGTACATCTGTTGCAGGTGACGCGGCTTTGGCGGACGGCCCGATCGACGGGTGGATGACTGTGGGCGACAGGGGAAGTCTCGACGGCCGGGATCTCACGCTGTTCGGCCGCGATAGCGAAACGTTGATTCGCGCGGGCCTCAACGTCGAACTGGCTCCCATCGAAGCTGCAGTGCTGTCGATTCCCGGGATCGCCGAGGCCGGCTGCATTGCGATCCCCGACGAGCGAATGGGCCAAGCTCCTGCGATTGCGGTTGTCCTGGGGGCGAACCCGCCGACGATTGCCGAGATTCGCAAACATCTACGTGCGATATTGTCGAGTCCGAGCATCCCCGCTCGTATCCTGTTGCTCGACGCGTTGCCTCGCACACCTCGCGGGAAGTTGGACCGTCAGGCCCTCGGCGCCACCTTCGCTACGGAGCGGACGGTATCGCCCACGACGAACCAGAGTGTGAGCGCTCCGTCTTCGTGACGATGCCTGATGGTGATGTGCTCGTTGGCGAGGATCGGCGACAGGTATTCGATAACGGCGCGGTGCGGGGACCCGACCAGTTCGGGTCGGTCGACGAGGAACTCCTCGACGACATGCCAGTACGCGGCGTTGTTGACGTGATTGAACGAGTCGATGTCGGTGGCGCGCAACGGAAACCGCACATCCGTGTAGGACTGCGGCGGCACCGGATCCTTCAGCCATGCTTTCCATCGCAGTCGATGCTCGTCGGTGGTGCGGGCGAGCATTTCGAGCGCTTCGTCGCTTATGCGTGTGGGCATGCCCGTTGTGGCACTGATATTGATCCAGAACCCTTCGGTCTCGATCGAAGCACCCTTGCTGCTGGAGATCGACACTCGCATGTTCGACCATCGCGTCGACATCGATGAGCACCACCGGCGCATGTGGATGTGATCGGGAAAATGCACCGGCTCATTGACGTCGATCACGGTGCGTCGCACGATCCAGAACGGGTCCGTGAGGCCGAGCGGGGTCGCAGCGAGGTTGTCGGAGCCGATGTCCTGCAGGTAGCGAGCGACGCCGTCGAAACGCAGTCTGTTGTTCGGATCGACGTCGCCGGTTCGGACGGTCCAATCCGCCTCGAAGCCTTCCCCCGCTGGGGGTTCGGGGGCGAGTGGGTCATCGAAGCTCAATGGTTCTGTCCGTGCTCCACTGGCCACAGGTTTAGTGCTCCTCGTCCTGGCAGGTAGGTGTCGACTCGAACGTACCCGCTGGGGCCTCAGAGCACCCGCCGCGCCTTCATGCCGTCGAAGACCGCTCCGATACGGACGACGTCGCCGGTAGTGGGGGCATGCACCATCTGGCCGTTGCCCATATAGATTGCGACGTGTCCCGGCCCGCCGGATTGCCAGTTGCCGAACAGTAAGTCGCCGGGCTGGGCCATCGAAAGCGGAATCTCGCTGCCGATGTTCCACTGTGTCTCGGAGGTGCGAGGGAGGGTCATTGCGCCGCCCGACGCCTTGTAGATTGCGTACGAGGTCAGTCCTGAGCAGTCGAAGCCGCCGCCGGACGGGCCGTTGATGTTGCCGCCGCCCCACACATAGGGTAGGCCGAGGTAGTTCATCGCCGACTCGACTGCGCGTCCACCGATTCCTGCAATAGCAAGGCCTGCAAGTGGATTCAGCATCGTCACGAACTGGCTCTCCGTCGCGCGGATTCGCATCACGTACGGCTTCGTCTGGTTCTCGTAATCCGGTAATCCCGAGGGCATCCCTCCGGAGCGGAGGACGGCGCCGGCGCCGGCGTTGTAACCGGCGAGGGTCAGATCGAGGCTATCGCCCTTCACCCGCCCCTCCGACTTCCATTTGTCGACCTGGCCGTGGATGTCGCACAACAGGTTCCCGGAGGCCATCACAGAATCGGCGATGCTGTTGACGTCGACTTTTCCGTCGCCGTCGGCATCCTTGCCGTAGGTACGCCACGTGTCCGGCATGAACTGTCCGGGACCGCGCGCGCCGGTGCTCGACACCGGAGCCGTCGGGCCGTAGCGGAAGCCGTTCTCCGCAGCGTAGAGAGCGGCAATGGTCGGAGCTTTGACACCACTGCAAATCGAACCCGCCTGCATCAGCCACGGCACGAAGGCGGTTATCGCACCGATGGGCGACATCGATACCCCGGTGAAAGTGGCCGGCATCCCTGGGAACAGTGCACGACGCAGTGCTTCCGCGGCTGGCATGAACGCAGTCTGCGAGGCGATCTCGCCGAGTGAGAAGGTCGATGTGCCGAACTGCACGCCGCCTGGGCCGGACGGAACAATCGAGGACAGTGAGGAAACGACAGTATTGGCGATCGGCGCGGCGGCCGGTGTGGGAGACGGGGCGACGGGCGGCGGCTCAGCGGCAGCCTCCTTCGCAGGTTCCGGCGCTGCCGGTTTCGGCGGCAACATCGGTGCCGCTGCACCCTCGATAGCTGCCGCAGCTTCATCGAGCATCGTGTCGGCATTCTCGCGAATTGGTTCCGGCATGGTGCCGAGCAGGTCATCGAGCTGCTTTTGCAAACCAGGGACCGAACTTTCAGCCGCCGCGGCAACTGAAGCGGCCCCGTCCTGGACCTGTGGGGGAGTGTCCGCCCCTCCTACTACTCCCGCCGCGGACACAACTACTGCAACGATGACTGCGATCGGATCGCCTACCATGTAACAACTCCTGGTCTTAGCGCTCGCCCCGACGTTGACGCCAGCCCGTATCGATAGTGAGCTGACTCACATCATCATGCCTGGCAATTTCGATTCGTGCTTACGAAACCGCGTAGGTCTTCGATGCGGATTCGCTGCCGGCGAACAAGAACGCTCTTTAGCCGGGCAGAGCGGAGGCTTACGTAGTTGTCACAGCGTCCTGAAAGAGATCGCCCCATTCTTGGCGAAGGGCATAGGCGACGTTGTGGTAGATCCCAGAAGTTGGCGTTTCTTCAGATGAGGGTGGCCCAGTAGTCGGCGAACCTGATTCCGATCAATACCAGCACGATGGCGTACCACAGAGCGAGGATTGTCCAGCGCCATTCGAGCAGGATCCGCGGGACCGTCGAGGCGTGGGCGCGGGCGACCAATTGCGAAAGCGACACGATGAAGATCGGCGTCATGACCGCCCACACGACCATGCAGTACGGGCACAATGCGCCGATCTCATACAGACTCTGATGGATCAGCCAAAGGACGAACACCTCGCCCACCAGAGTGCCGAGGGACAGTCCGAGCCAGTACCAGTGCGGTAGTTCGATCTTCGCCAGCGTCACGACGCCCGTCACGACGACGACGGTGAACATGACGATGCCGATGATCGGATTGGGGAATCCGAACAGTGCAGCCTGATCGGTCGTCATGACGGAGCCGCACGACAGCACAGGATTGAGGCTGCACGAGGGGACGTACGACGAATCCTCGAGAAGCATGATTCGCTCGATAGTCAGAGCCAGCGAGGCAAGCAATCCGAGTGCCCCGCCGATCGTCAGGATCCACGCGGTAGTTCTGCTGGCCCTCACTTCGCCGCGGTGATCGCAGTGCGCAGCTCGTCCGGCGTCGGGTTGGCCACGACGGTGCCATTGACCGAGACGGTCGGTGTGCCCTTGACCCCGCCGTCGAGAACAGTCCGAGTCTGGTCGGCAATCCAGCCGGAATAGGTGCCGTCGGTGATGCACCTTTCTACTTCTGGGCTATCGGCCCCGGCTGCAGCTGCGATGGAGATCAGTTCGTCATCGCTAAGTCCGCTGCCACCCTCGGCGGGCTGCTGCTCGAACATAGCCGTGTGCCAGGAAGGCCATACATCCTTGTTCGAGTCTGCGACACAGAAACCTGCGTTGGCCGCGCGAGTGGAGTAGTTCGTCGACGACGTACGGTCGAGGAGCCCGATCGGCTTGTAATCCACAGCAATGGTGTTTTCTGCAACCAGCTCCGACAAAGTGTCTCCGCTGATCGACTCGAACTGCGCGCATGCGGGGCACTGGAAATCCTCGACGACGGTGACAACGACGTCCGCGTCGGCAGCACCGATCCGAATCGCTCCGTCCTCGGTCACCGCAGACGGCGTAGCGCCGGAGGCGACGTCGTTGTCGGATTTCTTCGACGCGATGTTGAAACCGATGACGGCGATGAGCGCTATCAAAACAACAGCGACGCCAACCTGGAAAAGTATTCGCTTCTGCTTGTCCTTGTTGCCTTGCAGTGACGCTGCAGCCGACTGTGCCTTCTTCTTGCTCTTGTTGCCGCCGCTGTTACTCACCAATACACCCCTCGCTCGCGTGACTGTAAAGTCCCCGCCCAATATAGATGGGTCAACCTGAGGTCAAGCTGAGCGATCCGGACTAACCGGTCACTCCGCCGGCTGCGCTCCTGTGAGCTCGATGAGCCGCTCGACGGCGAACCCGTAGCCCGCGATGCCGAGACCAGCGATGACGCCGCTGGCAATGGGGGAGATGAAGGAGTGGTGCCGGAACTCCTCGCGGGCGTAGACGTTGCTGATGTGGACCTCGATGATCGGCAGTTCGGGGATGGTGAGCGCATCGCGCAGGGCGACGGACGTGTGGGTCAGTCCACCGGGGTTGATGACGATGCCCGACGCGTTCCCGCGGGCCTCGTGGATCCAGTCGATCAGCTGGCCTTCGTGGTTGGACTGCTTGGCGCGGATGCTTCGTCCGTGCGCGGCTGCGGTCTTCTGACACAGGGCCAAGACATCGGCGAGGGTCGCACGGCCGTACACCTCGGGTTGGCGGGTGCCGAGCATGTTCAGGTTCGGTCCGTTGAGCACCAGGATGGGGTTTGCCATGTCGAGGCTCGCTTCCTTCGGTCGAACACTGCCTTCGGTCGAACACTGCCTTCGAGCCCAACACTGCCTTCGGGGCGAATGTTGCCGTTTGATCGTCTGTTCGATGTGATCTTCCCACAGCGCACCCGGCAGAATGATCCCAGTGAGAACTGTATGGGTGGTGTGGGGTGTCGGCGTCTTTGCGTACGTTGTCGCCGTCCTTCATCGCACCGCGTTCGGTGTAGCCGGGCTGAATGCTGCGGATCGATTCTCAGTGAGTCCTTCGCTGCTGTCGTCGTTCGTCGTGTTGCAAGTTGTCGTTTATGCGGGCATGCAGATTCCAGCGGGTGTTCTGCTCGACCGCGTCGGTTCGCGCAAGATGATCGCCCTGGGCGCGTTGTTGATGACTCTCGCCCAGGTCACGCTTGCTCTGACGGAGTCGCTTCCGTTGGCGGTGGCGGCGCGTGCGTTGGTAGGTGTCGGAGACGCCTTGACCTTCATCTCGGTTTTGCGTTTGGTTCCGCGGTGGTTCGGTCCGCGGCAAGTTCCGATCGTGTCGCAGTTGACCGGCTTGCTCGGTCAGACCGGTCAGCTTCTTTCGGCTGTGCCTTTTCTGATTCTGTTGAACGTTTCCGGATGGACAGTTGCGTTCGGTAGCGCGGCCTCGCTCGGGCTGGTGGCGTTTGTCCTCGCGTTGACGTTTGTTCGTGATGTACCGCCCGGTGCCGAGGTCACGGAGCATACGACATCGATGCGCGAGACGCTGGCGACTATCGGCCAGGTGTGGAAGCGTCCGGGGACCCGGCTCGGATTTTTCAGTCACATGGGAACACAGTTTTCGATTACGGCATTTGTTTTGCTGTGGGGCATTCCGTATTTGACGTCGGCACAGGGCTTGTCGACGTCGACGGCGGGCGTATTGCTGTCGGTGTCGGTGATATCGGCGGTCGCGTCCGGGGTGGTGCTCGGCATTTTGTCCGGTCGCTATCCGATGCGGCGGTCGTGGCTGGTGCTGGCGATCATGATCAGTAATGCCGTGATGTGGGGGATCGTGTTGTCGCTGCCGGGGCCGGCCCCACTGTGGCTTCTCTTGATGCTCGTCGTCGTGATCTCGGTCGGTGGTCCTGGCTCGGTGATCGGCTTCGATTATGCGCGCACGTTCAACCCCAGTGTGAATCTCGGTACCGCGCAGGGCATGGTGAATATAGGAGGGTTCCTCGCGTCGTTGCTGGTGATCGCGTCGATCGGCGGCATCATCCAAGCGCTCGGCGGGTACACCTTCGAGACTTTTCGCGTCGCGTTTCTTGTGCAATATCCGGTGTGGATTATTGCGATCACCGGAGTATTGCTCACTCGCCGAAAGACTCGACGGCAGTTGGCTGCGGAAGGGATCCACCCGCATACGATGCGTGAGATTAGGCAGCGGTTCCGAGAGCGCTGAAATTCTTTTGCATTCTGCTCGTTCCGAGTGCATGCTGGGGGACCTAATTTACTTGCATGTCGCAAGTAAACAGTACGTAAAGGTGTGGGCAAGCAGTGGTAACCGAACAGACCGACAAAGATGCGACGGTGGGAACGGGTGAATTCACTCATCGGCAGATTCTGACGATTCTGTCCGGCCTGATGATGGGAATGTTCCTCGCAGCATTGGATCAGACGATCGTTTCGACGTCGGTCCGAACCATCGCCGACGATCTCAATGGGTTTTCGGTGCTCGCCTGGGTGACCACGGCCTACCTGATCACTTCGACCATCTCCACGCCCCTGTACGGAAAGCTCTCCGACCTGTACGGCCGTAAACCTTTCTTCATGACAGCGATCTCGATCTTCGTAGTCGGATCGATGCTGTGCGGCATATCCACGTCGATGTACGAACTCGCGGCATTTCGGGCCGTCCAGGGCCTCGGCGCAGGCGGCTTGATGTCGATGGCATTGGCCATCATCGGCGACATCGTTCCCCCGCGAGAGCGTGCTAAATATCAGGGCTACTTCCTCGCTGTATTCGGCACGTCGAGCGTGCTGGGGCCGGTGATCGGAGGGCTGCTCGCCGGGCAATCGTCGATCCTCGGGATCACAGGTTGGCGCTGGGTCTTCTACATCAATGTGCCGCTCGGAATCATTGCGCTGGTAGTTGTATGGCGAGTGCTGAACCTGCCGGTCTACCGCCGTGAGGCTCGGGTCGACTGGTGGGGTGCTGCGCTTCTCAGTATCGGCCTGGTGCCGCTGTTGATCATCGCCGAGCAAGGGCGCGTCTGGGGATGGAGTTCGCCCGGTGCGCTGGCGTGCTACGCCGTCGGCGTCCTCGGCGTGGTGGCGTTCATTCTGGTCGAAATCAAGATGGGCGACGACGCCCTCATCCCGATGCGTTTCTTCCGCAACCGCCTCTTCTCGCTGTGTATCGCAGTCAGCGTCGTTGCCGGCGCCGCTATGTTCGGTGGAATATCGCTGCTGCCGCAGTATCTTCAGGTGGTCAAAGGTTCATCGCCCACCCTGGCGGGATATCAAACTCTTCCCCTCGTCGGTGCGCTGATGATCAGTTCGATTGTCTCGGGCCGGATGATCTCCAAAACCGGTCGCTACAAAATCTTTCCCGTCGTCGGCACCGCCCTGATGGCGATCGCTATGTTCCTGTTCCATTACGTCCAGGCCGACACGCCGCTGTGGCAGACGATGGTCGTAATGGCTTTGTTCGGTACCGGGCTCGGCGCGATGATGCAGCCGCTCACCCTGGCTATCCAAAATGCGATGCCCCCGAAGGACATGGGCGTCTCCACTTCGGCGGCGACCTTCTTCCGGCAGATCGGTGCGACTCTCGGTGTCGCGGTGTTCCTGTCCATGTTGTTCACCCAGCTCACTCCGAAGACAGGGGAGGCATTGGTGGCAGCGAGCACCAAGCCTGAGTTCCAGGACGCAGTCAAGTCTGCAGCGACGAGCGGTGACCCGTTGCAGTCCGGTTTTGCGAACGCGATCATCGCCGAGGACCCCTCGGTTGCCGGTAGCGCGCTGGTGGATAGTTCGTTCATGCAGAAATTGGATTCTGCTCTGGCCGAACCATTCAAAATCGGCTTCTCCGACGCGATGGACTATGTCTTTCTCGCTGTGTCGATCCTGATGGTCCTCGGATTCGTCCTGGTGCTCTTCGTCAAGGAAGTTCCGTTGCGAACAATGTCCGGTTTGGCAGCAGCGCAGCAGGAGCGGGACGAAGAAGCGGCTAAGGCCGCCGAGCCCACGAAGTCATAGCCCGGACGATGGGCGGTAATGCGTCGTAACGTCGGTGATCATGGAATCAATAGAGAGCTTCTTCGACCGCTACACCGGTTACCTCTCGGACGGCGATATCGACGGGCTGGCCGATATTTACAACTATCCGGCGCTCGCAGTCTCGCCCCGGGGATGCATGGCCGTCACGGAACCGCAGCAGACGCGCGACTTCTTCACCCAGGGGCAGCAGTTCTACCGGTCCAGAGGGATCCAGTCGGTGCGGGCTCGCGACATCGTCACCGACGCGGAGGCGGCCGGCATCTGGGTGGGGCACCTGCTGCTCGAGAACTTCGACGGCGACGGCCACTCCGTTGGCGTCGAGCGCAACGCGTACCAGGTCGTGACGGACAACGACGGTGCGCGGCGGATTGCCGTCACGACGCCTCTCGACGGTGTGTGAAATATCGGTGCGCGTCTACGAAAGCACAGATCTCGGCGCTGATCTTGCGGCATCGATTCTCGAGGTACAGCGGCGCGCGTACGCCGTCGAGGCCGCATTGATCGACGATGACCGGATCCCGTACCTGCATGAAACCCTGGACGAGCTGCGTTTCGCTGACCTGAGCTGGTTCGTGGCGATCTGCGGTGTCACAGTCGAAGGTGCTCTTGCGTGGACAGGTTCCGGTGATTGTGCCGAGATCGACCGGCTCGTGGTGTCGCCGCAGCGGCATCGGGCTGGAATAGGGCGCCGGCTGGTGCGCGAGGTCCTTGCAGCGAATCCAGGTCGGCGGGTGCGTGTGGCGACCACGCGCGCAAATGCCCCAGCTTGGAAGCTGTACGAATCCGCCGGCTTCGAGTGCTGCGGCGCCGACGAAGTGGCCGAGGGACTCTGGGTTTCCCGCTACGAACTTCTTGTCGGTACTCCGCAGTAGTCTCCTATGTATCGAACATAAGTTCGAATACAGCTGAGACTTGGGTGCACCGGGGGGTGGCATGAGCATCATCGACGACCGAGCGGTACTCGTGAACGTCCTAGGCTCGGAGCGAGCAGCCAATGCAGCCGTCGCGGCCTCCCTCGCGGAGATGGACCGGTACTACCAGGCGCGTTCGGAGTTTCCGGAAGCTGCGGCAGACGCCACATTCGACCACCGGATCGTGCACACGTCCGCCATCGCCGAACTCGCCGCCGCATTGGCAACCACATACCAAGCTGTCGAGGAGCTGCTCAGGCAGTGGCAGGCCACTACGCCGCTTGTGCGCGATGCATTCTGCGAAGGCAGCATCGGGTTGCCGAAAGTGCGTGTCATTCGTGAGCACACGCTTGGCGCCCGATGGGACTTGATGTACCACCTCGAGTCCGAGATCGTCCGATGTGCAGTAACCCTGGCTCCGCGTGCTTTAGGACGCGAGATCGATCGACTGCTGACCGCCGCCGACCCGGAGTGGGATCGAGAGTCCAGGAAGTGGGCCGCCTCGACGGAGCCGAAGGTTCGCGTGGCATCGCTTGCTCGCGGGATGGGGCGTGTGTCCGCGACAGTCACCGGTGCCGAGAGCGTGGAAATGTCCGAGCGCATCGAAGACGAACTGAAGAAGATCTGCAGACGTGATCCACGCAGCCTCGATCAGCTCCGAGCACAGGCAGTTGTTGTGCTGTTCCGTAAGGGGGCGCTCACCTGCACATGCGGGGAGTCAGAGTGCGACGCCGAAATTCTGGGCGACGTCGAGACCGTGCGAGATCGGCCATCGCCCGACATCGAGGCCGAACGGTCGGGAGTCCCACAGGAACCGGTCGTTGCTTCCGCGACCATTGCCCCCGTCAGTATCGAGGGCAACCCAGGCAGCACTGATGACGACGGCACTGATGATGAGTGTGCCGGCAACGAGGGTGCCAGCATGCGAGATGAGCCGCGAGCTGAAAGCCCCTCTTTATCAGCGAACCCCTCGACGTCATGCTCGTGCAGCCATGCGCGGGGACCGACCTACCTCATCCACATATCAGCGGATCTGGAGACGATATTGGGCGTCGGGACTCGGGCGGCGCACATGCATGGCTATGGTCCGATCGACGCCGCAACGGCTCGCGCGATGGCATCCGATTCCACCTGGCAGATCACCTTCACAGCCTCCCGAAAGTATCTCGACCTGCTGACCGGGGGAGAGGACTGCCTAGAGGACGACGGAGACTGGGATGCCCCGAGTCCGTCTACACCCTCGCCGTCCACATCCTTGCCGACCACTTCGGAATGGGCAGCAGCCTGCCAGTGCACCTGCTGTGACCGCTCGCGCATGGCCACTCAACGTGATGTCCAGGGCGGCACTGTTCACGGCGGAGGGAGGCGGGGCCGTGAAGTTCCTGGAGGCGTGGTTCCGGAAGGCGAGGTTTCGGCAGGCGGGGATCGGGCTCGCCTGGCCGAGATACTCGACGAGGCGCTCTGCCGCGCAGACCGGACAGCGTCGTCGTTCGCAACAGGAATCGCCGTACCGACGCCGGGGCAGATACGTGACGAGGTTCGACGGGTACGTGACCTTGCCAACGAACGCGCGCAGAAGGCAGGCGTAGTGTGCGACCTGGTGCTCGGGCGGACGCGGAAAATTCGCGGGGGATTCATTCCTGCAGACCCGGCTCAGTCGGATGAGCGACGCCGGGATGCAGGCAGTCTCATCGACTATTGGCGGAGCGTCGTAAAACGGGATCCGAGCAACCGTCGTGCCGAATACCCCGATGGCCATGGTGGGCACCGGATGCCACCTCCGGGGGCGCTCACCTACACACCCGGAGCAGCATTGGCGGCGTACGTTCGCGGTCAGTATCCGGTGTGCCTGCATCCCGGTTGTTCGGTGCCGTCGGCGCGCTGCGACCTGGACCATATCGTCGAGTTCGACCATAAGAACCCGCATGCCGGCGGATGGACAATCAGGAGCAACCTCGGGCCGTTCTGCAGACTGCATCACAACTTGAAGACAGCCAAAGCATGGGATGTCGAAAGGCTCCCCGAGGACGTCGTCCACCTCATCGATCCGCTCGGCAACCACTACTTCACCGCACCGGAACTGTGAGGGCCTGGACTGTGATGGCCTGAGCTGTGGTGACGTGATTGTCGAAGGCTAGGAGTCGAATTCAGGGCGGATCGGTCGGACTACCCTGATCCTCTCGAGAACTACTTGGGTGTCGTCAGTGACGGTGAAGTCAGGGTCGCCCAGGCTTGCGCGCATGTCGGCGGAATGCCAGAACGTCTCGTGAGAGAGCCGCCACTCTGCGACTGTCGTATGGCCCTCGCCTTCGGATCGTGCATGCTCGACGGAAACGTTTCGCAGAGAAACGATCTCGACGGCAGTGGTT
>JBBSSG010000039.1:0-24711 GCA_038242295.1 Mycobacteriales bacterium | reverse complement strand
CGGTCGGGAAGGTTCTCGCATTGTCAGGCGCTCCTGAAGGGATTGCCATCACGGCATCGGGCATCGTAGCGGCAGGAGTACGCGAGCCCGACGGAGTTCGCCTTCTCGACGCCTCGACTGGGGTGGAGCGCGCGTTTGTGCCGACTGCTGGCGCGCCGCGCCATCTCTCGCTCGCGGGCCCGGAGGGGCCAATCCTTGCGCCGCTGGAAGACTCCGACGAGCTACTACTGATCAACCCGGCCGACGGATCGATTCTCGTGACGGTACCCGAGGTCGGCAGGCAACCACATGATGCCATCGCCACTGCCGACGGCACGATAGTCGTCACCAACGAGATGGGCGGCGGCGTGGTCTTCGTGCGCGATGGGCAAGTAAGCGCAGCGCTGCCACCCGGGCCCGTTCAACCCGGGGGCGTCGCCGCAGTCGGCGAATATGCGGCAGTCGCCGACGTGCAGGGCAACGGCGTATGGATCTACGACGGACGCAGTCAGGAATTTGTGGCGCAGGCACCGTTGGGGACAAAGCTCACCCATGCAACCTCGATGGGAGCGGACTTGGCGGCGTTCGCGGATACGGATGGGGGTGCGGTGTTCATCGAGAGGATCACCCCGCAGGTTGAGCAGGTGGCGCGGATCGATGCACCGGGAAATCCGTATGGCCTGGCCTACGATCCACAGCGAAAATTACTGCTGATCACGTTGACAGAGTCGAACACTCTCCGTGTGGTCGATGTGGCAGACCCCGCCGACCCTAAGACCATCACCGATCTACCGACGGTTCGTCAGCCAAATTCGGTTGCTATCGATCCAGTTTCTGGTTCAGCTCTCGTTACCGGAAGCGACCGCGGTGAGGATAGTTCGCTCCAAATCATTCCCTCCGAGATGTTTGCTCCCTGACGTCACCATCCCCAGCTTCCAGGGATGCCCTTGAACGGCCCGACAACCTCGCTGGTAATCCATCCCTCGTAGAAGCCACCTTCCTGGGGAATCACCCGTTCGCCGTCCACTTCACATTCGAGCCGGCTCGGCGAGAATGCGAGATGCCCAGCAATAGGCAGGAACTGCGACGTGGGGTCCTCGTAGCTCCACGCTGCCCCCGCGGCCATATCGCCGTTGCCGTGAACGTCCCAATAAGTGGCCGCACCTTTCCACTCACAGCGCGTCGATTGCGTGCTCGACTGCGTCAAGGCCCCTGGCGCTACATCATGACTCGGGATGTACCAGGTGGGCGGATGGCTCGTCTCGAGCACCCGCCACGCATCACGTGTCTCGGCGACGAGAATTCCCTGGTACCGCACAACGATCAGCCGGCGCGACTGTTCCAGCTTCGGGGGTCGTGGATAGTCCCAAACCGATTCCTGTCCCGGCCCAGGCTTCTGCGGTTTCACCTTGCCCATACTCTCGATAGTGCCACCTCCTGGCTAGTGGCAGGGCCGCGCCGTGATGGTTTTCTCTGAGCACAGCGTTACGGAGCAGTGCCGGGGCGCAGCGTCAGGGAGCGTCCACCGGGAAGAGATCTTCGACGTTGTCGTTGTCGAGGACCCAACGATCGACGTCGTGCAGGGGATCTGCGAACGGATCGCTGTGATCCTCACGCGACGTCGGCGTGACGGCAGTCGGCGTGACGGCAGTCGGCGTGACGGGGATCGGTACGGTCGGAGTGTCGGCGGTCGGTGCGAACTGGGGTGTCGGTGCGGTCGGTGCGAACTGGGATGTTGTCTTAGGGGCTCGAGGTGTTTCGACCACCTCCACTAGTTGTGCACGCTCCGCACTGTCCGCCGACGCGGAGGGTGCGACTCTCTCGCTCATCTTGGACTCGACAACTGACGATCTGGGCTCCGAAATTGCTGTGCCGGAATCGTTTTCAACAGGATCAGCCAGCCTCGAAGACGGGATCCTGACGAGGATACCGAGGCCGTGCGTAGCAGCGAGGAGACTCACCGGAGCCACCGTCGCGATGGCTGCAGACAATGCCGGGTGCAGCGTTCCCGCTTCCGAAATGAACGCGTGCATAGCATTTGCGCCAATGCTGACTAAGGCGGCGATCACCAATACCGTCCAAAAGAAGCGCCGGCCAGATCGTTGATCATCGAATTGAGCCAAAGCGATGACCGAGATGGTGGCCTGCAAGATGGTGCCGTCGACGATGACCGGCCACAGCCACGACAGATTCCGCGGAACACCAGCCATCGTGGCCAACTCCCACAACGCCGCGAAACTCAACACGAACGAGGCGATACCGATGACCGCAGTGATGACAACTGCACTGACGAGCGTCGCACGCAGGACCCTGTTCATAAGTCGACATCATGCAGGAGCCCACCGACAAGAAACGAAAACGCTGCACACCCCGCCCATTCTGTCCGCGTGATCACTATGAGGCTGAGCGTACAAACCGAGTATGCCGAGGGCACGAATAGTCTTTCTGCTGGCGCTCGCGTACACGTCCACCATGACACCCAACCTAGAGGTGGATTGGGCTACGTATCTCGGGAGCGGCGCATCCCATGCGACACACGATGGATACTGAGGTAGTGGACATGTCGACGTGGTGGAAATCGGTAGTCATTGCATCGGCTATGGGCGCCCTTGCTGCAGCGAGCGGCTGCAATGGAGCTTCGGATCGACCCCCCACAATCGCATCGCAAACGGTTCAGGCGTCATCGTCTTTGACGGCCCCGACGTGCGTGGCGGCGAACGTCCTTGCCGTTCACGGCATCCCCTCGCAGTCGCCCAATACACATGAGCCGATACATGTGCCGGACAATTTCGAACCTACGACTGTGATCACATGTGAGCCAGACTGGATCGGCGCATCCGAGACTCGTTCAAAGACGGTCATGGTGATCGAGACTCACCGAACCGGCGACCTGTCCGCAGTGCTGGACGCCTATGCACAACCGACCGACCGGCGCGACTTCACCTGCTTGGTGGATCAAGCACTACCGCCGAGCGTGTGGCTGGTCGATTCCGCGGGCTTGGGTATGCGTCCAATTCTGCCGCAGAACGAATGCGGCGGGTTCAAGGGCGAATCAATTCTCGAGATCGGCAAACTTCCCACTTCATCGGAACCGATCGTCCACGAAATCCCATTCACGTGATGGCGAGCCTTCAATTCCGGGGATCCGAAGAATCTACACGGGTAGCAAACTCTCAGGCTCGCGAGCTGATTTAACCCTCGCGGGGACGGTCGAGCTTCTCGATAATCTGAGCCACGATCTCCGCGGGCGCCGGGCCGATGTCGACGACGATTGCCTGCTCGTCGGGTTCGAGGGGCTCGAGGATCGACAGTTGAGAGTCGAGCAGTGCTGCAGACATGAAGTGATCGGTGCGCGCTTTGAGCCGTGCGTCGATCTTCTCTCTGGACCCTTGCAGATCGACGAAGACGACGCGACCTCTCGATCCTCGCACCAGCGTGTCACGGTAGCTGCGCTTGAGAGCCGAACAGGTCACGATGCCGGGCTCGCCGCGTTCGGTGTGCGCCCGGATCCAGTCCGCGATTGCTTCGAGCCACGGCCTGCGGTCCTCGTCGGTCAACGCATGCCCCGCCGCCATTTTCTTCACGTTCGACGCCGGGTGCAGGTCATCCCCCTCCTGCAGGTCCCACTTCAACTCGTGTGCGAGAGCTCCCGCGACGGTCGATTTCCCCGAACCTGAGACACCCATGACGACCAGAACGGGGTTCACTTTCTCCGTGTCGGCCATGTCAGATCGACACATTCGACACGCGCACACCGGGGAGACTTGCCACCGACCCACCACATTCCATGAGCAACACGGTACTAGCTGCGCGAGGGATGACTACTTCGACAGGATCAGACCGGAGGTAGGTACACCGGTTCCCGCGGTCACCAGAACGTTCTCCACGGAGTCCACCTGGTTGACCGAGGTGCCGCGAATCTGCCTGACGCCCTCTGCAATTCCGTTCATGCCGTGAATGTAGGCCTCGCCGAGCTGGCCGCCGTGCGTGTTCAGAGGAAGCCTGCCACCGAGTTCGATCGCGCCGTCCGCAATGAAGTCCTTGGCCTCACCGCGTGCGCAGAACCCGAGTTCCTCCAACTGCATCAATACAAAGGGCGTGAAGTGGTCGTACAACACGGCCATCTGCATGTCCGCCGGCGTCAATCCCGCCTGCTTCCACAATTGATCGCCGACGAGTCCCATCTCTGGCAGACCCGTCATCCCGTCACGGTAGTAGCTGGTCATGATGTATTGGTCTGGGCCACTCCCTTGCGCCGCTGCGGTGATGACGGCTGCGGGATTGGGTAGATCTTTGGCCCGTTCGGCGGACGTGACGACGATGGCGATGCCGCCGTCGGACTCCTGGCAGCAGTCGAGCAAGTGCAGAGGTTCGGCGATCCACCGCGAATTCTGGTGATCCTCCAACGTGATCGGTTTGCCGTAGAAGAACGCTGCCGGGTTGTTCGCTGCGTGCTTGCGATCCGCGACGGCGATCCTGCCGAAATCCTCGCTCGTAGCGCCGTACACGTGCATGTATCTGCGCGCGACCATCGCCACAAATGATGCGGGGGTCCCCAGTCCGTGTGGATACGACCACCCGGCATCGACGCCGGAGGATGTCGGTGCTGCCGCGAGGTGAGAAGCCACCTGCCCGAAGCGCGCCCCGGACCGCTCGTTGAAAGCGCGGTACGCGACGACGACATCAGCGACCCCTGTCGCAACGGCCATCGCTGCCTGTTGGATCGTTGCGCAAGCAGCGCCGCCGCCGTAATGAATTCGACTGAAGAACTTCAGATTCGGTATTCCCACTGCACGGGCAACAGCCGTCTCGGTGTTGGTGTCCATGGTGAACGAGGTCAGTCCGTCGACGTCCGAGGGGCTCAGCCCTGCATCGTCCAACGCCGAGGTCACGGCCTCTGCTGCGAGCCGAAGTTCACTGCGCCCAGAGTTCTTCGAGAAGTCGGTTGCGCCGATTCCGACGATCGCCGCCTTCCCGGACAACCCGCTCATGCGAGCCTCACCGTGGCCGTGATGTGGTCGCCGAGTGAATCTGTGCCGCGGACATCGATGGTGACCTCGCCGTTCTCGACCGCAGAAACTTTCCCGGTCAGTGTCAAAGTGTCGTAGGCGTACCAGGGCACACCGAGTTTCAAAGCGATCGATCGCAGCACTACCGCCGGGCCGGCCCAGTCGGTGACGAACCTCTGCACCAAGCCGGTATCGGTGAGGATGTTGACGAAGATGTCCTTCGAGCCGCGTTCGAGTGCCTTGTCGCGATCGTGGTGGACATCCTGAAAATCCCGGGTAGCCAATGCGGTCGATACTACGAACGTCGGGTCCGCGGTGATCTGTAGTTCCGGCAACACGTCGCCGACGGTGGCCATCATCGCGTCGCCTTCCAGGCAGGCAGGGTCAGATCATCGTCGACGCGCACGAAGTCGACCTCGACCGGCAACCCAACGGCTACCTGATCCGGTTCGACTCCTCGTAGTTCACCGAGCATGCGGACCCCTTCTTCGAGTTCGACGAGAGCAACGACGAACGGCAACGTCCGGCCGGGAACCTTCGGCGCGTGGTGAACCACATAGCTGAAGACTGTTCCCTTTCCGCTTGCGACGGCATAGTCGATCGGCAGGGACTTGTCCTGCCAGATCGCTGGGATCGGCGGATGCCGCAGTGAACCGTCCTGCACTCGTTGGATCCTGAGTTCTTCGACTTTGGTTCCCTCCCAGAAGAACTCGGTCTCCTGCGACGCTACCGGTCTGATCTGCTCCGATAGATCGGGAGCGGCGACGGGCTCGGATGGAGTCGATGGCGCAAACTTCAGCACGCGAAAGAGCATCTCGGAGACAGGTTCGTCGCCCACATACCAAATGTTGCGGATGGTCACGAACCAACCGAGACCAAGCCCGGTCTTCTTTGGGCCGACAACACCCTCGAGCCGCGCGGTGATGGCGACTTCTTCGCCGAGTTGCAGATACCGATGGTAGGTCTGCTCGCAGTTGGTGGCCACGATCGACGTGAACCCTGCCTCGTCGAGAATCTCCATGATCTGACCGAGCGGATCGTCCGCCGTACGTGTGCGATGCAACCCCGGCATCGTCCAGACCTGGGCCATGGCGGGAGGCGCAACGATGCCTGGGTGCCCTGCGCTGCGAGCAGCGGATTCGTCGACGTAGATCGGGTTGCTGTCGCCCAGAGCCTCGACCCAGTTGTTGATCATCGGCTGATTGATCGGATCTCGTCCGGCTCGGGGCGCGCACTCACCCTGGGCGGCAATCTTTTCAGCGGCTGCCTGGATCTTTTCGCTCATCGTACGACTCGCGGAAGACCGAGTCCGGAGGTCGCGATCAGTTCTCGCATAACTTCGTTGACGCCACCGCCGAAGGTGATGACGAGGTTTCGTTTGACCTGCTTGTCAAGCCATTCCATCAGCTTGGCGGTATCGGCATCGGCAGTATTTCCATGGCGCCCGAGCATTTCCTCAGCGAGTCGGCCGACGCGCTGGATGCGTTCGGTAGCAAATACTTTGGTGGCCGACGCATCGGCAACACTCACCGTATCGGCGGCACTGGACGCAATCTGCCAGTTCAGCAACTCGTTGATCCGGAACGTTGCATAGATCTCACCGAGTGTGCGCCGCACATCGGGTTCGTCGAGTAGGCCATGAGTCTGCGCCCAGGTACGAAGCCTCTCGTACAGACCCGCGATTCGTCCCGCAGGTCCGAGCATGACGCGCTCGTGATTGAGCTGAGTGGTAATCAGTCGCCAACCCGCATTCTCTTCTCCGACCAGCATGTTCACGGGGACCCGGACATCGTTGTAATACGTCGCATTCACATGGTGCGCGCCGTCGCAGGTGATGATCGGTGTCCATGAGTAGCCGGGATCGGTGGTGTCGACAATGAGCATCGAGATGCCGCGATGACGCGACTCAGCAGCTCCGGTGCGGACCGCGAGCCACACGTAGTCCGCGTCGTGACCGCCGGTAGTGAAGATCTTCTGGCCGTTCACGATGTATTCGTCGCCGTCCCGTACTGCAGTGGTTCGCAGCGACGCCAGATCGGTCCCAGCCTCAGGTTCGGTGTATCCGATAGCGAAATGCACGTCCCCGTCGAGGATCGATTTCAGGAACTTTTCCTTCTGCACTTCAGTGCCGTATTTCTGCAGCGTCGGGCCGACGGTCTGCAGCGTCACGGCGGGCAGAGGGACATCTGCTCGAACAGCCTCGTTGACGAAAATGGCCTGCTCGACGTCGCCGAATCCGTGCCCACCGAATTCCTTCGGCCAACCCACTCCCAGCCAGCCGTCGTCGCCCATCCGCTTGATGATGTTGCGGTACGCCGGACCGTGTCGCTCGGTCATCATGGTCTCGGCGTCACTGTCGCTGACGAGGTCGGCGAAGTAGTTACGAAGTTCCGATTGTAGTTTCAGTTGCTCTTCGGTCAGTTCGACGAACATTGCGCTCCCACGAGATCGAGTCGGTAGGACGATCCGCCGACGAGCCGGGCGAGGTCCTTGGCGGCCGAGTAAAAACGGTGCATCGGATAGGTGATGTCGACGCCGACGCCGCCGTGCAGGTGGTGACACATCTGCATCGCGGCCGGCAGTTCGGCTGCAATCCAGTACGCAAGGACGTCGTTGTCGTTCGCGGCACTGTTCTGCGACGCCTGCCACACTGCGGCTGCCGAGGCGACATGAATGGTGCGCGCGGTGACATAGACGTCGGCAATCTCGTTGGCCACAGCCTGAAAACTGGCCAGCGGCTTACCGAACTGGTGTCGACTCGCCAGGTGAGCGGCCGTCAGCTTTACAGCGCCATCGATCAGACCATCGGCAACGGCGCCGATCGCAGCGATCGCAAGTCGATAGAGACCCTCGACATCCGCACTGATGAGTTCACCGAGGGCCGAGTCGAATTCGATCGCGTACTCCGGGTCGCCGCTCGACGACGGAGTGCGCGTCAATAGCACTCCGTCTGCATGCGGATCGATCAGGACGATCCCGTCGGACGTCGGAACCAGAATTCGATGCGCCTGTTCGGCGAACGGAACGGCGATCTTCGTTCCGGTGACGCGCATTCCATCGCCGTCTGCGACAGCCTTGACGGCTGGCTCAACAGGGAACGGTGCGCCCGGCTCGAAGAGGGCGGCCGTGAGAAGCACCCCCGGCGTGACCGTCCGAGTGATCACCTCTGGGGTCGCCAGTCTCGATAGTGGGACGATCCCGAAGCCGATCGTAGCGAGCGCTGGTCCGACGGATGCAGAGGTTGCCAATTCCGTCAGGACAGTGGCGGCCTCGGGCAGCCCGAGCCCGTCACCGCCACACTCTTCTGGCAGAAGCATCGTGAACAGTCCCGCATCGGACATCGCAGTCCAGAGGTCCGCAGGTTCACGTGCCACTAGCCCGGTGACCATGTCGGCAACCGTCGTCTGGGTCGAATCTCTCGTGAAGTCCACGCCTTTTTACCTACCTACAACGGAGTATGAATGACTAGAACGTGTTCTATTTTTAACACCTTATCGTCAGATCCACCAGAGGCCGCGAGTGCAGCCTGCTCAATGCGCTCAACAGGGCGAGCACGCGGCCTCTGGAATGAGCTAGCGCGGCAGCCCGAGGATCCGTTCGGCTGCGACGTTCTTGAGGACCTGAGACGTACCGCCGGCGATGGAAAGGCACCGCGTCAGCAGCATTTCCTTCGCCAACGGTCCGTCGATGGCGCTTTCTAGACCGCCGACTTCGACTGCAAATTCCGCGAGGTCCTGACGGTGGCGAACGCCCACGAGCTTGCGGACGCTCGACTCCGCACCCGGGTCTTGGCCGCCGAGGCGTCGTAGCGTGCCTCGAAATTCGAGGAGCGACCCGACGAGCCCGTCGGCGATGAGCCTGCCGAGCCGGTCGTCGAGAACAGGGTCGGGATCCGTCGCGGCAATGACGTCTTCGAGTGCACGGCCGAGCGAAGATCCTCCGCTCATCGCGACGCGCTCGTTGGCGAGCGTGGTGCGGGCCAGCCGCCACCCACCTCCCAGTGTTCCCACGAGCCCCTCGGTGGGGACGAAGACATCGTCGAGAAATACCTCGTTGAAAACTGCGTCCCCGGTGATCTCTCGCAGTGGTTCGATTCGAATTCCCGGTGAACGCATGTCGAGCACGAAGTAGCTGATGCCTCTGTGCTTCGGCACATCTCGATCGGTGCGGGCGAGACAGATTGCCCAGTCTGCTTCGCGAGCAAGCGAAGTCCAAATCTTGTGTCCCTTGAGCGTCCACCCGCCCTCGACCTCCGTCGCGGTGGTACGCAGTGACGCGAGATCCGAACCGGCCTCGGGCTCACTGAAGAGCTGGCACCAGGAGATCTCGCCGCGCAACGTTTGGCTGGCAAAGCGATCGATCTGCTCGGCGGTCCCGTGCTCGAGAATGGTGGGGACGGCCCATCCGCCGATCACCAGATCGGGCGCGGCGAGAGACGCGCGCGTCAATTCCTCCGCGTAGAGAAGCTGCTGTGCGGCGCTCGCGTCCCGCCCATGCGGCTTGGGCCAATGCGGGGCAGCAAGCCCCGACTCCGCCAACGCAATACGCGTGTTCTCGGCGCCCGCGATCTGGTCGACCTCGGCCGCGACGTCGTCTCGGAGGTTCTCGGTCTCACCCAGATCGACGCGCAGAGTCCGCCGCATTCCGCCGCGCGTCAGTTCCGCGACCCGGCCGCGCCACCGCGCGGAGCCACCGAGCACCTGACGCAGCACCAGAGCCCGACGCAGGTAGAGATGGGCGTCGTGCTCCCAAGTGAAGCCGATGCCGCCGAGCACCTGGATGCAGTCCTTCGCAGTGTCGACCGCAGCGTCGAGTGCAATCGTCGCGGCGACGGCCGCCGACAGCGGCAATTCGTCGGGTGCAGAATCCACTGCGACTGCCGCATCCCACGCTGCCGCCCGCGTCTGCTCGACCCGGCAGAGCATGTCGGCGCACAGATGCTTGATGGCTTGGAAACTGCCGATCGGGGCCCCGAACTGCTCACGGAACTTGGCATGCTCGACGGCTGTTCGCAAGCACCATCCAGCAATTCCCGCCGCATCGGCAGCGGCGAGAGTAGCCGCTAGATCACGCACATGATCTGCGGAGATACCGTCGAACATCTCGCTCTGTGCAACGCGAACTCCGTCGAACGAGACCCGCGCGAGCGGAAGACTCAGGTCCACCCCGGCCAGCGACTCGATTTTCATACCGGGCGCGTCGGCATCGACCAGGCACCAGACGGCCTTGCCGTCGAGGTCGGCGAGAACCAGCACGGACACTCCGTCGGCCCCTCCGACAGCAAGTTCCAGCACCCCGTCGAGGACGAACAATTCACCGTCGGCGACGGCCGTCAGCGGATCTCCGGACAATCCGACCGCACAAGGCGTCCGGCCTTCGCAGATTTCCTCGGCCGAACGGCTCCCGCTCCGCCCGACGACCATCGCGGCCAACGCGGTGGACAGCACAGGCCCGCTGACGAGGCCGAACGAGGTTTCCTCGATCATGGCGGCGAGGTCCGCAGCGCTGCCTCCCACACCGCCGGCCGATTCGGATACAGCGACCGAGAACAGTCCTAGATCAGCGAGCGCCGGCCAGTGGGCGCGCCACCCCAACTGCTGGTCAGCGCGTAGATGTGCGATCGGTTGGGCTGATGCGACCCACGCTCTGATCGACTGTTGAACGTCACGCTGATCTTCGTTCGTGGCAATACTCACAATGGTTTCCCCAGCTCTCCTGATGACTTCTTCATCTAGAACGTGTTCTAATACGCTAGCTGGTAAAGAGTCAAGGTGCGGAGGAAACGTCGATGACTTCATCGTCTCGGACGGGCTCGACGAGCGCGACCGCTAAGAACGGAACGGGCGAACTGTCGCCGTTGCGTACGGTCGGGGTGCTTACCGATGATGATCTGAGTTCTAATGCACAGCGCGATCGGCGTAAACGAATTCTGGATGCGACGCTCGCACTTGCATCCAAGGGCGGCTACGAGGCAGTGCAGATGCGCGCCGTCGCCGAACGCGCAGACGTTGCTGTCGGCACCCTCTACCGCTACTTCCCGTCCAAAGTGCATCTCCTCGTATCAGCGCTGTCACGCGAATTCGAAAAGATCGACTCCCGTCGCAAGCTTCCGCCCGGGCAGACGCCGCAGGAACGAATGCACCTGATTCTCGGTCAGATCACCCGCGCAATGCAACGTGACCCACTACTTACCGAAGCCATGACTCGCGCCTTCATGTTCGCCGACGCTTCCGCCGCCGCCGAGGTCGATCAGGTCGGTCGTTTGATGGATCGGCTTTTCGCAAAAGCGATGAACGACGGAGAGCCAACGGAATTGCAGCTCAGCATCGCTCGCGTCATCAGCGATGTGTGGCTGTCCAATCTGGTGGCCTGGTTGACACGCCGGTCGTCGGCGACCGACGTCGCTGCGCGCCTCGAGTTGACCGTCGACCTCCTGCTCGGAGATTCGGTACCCCTCGACTGACCGGGTGAGCCGCCGCCGCGGTTATCGCCTAGCCTCGACAAGGTGACTGCTCTGGAACTACCGTTAGAACTTCGCCGCGCGCTCATCGGTGTGGCCCGGACCCCCCGCTTGCTCGTCACCTCGGATTACGACGGCACGATGGCTCCCATCGTGTCCGATCCGATGAAGGCGTTTCCGCATGCCGAGGCCGTCGACGCAATGCGCGGACTCGCCGCACTCGTCGATACGACGACAGCCGTCATCTCCGGCCGTGCGCTGCGTGACCTTGCACCGCTCTCCGGCCTGCCTGCCGAAGTCCACCTCGTGGGTAGTCACGGCAGCGAATTCGACACCGGATTCATCGAAATAATCGACGACGAAGCCAAGCTTTTACTGAAGGACATCACCGAGGAGTTGTCAGCGATCGCCGCCCGGTTCGAGGGCGTCGGCGTAGAGATCAAGCTTGCCAGCGCCGCTCTACATGTCCGAAACGCCGACCCCAATGACGCGGTACGCGCTCTGCTCGCCGTCCGCGATGGCGTCGCACAACGCGCGGGCGTGCACGTCACCGAAGGCAAGGCCGTCATCGAGCTTGCCGTCATCGCCACCGACAAGGGCGTGGCCCTCGACCTGATACGCCAACGAGAGGACGCGACGGCGGCAGTGTTTTTCGGCGACGACGTGACCGACGAGAAGGCATTTGCACGCCTGACCGGCCCCGACATCGGCGTCAAGGTCGGCACGGGTGATTCTGGCGCCGAGTTTCGGATCGACAGCACCGAGCAGGTCTCTCTCGCGCTGGCGTTGTTGCTGGAGGAGCGCAGGCAGTGGCTGACGCAGGCGGACACGGCGCCTTCGAGCGAGTGACGCTACCCGCCAGCCCCCCGCATGAATGGACCATTGCAACGGCTAGACGGTTGTGATGGACCATTCATGTCAGAAAGAGAAGTGGGCGAAACTAGCGAGCCGGCGGCGGACCTGCGGTACGACCCTTGATGATTTCAGTGGGCAAGAACTCCGTGGCGACGATGCCCGACTGAGACGTCGACGTGAGCAGCGCGCCCGCCCGTCGGCCTTTCTCCTCCGTGTCTTGACGGACCGTGGTGATGTTCTCCCGAATGGCGCCCTCGATACCGTCGAATCCGGTGACCGTGAGCTGACCCGGCACCGCGATTCCCGTCACTTTGGCGAAGTTGAGCGCTCCGATAGCAAGCACATCGGTGGTACACAGCAATGCCGTCGTCTCCCTGTTGGCTTGCAAAGCTTGAGCGGCAGCCGAATGACCGGATCTGACGGTGTGCTCGAAGCGCTCGACGACGGTGAGCGCGGAGGGATCCAGACCTGCTTCCTTCATCGCGTCCTGCACTCCGGCGATTCGCTCGCGCTGCACGTGGAAGTGGCTTGTCGTCAGCCTGCCCGGCGGTACGACGCCATCGCGTCGGTCGCGTGCGAGCCGCATGCACAAGACTGCGATGTGCTTGTGCCCGAGCGCTATTACTTGATTGGCGAGGAGTTTCATCGCCGCACGGTCGTCGATGGCGATGAGCGCAGCCTCGGGAACGTTCCGGGGCTGATCGCAAATGACGACTGGGAGGTGCCGTTCACGTACGGCGAGAAGATAGGGATCATCGTCGGCAACCGAGTAGACGACGAATCCGTCGACTCCTGCTTGCTGCACCACGGCGGCCGCCGCAGTGTCGTCGCGGTCCGGGCCTGCGGGAATGAGCAGAAGTCCCTGACCTGCTACTTCGCACGATTCCGCCAACCCGGCCAGGAAAGCCATGGCTGCGGGGTCACGAAAGGAATAGCTGAGCGCCTCGGTCAACACCAATCCGACGGCTCCGGCTTTGCGTGTGCGAAGAGACCGCGCCACCGGGTCCGGTCCGGCGTATCCGCGGCGCTTGGCTGCCATCAATACACGTTCGCGTAGTTCGGGAGAGAGCTGGTCCGGTCGGTTGTAGGCGTTGGACACTGTCGTCCGAGACACCTTCAACTCTGCCGCGATGGACGCCAAGGTAGCTGGACGGCGCGGATCCCTGGACCTGGACATACTGGGACGTTAGTCCTAAAGCAGGTTGCAGTGAAATCGACTGCAATGTCCGATTCGATCTGATCCGCAGCACTCGCTAGAGTGAAACGGTAACCGTTTCCAATTACATCTATCGCTACACTCCGAGGAGTGCCAATGCGCCATTCACGCCGCCCCTTCGCCCGCACTACCACCACTCTCGTCGGCCTGACCTGCGCCGCAGCTCTCACCCTGAGCGCATGCGCCTCGGACACCGAGACCTCAGGTGCGTCCGCTCCCGCCACCGCGATCGACGGTCCCATCACGATCGTCGCGTCGACAAACGTGTGGGGCAGCGTCGCGGAAGCGGTCGCCGGGAACTTGGCCGAGGTCGAGTCACTCATCGCCGACCCGTCTGCAGACCCGCACTCCTACGAGGCTTCCGCCGGTGACGCAGCCACGGTTGCCGAGGCATCTCTGGTCGTCTACAACGGCGGCGGCTACGACAGCTTCATCGAAGAGATCCTCGGCTCGGCGGGCAAAAATGTGCCGTCCGTCAACGCGTTCGATCTTCTGGAGGACGGCCACGGACACGACGGGAGCGCAGATTCCGAGTCCGGCAACGACGGCCACAGCCACGGTGAGGTCAACGAACACGTCTGGTACGACCCCGAAGTTGCCGCTGCCACAGCAGAATCCATCGCCGAGAAGCTCGGGCAACTCGACCCCGACAACGCAGCGAAGTACATCGCCAATGCCGAGGTCTTCCATGATCAGATCCACGACATCACCGCCGCGACAGCCGAAATCGCTGCCGATCACGCCGCCGCACCGGTAGCGCAGACCGAGCCGATCGCGCACTATTTGATCGAAATTTCCGGCCTCGACGACAAAACTCCCGAGGACTTCAAGAACGCCCTAGAGGAAGACAACGACCCGTCGCCTGCGTCCATTGCAGCGACGCGTGACCTCCTGACATCGAAATCCGTACGGGCGCTCGTCTACAACATCCAAACCGAGGACTCGGTCACTCGGGACATCCGTTCGACCGCCGAGGCAGCTGGAGTCCCCGTCGTCGAGGTCACCGAGACCCTGCCCGAGGGCATAACCTATTTCGAATGGCAGAAGAAGGCAGCGGAGGATCTCCGAGCTGCCCTCGATGCATCCTGACGCGGCGCTATCCAAGCCCGGCGTGGAGCCCGCGGAACGACCATCGAGCCCGGCGTGGGGCCCGCGGAACGACCATCGAGCCCGGCGTGGAGCCCGCGGAATGACTATCAAACCGATACTGGAAAGCTGCAGTGCATGACTGCTGTAGAACTGCGCGATGCCGGTCTGGCATTCGGCGAGCGCACGCTGTGGCAGAGCCTGGACCTCACCGTCCAGCGCGGTGAGTTCGTGGCAATCCTCGGCCCGAACGGCTCAGGTAAGACCTCACTGCTGAAAGTCCTACTCGGTCAGAACAATCTGACCAGCGGAACAGCCACCATCGCTAACCGCCCCGTGCGACGTGGCCAGTCCGGCGTGGGCTACATACCCCAGCAACGCAGTATTGACGACGACCTTCCACTACGGGGGCGCGATCTCGTCGGCCTCGGGTGGGACGGCCACCGGTGGGGGCTCGGCTTCCGTGGGATGCGCGAACGAAAGCGCGTCGTTCAAGCCGCCATCGATCAGGTCGACGCCAACTCGTTTGCCGGGGCACCCGTCGGGACCATGTCCGGCGGCGAACAGCAGCGACTGCGTATCGCCCAGGCCCTCGTCGGGAATCCGACTGTACTGTTGTGCGACGAGCCGCTGCTCAGCCTGGACTTGGCCAATCAAAGCCTGGTGTCCGGGCTCATCGACAGGCGACGACGCGAACATGACACGGCTGTTCTGTTCGTCACGCACGAGATCAATCCGATCCTCCCGCTGGTGGACCGCATCGTGTACATCGTCGACGGCAAGTTCCGCATCGGGACCCCGGCCGAGGTGATGACGACCGAGGTTCTGTCCGAGCTCTACGGCACCGAGGTGGAAGTTCTGAAAGTTCGCGGCAGGCTCATCGTCGTCGGCACCGGAGACTCCATCGACGCCCTGGGGACTGCAGGCGCGCACCACCCACCGACGCCGGACCCACCAGGAAGCAAACCGTCATGAACGACAAGGTCCTCGACGTCTTCTCCAAGATCTTCGATTTCAGCACTACCGCAAATCTGCTGAGCTACGACTTCGTCCAGCAAGCCCTCATCGCGGCGGCGATCCTGGGACTGCTCGCCGGCGCCCTCGGTCCTCTGATCGTCAGTCGTCAATGGGCGTTCGCGGTGCACGGGTCGAGTGAACTGTCCCTGACGGGCGCTTCGGCTGCATTGCTCGTCGGGATCACCGTCGGGCTCGGTGCGATCATCGGGTCGGTGGTCGCCGCAGTGATGTTCGCACTCCTGGGGTCGAAAGCACGCGACCGCGACTCTGTCATCGGCGTCATCATGTCATTCGGTCTCGGCCTGTCCGTGCTGTTCATCTGGCTCTACCCCGGACGCACTGGCACGAGCTTCTCACTGCTCATCGGCCAGATCGTCGGAGTCGGCCAGGGCGGCTTGCAGCTACTGTTGATCTGCGCGGTCGTGGTGTTGATCGTGCTCGCCATCGTGTACCGCCCGTTGCTCTTCGCCAGTACCGACCCCGAGGTGGCGCTCGCCCGCGGCGTCCCAGTGCGCGCACTATCGGTGGTGTTCGCCATCCTCGTAGGCGTCGCCTGTGCACTCGGCGTGCAGATCGTCGGCGCACTATTGGTGCTGTCGCTGCTGATCACGCCCGCAGCGGCCGCAGCCCGAGTGACCGCCAGCCCGATGAAGGCAACGCTGCTGTCGATTCTGTTCGCCGAAACAGCGGCCGTCGGCGGCATACTGCTCTCTCTCGCGCCTGGCGTCCCCGTCTCGACCTTCGTCACCACCATCTCATTCGTCATTTATCTCATCTGCCGCGCAGTCGGCTCTCGGCACAAGGCCGACTCGGGAAGACTGCTACCCGCCTGACTGGGCTTAGACTCGACGCTAATGCCTTCTATTGATTTGAACTCCGATCTCGGCGAAAGCTTCGGCACCTGGAAACTCGGCGATGACGACGCGCTGATGTCGATCGTCACGAGCGCCAATATCGCGTGCGGATTCCACGCCGGCGACCCGCGCACCATTCTCGAGACCTGCCGCGGCGCAGCGAGTAAAGGCGTACGCATCGGCGCTCAGGTCGGCTACCGAGATCTCGCCGGCTTCGGCAGACGATTCATCGACATCGAGCCTGCAGACCTCACCGCAGAGGTCCTCTACCAAATGGGCGCCCTCGACGGCCTGTCGCAGGCAGCGGGATCCGCGATCGCGTACGTCAAACCGCATGGTGCGCTCTACAACGCCATTTTCACACATCGCGAGCAGGCACGCGCCGTCGTCGAGGCCGTCCGATCCTACGATCCGACACTCCCCGTCCTGGGACTGCCTGGCTCGGTGTTCCTCGAAGAAGCGCGCGCGGCTGGGCTACGCACCATCACCGAAGCATTCGCCGATCGTGCCTACACTCCGCTGGGCGAGTTGGTGCCGCGGCGGACCGCGGGCGCAGTGCTCTCGGATCCCGCGTTGGTTGCTGCTCGAGTGTTGAGGCTCGTCCAGCATGGCACTGTCGAGGCGATCGACGGGTCGACCATCGAGGTCACTGCCGAATCAGTCTGCGTGCACGGAGATTCGCCGGACGCGGTCGAGATGGCTCGTGCCGTCTGGAAGATGCTCTCCGACAACAAGATCGACGTCACTGCGTTCGTCTGATGATCGTCCGTCTGGCTGGGGACCGTGCCATCCTCGTCGAGTACGCCGATCTCACCGAGACGATGTCCTTCTACCGGGTGATGCTCGATACCCCAATCGAAGACGTCGAGGATCTCGTGCCTGCCGCGCAAACGATCCTCGTCCGCCACAGCGGAAACCAGAAGCGGGTAGTTCGATGGGTACACAGTCTCGCGCCTGCTGACGACGCTGCGGCACCGAGCTCCGAGCTCGTGGTCATCTCGGTCGAGTATGACGGCGAAGACCTCAGCGATGTCGCAGAAGCAACGGGATTGACTGCGGTGGAAGTAGTTTCAGCGCATTGCGAGCAGATATGGACGGTCGCTTTCGGCGGCTTCGCCCCAGGTTTCGGATATCTCGTCGGTACCGACTCCAGGCTTCGTGTGCCACGCAGATCCACCCCGCGCACAACGGTTCCAGGAGGATCCGTCGGGCTTGCCGGCGAGTTCTCGGGCATCTACCCGCGCAGCTCCCCCGGCGGATGGCAGCTGATCGGGACCACCGATGCCGTCCTGTGGGATGTCGGGCGAGTCGCGCCCGCCCTACTGCGGCCCGGAGACACCGTGCGATTCGAGCAACGATGATCTCTTTCGAAGTACTCACCTCCGGCCCTCTGTGCACGGTGCAAGACCGAGGTAGACCGGGATATTCTGCCATCGGCGTCGGCCGGTCAGGGGCTGCGGATATCAGCGCGCACGACGCTGCCAACAGGTTGGTGGGCAATGCCCTCCACGCTGCCACGCTCGAAGCAACAATGGGCGGCCTGCGATTCCGAGTGCACGGACGAGCCGTCCTGGCAGTGACCGGTGCTACCAGCTCGGTTGCGGTGAACGGGGTCGCGGAGGGGATGTACTGTACGTTAGCGCTATCCGACGGAGATGAATTATCGATCGGGACACCGAGTTTCGGGCTCCGTTGCTATCTGGCAGTTCGGGGCGGCATCGAAGCCGAACTGGTTCTCGGCAGCAGATCCACCGATACGATGTCTGGGCTGGGGCCCGCCCGTGTGGAAGCCGGAACTCTCGTAGCCGTCGGCAACGACGCCTGCGAATGGCCCGCAGCAGAGCTCATCCCGCCGCCTCTGTTCACCGATTCCGCGCAGGTATTTTTGGGACCGCACACAGACTGGTTCGTCGATCCGACGATTCTGTTCTCGCAGCACTGGACCGTCACCGCCGACGCCAACCGCGTCGGCATCCGGCTCGACGGCGAACTCGCACTGTCGAGATCCAGAACCGACGAACTACCGAGTGAGGGAATGGTTCCAGGTGCGTTGCAGGTACCACCCGACGGCAAACCGGTACTCTTTCTCGCCGACCACCCCGTCACCGGTGGGTACCCGGTGATCGGCGTAGTTCGCAGTGCCGACCTCTCGATGCTCGGCCAGCTACGCCCGGGGGACGTACTGCGCTTCGCGCCCGTGTGTGCGTAGTAGGTGCAGGTTGCTACTACGCACACCCGGGCGGCGAAGCCGCCCTAAGACCGACGTTGCCTAGCGATATCGGCCAGCACCACGCCTGCGGCCACCGAGGCGTTGAGCGATTCGATCGGACCTGCCATCGGGATCGACAGAATCGAATCACACGTCTCACGGACGAGGCGTGAAAGTCCTTTACCCTCGGATCCAACGACCACTGCGATGGGGCCGCTACCATCGAACTCGTCGAGAGTGGTGTCACCGTCCGCGTCCAATCCGACAATGGTGACGCCCTTGGTCTGCCAATCTTTCAGAGTGCGAGTCAGGTTGACCGCCCGCGCGACAGGGAGGCGCGCAGCGGCACCGGCACTGGTGCGCCAGGCAACCGCCGAGACACTTGCACTGCGACGCTGTGGGATTACAACGCCGTGGCCACCGAACGCGGCCACAGAACGCACGACAGCGCCGAGGTTCCGAGGATCGGTAATGTTGTCGAGAGCAACGAGCAACGCGGGTTCCTGATGCGCTCTTGCGGCACCGATCAGATCGTCCGGATGGGCGTAGCGGTACGGCGGCACCTGAAGTGCAAGGCCCTGGTGCAACCCGTTGGCGCTGAGCTTGTCCAGATCGGAGCGTGGCACCTCGAGGATGGAGATACCCGCGTCCGCGGCACGCTGCACACTTTCTTTGAGTCTCTCGTCGCTATCGGTCCCGACGGCAACCCAAAGGGCCGTCGCAGGCACGCCGGCACGCAAGCATTCGACAACGGGATTGCGTCCGAGCACGACCTCGGGTGCGTCGTCGTTCTTCCGGCTGGCGACACGTCCGCCGCTCTGCCTGCCACCGCCCCTCGACTGAGCGGCCTTGTCGGCGAGCTTGGCTCGGCGCGAAGCCGGATGCTTGGTGCGCTCCTCAGCGGGAGGCGTCGCACCGCGCCCTTCGAGACCCCGACGGCGATTGCCACCGGAACCGGCAACCTGTCCCTTTTTGCTGCCGGTCTTGCGAACTGCGCCGCGCCTACTGGAATTGCCTGCCATCACTGCCCTGCTTCGTTGGTACTGCTGGTTGCCCCGACGGACCATTCGGGTCCGCTGGGGGTGTCTGTCACGTCTATTCCGGCTTTGACGAGGCAATCTCTGATTGCATCCGCTGTAGCCCAGTCCTTGTCGATCTTCGACTGCGCGCGTCTCTGCAGTTCGGCGTCGACGAGCACGCCCAGCGCGCTCATGACGGCCCCGTCGTCGCTCCCGGCCTGCCAGTGCGGATCGAGCGGATCGACGCCGAGGATCGACAGCATCGCGCGAACGTTCGAGGCGTGGGCGACCGCCTGCTCGAGTTGCCCACTCTCGAGTGCACTGTTGCCTGCTTTGACGGTCGCATGAACCTCGGCAAGAGCTTTCGGCACACCCAGATCATCGTCGAGCGCTGCGGCAAATCCCTCGGTCCACACTCCGACCGGCACGTCGCCTGCGCGTTCGACGGTGCGGGTGACGAATCCTTCGATTCCTCGATAGGTGACTGCGGCCGCCTGCAACGCGTGGTCCGAATACTCGAGCATCGATCTGTAGTGCGCGCTGCCGAGATAGTATCGAAGCTCCTGCGGGCGAACGCTTTTGAGGACGTTCGGCACCGATAAGACATTGCCGAGCGACTTCGACATCTTCTCACCGCCCATGGTGACCCAACCGTTGTGAAGCCAGTAGCGGCTGAAACCGTCGCCTGCAGCTTGACTCTGCGCACGCTCGTTCTCGTGATGCGGGAACACCAGATCCAGACCTCCGCAATGGATGTCGAAATCCGGCCCGAGATAAGCCTCGGCCATCGCCGAGCATTCGACATGCCATCCGGGACGCCCACGCCCCCAGGGAGTCGGCCACGACGGCTCACCGGGCTTCGCCGATTTCCACAGGGTGAAATCACGCGGGTCGTGCTTGCCTTCTTGCGCACTCTCGCCCTGATGGACGTCGTCGAGCTTGTGTCCGGACAAGGCACCGTACGTCGGGAAACTCATCACGTCGAAGTAGACGTCGCCTTCGGCGGCGTACGCATGACCGGAGGCGATCAGCCGTTCGATCAGCTCGATCATCTGGGTGATGTGCCCGGTGGCTCGCGGCTCGGCCGATGGAGGTAACACACCCAGCTTGTCGTATGCCCACGTGAACGACCGCTCGAAAGTCGCGGCCCATTCCCACCAGGGCCGACCAGCGGCATGAGCCTTGTTCAAAATTTTGTCATCGACATCGGTGACGTTGCGAATGAACGCGACGTCGTAGTCGTGGGCGAGCAGCCACCGCCGCAGGACATCGAAGGCCACTCCGCTGCGAACGTGGCCGATATGAGGCTCGCCCTGGACAGTTGCCCCACACAGGTACACCGATGCATGGCCAGGGACCAAGGGGACGAATTCCCGCAAAGCCCTCGTCTCGGTGTCATATAGGTGAAGGGTCACGACTGGCGATGATACCGGGGGTTTTACTCCGTCATGACAAGTGCTGTCGCAACAGCGGCAATTCCCTCGCCCCTGCCGGTCAACCCCAAACCGTCCGTGGTGGTCGCAGATACCGATACCGGCGCCCCGAGTACCGCCGACAACACCTTTTGGGCCTCGACCCGCCGCGGTCCGATCTTGGGACGGTTACCGATGATCTGGACGGCGGCATTGCCGATGGTGAAGCCGCTCGTAGAGAGCAACCGGCGCACTTCGGTGAGCATCGCAGCTCCCGTGACTCCGTCCCATTCCGGTCGGCCGGTACCGAAGACCGAACCGAGGTCGCCCAGGCCTGCCGCAGACAGCAGCGCGTCGCACAGTGCATGTGATGCGACGTCGCCGTCCGAATGCCCCTCGAGGCCGTCGCCGTCCTCGAAGAGCAGGCCCGCCAGCCAACACGGTCTGCCGACCTCGATTGGGTGGACGTCCGTCCCGATGCCGACTCTCATGTGAGCTCCTGGCCCGCGATCGCCTCGGCAAGGAGGAGGTCGTGCGGCGTCGTGATCTTGAAGGCGAGAGGTTCGCCAGCAATGGTGTGGACAGTTTCACCGAGACGTTCGACCAAGCCCGCGTCGTCCGTGGCGCCTTCCGCGGCCGCCTCGTACGCGCGGATCAGCACATCGGCGCGAAAGCCCTGCGGGGTCTGAATCGCACGCAAGTGGCTTCGATCGGGTGTGCCTGTAACTGCTCCGTCGCTGTCGACGGCCTTGATAGTGTCCGCCACTGGGAGAGCCGGCACCACTGCGCGCCGACCAGACCGCACCTCGGCCACCACGCGGGATATGAGACTGGGCGGGGTCAATGCGCGAGCTGCGTCGTGCACCAGCACGATCTCGGCTTCGCCTAGCGCTGCCAGACCACGACGCACGGATTCAGTCCGTTCGTTCGCGCCCTCGACAACGGTCACCGCTGAACCGAGCAAGGCGCGGGTATGCGCCACAAGATCATGAGGGACCATAACGACGACTCGGTCGACGGCACCTGACCCAGTCAGACCGTCGACCGAACGTTGCAGCAGGGTTTTACCCGCTAATTCTACAAACGCCTTGGGCTTCCCGCGCTGAAGCCGAAGGCCTTGCCCCGCTGCCGGCACGAGAGCGACAACAGGACCTATGTGCAAGCCATCCACTTACGAGGCTGTAGCAAGTACTTCGTGGAGAATGGAATCTGCCTTTTCCTCGTCTGTTCCCTCGGCCAGCGCAAGCTCCCCGACAAGAATCTGACGCGCTTTGGCGAGCATGCGCTTTTCTCCAGCGGAGAGTCCACGGTCCTGCTCACGACGCCACAGATCACGAACGACCTCAGCAACTTTGTTGACATCACCGGAAGCCAACTTTTCGAGATTCGCCTTGTACCGGCGCGACCAGTTCGTCGGCTCTTCCGTGTGCGGAGCACGAAGTACCTGGAAGACTTTGTCCAGACCCTCTTGGCCGACAACGTCACGCACACCGACATATTCGGCATTGTCCGCAGGCACTCGAACGGTAAGATCGCCCTGAGCGACCTTGAGAACCAAATACTCCCTCGGCTCACCCTTGATGGTGCGTGTTTCTATCGCTTCGATAAGCGCCGCTCCATGGTGGGGGTAAACGACGGTTTCTCCGACCTTGAAAATCATGTGGTCCGTGCCCCTTTCGATTCCACCACTTTATCATGCTCCCAGATCAACGTCGCAGGTCAGGGGCATACAACGCTCGCCGCGGGGGTTGACACCCGCCCCAGAACGTGTATCGAGCACCCTTCCGAGCGGCTCGAAAATACGGTTCGCGACTGTGTCCGACGCGACACGAAACGCCGGTCAACACGCCGATGAGCGCCACCGGGAGTCATCGGCGAGCAAGCCAATATCCACCCTCTTTCAGCCCCAGCTATCCAATGCTGCGCACTGACTACTACTCTCCCTAGTGGACCCGACGGATCGGCAAAGCGAGGTAGCCGCATCCTTCTTCTCCACTCACCGGCCACAACTGGAGGACGACCCGTGACTGCGCTCATTGCTGCGACTGCGAACCGAAAGACCCGCCGACTGGCATCCGTTGTCGCCATCGCCGCAGGCGGGGTGCTCACATTGAGCGCGTGCGGCGCAGGTCAGATCACTCAAACCGCCACTCAGGTCGCAGCGGTCAACGGTAACTCCGCGGATCAAGGCGACATCTCGCTACGCAATGTCCACGTGGTGTACCCACAGGATGAGGATTACTCGATCGAGGCGGGCGGCAAGGTCGAGTTAGGTTTCGTCGCCGTCAATAACAGCTCACAAAACCCGGACACACTCACGCGTATCTCGACGACGGCAGCGTCGTCGATCACCGTGGGCAAAGAGCCTGGCGGCACTGAGATCGCTCCATTGACCGCGCTCGGTGCGGGCGCAGCTGTCGACAATGCGACCGAAAACCCCGGCGTCCCGCTGGAGTTCATCGTCGTCGAACTCAATGGAATTGGCGAAGATGTTCGCCCAGGACTGACAATCCCAGTCACGTTCACCTTCGAAGAAGCCGGCGACATCGATGTTCTCGTTCCCGTCGACGCTGGGCACGAACTCGACCGCGCGGTGTCCGGCAAGTCACCGGGCGATTCAGAGGCTAGCAACGCCGAGAACGCCGTCGTCAAGACTGAGGCCGAAGAAGGCGCGGACGGCAATAACTGACGTCTGTCGGTAGCGGTCTCTAGCCTTCTCTTCGTGGCCAAACCGAAGTCAAATTACCGCTGCTCAGCCTGTATGCACACCGTTGCCAAATGGGTGGGGCGATGCCCTGAGTGCGGTAGTTGGGGCTCGATGGACGAGGCTCCGGTCATCGCCGCGGTCGCCAATCGTCCGGGTGCGTCCGCTCTCGGCGCGGGGAATACGAGAGCCGCAACCGCCGCAATGGTGCCGTCTTCGCCCGCTGAGGCAATCACGCAGGTTTCCAGCACTACATCGATAGCCAACTCGACGGGAATACCCGAGTTCGATCGGGTACTCGGAGGCGGTCTCGTTCCGGGCTCGGTGGTTCTGCTCGCCGGAGAACCGGGCGTCGGCAAATCCACATTGCTGCTCGAGGTCGTACATCGATGGGCTCGCACTGGGCCAGATCGTCGGGCGCTCTACATCACGGGCGAGGAGTCCGCCGGGCAGGTACGCCTGCGGGCTGATCGCACCGGGGCGGTGCACGAGCGCGTATACCTTGCCGCCGAAGCCGACCTCGCAACTATCTTCGGCCACGTCGAACAAGTGAAGCCGAGTCTGCTGATTGTGGATTCGGTGCAAACCATGCTCGCCTCTGACGTCGACGGAGTCATCGGTGGAGTGACGCAGGTGCGTGCCATCACCAGTGCACTCACATCGCTCGCCAAGACGACGGGCGTGGCGGTCCTGCTCATCGGGCACGTCACCAAGGACGGTGCAGTCGCCGGACCTCGTTCGCTGGAACATCTTGTCGACGTCGTTCTGCATTTCGAAGGCGACAAGCACACGACCCTGCGCATGATCCGGGGCATCAAGAACAGGTTCGGAGCCTCGGACGAGGTCGGTTGTTTCGAGCTCCGAGACACCGGGATCCAAGGCATCTCGGAT
>JBBSSG010000038.1:0-24883 GCA_038242295.1 Mycobacteriales bacterium | reverse complement strand
TTTTTTTGCAAGCCCTCGAATACGGCATGCCCCCGACCGGGGGTCTGGGTATGGGCGTCGACCTCATAGTCATGCTCATCACGGGCGGCAGCATCAGGGACACGCTGGCCTTTCCACTCGCCAAGCCGCGGCAGTAGCGTCCGATGCTGCCTACTCCTGAAAGGGCCGGACACGAAGAATGTTTCACATGAAACAAAGCCCTCCGGGTGGTTTCGTGACGGTGTCCGGCCTGCAGACTCACGTCGTTGTCTCCGGCGGCGGCCCGACGGTTGTGCTGTGTGGAGGGCTCGGTAGTGATTGGTTCAACTGGGCTGCATTGATCGAGGACTTCGTTCGCCTCGCGCAGCCCTTGAAGGCGCGATTCGCCGTCGTTACCGAGACGCACCACCACGCCATGACCGATCAACCCGTCTCGGTCGCAGCGCTTGTTTCCGAACTGGTGTGAGCCACGCTTCACTGCGCACGTAACGTGTTCCTTCGAGTCCGTAGCCCAAGACCCGAGCCAAAGCTCGGCGATGGCGCGGTAGCACGAGAGGAACACAGATGGTTGCTTCGATCAGCACTACTTCGGGTAAGCAGGCCAAGATGTACGGCCTGGGCGTACACCGCCCCGAGAAGATTGTGACCAATGACGAGATCTGCGAGTTCATCGACTCGAGCGATGAGTGGATTCAATCGCGATCGGGCATCAAGAACAGGCGGTTCAGTGGGCCAGGCGAGGACGTCGTAGCGATGTCCATCTCGGCAGGCAAGAAGGCCCTCGAGGCCAGCGGTGTATCAGCCGCGGAGATAGACACGGTCATCGTTGCGACGTCGACGCACCTCGAGCAGACTCCGCAGGCAGCGGCCAAGGTTGCGCACGCGCTCGGAACCAACGGGCCTGCGGCGTTCGATATCGGCGCCGGCTGTGCGGGCTTCTGCTACGCGCTCACGGTGGCAGCCGACCTGATCAAGGGCGGCACGTCGAAGTACGTCCTCGTTATCGGCTCGGAGCGTCTCAGTGAGACCACCGACCCGTACGACCGCACCACACGCTTCATCTTCGCCGACGGCGCGGGCGCAGTAGTCGTCGGTCCGAGCGAAGAGACCGAGATCGGGCCCGTCGTGTGGGGCTCCGATGGCTCGCAAGCCGACGCCATCGAACAGACCCCCGACTGGTACGACTACATCATGGTCGAAGGCTCCCCACGTCCGCATATCAAGATGAACGGCATTTCAGTGTTTCGCTGGGCCGCCTTCGAGATGGGCAAGGCAGCTAAGAAGGTTATCGACGTCTCCGGCATCGAGACCGAAGAAGTGCACGCCTTCATCCCACACCAAGCGAACAGCCGGATCACCGAGTTGTTGGCCAAGAGTCTTCACCTCGCTGACGGAACCGTCGTCGCCGACGACATCGTCGAGACCGGCAACACCTCGGCGGCATCGGTTCCGCTGGCCATGGAGGAACTGCTCCGCACCGGCAAGGCGAAGGCGGGCGACACCGCGTTGCTGCTCGCATTCGGTGCTGGACTGTCCTACGCCGGACAGATGGTCAAACTCCCCGCCCTTTAGCCGTCTCAGCCGAGATCGAATTCGGTTCAAGATTTCGATCTCGGCGGGACGTAGGCTCAGTCCATGCCGAAGACAACGTTGCCCGAAGATTTAATTCAACTGCTGAGCAGCATGGCGGCGAGCTAGTCGTGCTATCTATGCCCGTTACCATCACCATCGTCTCGGTGTGCGTCGGATTCGTACTGTTTATCTCTGCCGCTGCAGGGGCTCAACAGAAATGGGATCGCCGACGAATCATCGCGCTGCTCGTTGCGGCACTTTGCTGTTTGACGATAGTTCCGGTGACGATCGCGCTCACGGCTGCAATCTGAAGGCTGCCCAAGTTTTTTTTGCCCGAGCTCTGTTCGTCATCACGTAGTCCCCGCTGCCACCCGCAAAATCCCCGCGGTCACCCGCATGATTACCGCAGCCAGGGCAGCGAGACCCATGACGAACAATGCCATCGCGGTCCAGCCGTATTGCTGGAACACCACGCCGCCGAACCAACCGATCACACTCGATCCGCCGTAGTAGAAGAGGTTGTACAGCGACGTCGCCTGCGCGCGGCCGACATCAGCGCGTTGGCCCGTCCATCCTGAAGCGATCGCGTGGGCGGCGAAGAAGCCGATGGTCAGCACGACGAGACCCGACAGGATGATCACTAGATGACTGCTGATGGTCAGCGCGACTCCGGCGATCATGACTCCGGTCGAACCGGCGAGGACAACGCTGCGACCGAACCTGGTTGCCAGTTGACCGGCGACTCGTGAGGACACCGTTCCGCTGAGGTAGGCCAAGAAAATGAGGCTGATCAGCGACTGCGGCAGACCGAACGGGACTGCCTCGAGCCGGAAGCCGAGGAAGTTGTAGATCGCGACGAATCCGCCCATGAGCAGAAATCCCTGGGCGTAGAGCGCCAGCATGCCGGGGTCGCGCAGGTTGGCCCATAACCGTGCGCCAAGGGACGGACCACCGGCGACGGTACCGAAGAAGCGTCGTGGTCTCGGAGCGAGCGCGAGAAACAGCGCCCCGGCGACGGCGGCAATGACGGACACGGTCAGTGTCCCGGTTCTCCAATTGGTGAACTCGGCAACCGGACCGGAAACGATGCGTCCGAGCAGACCGCCCAGCGTCGTTCCGGACACGTAGGTAGCTGCAGCAAGAGCAGTGTGATTGCGGTGAACTTCCTCGCTCAGGTAGGCAATCGCGACAGCGGGCAGACCGCCGAGGGCAACACCTTCGAAGAACCGGATCGAGAGCAATATGGGCAGCGTCGTCGATAGCGGCACGATCAATCCGAGCACGGTGGCGGCAATGATCGAGATGCTCATCGTTTTGACTCGGCCGATCCGATCGCCGATGACCGACCACCCCAAGACCGACACGGCGACTCCGACGGTGGCGAATCCGACGGCAAGCGAGGCCTGCGAGGGCGTTGCCTGGAGGTTCGACGCGATCAGCGGGAGAATCCCTTGCACCGAGTAGAGCTGCGCAAAGGTGGCGATTCCGGCGAACAGCAACGCCGCGACAAGTCGCTTGTACTCTCGGGAGCCGCGTAGGTGGCCTTCCCACTCGTCGAGTGCAGCATCGGGCGTCGAACTCATTGCTTCAACGTTAGGACGCCGAACTACCCACGTCCAATGCACGACGCGCGTCGACCATGTGGCGGGGTCGTGGTTAGGTAAAGACCGTGCAGCTGATTTTGGTACGCCATGCGCTTCCGCAACGGTCCGAGGACACGGCCGATCCTCCTCTCACCGAACTGGGCCGTGAGCAAGCAGCGCGAGTTGTTGGCGCATTATCGCGCTTCACGATCGCTCGCACCGTATCCAGCACCCAACTACGGGCCCTGCAGACCGGCACGCTGTTGGCCGCCGAACTCGGCTTGGCGCCCGAATCCGACGAACGCCTCACCGAATACGACCGCGATTTCGGCGGCTACATTCCGATCGAACATGCGCGCACCGAATTCCGCGAAGCATTCGACCGGATCAAGGCCGGACACCTGCCCGAGGAGGTCGATGAGGCCGCATTCCGTGAGCGGGTACTCGCGGGCATCGATGCGGCTGTCGACGGCGTCGAACACACCGACACGGTTGTTGTTTTCGCCCACGGCGGCGTCATCAACGTGCTGTTGCAAGACATCCTGCACACGCCGACAGTTCTCGCCTTCCCGATCGACTACTGCTCGATAACCCGTATCCTCTACTCGCGCAATGGAACCCGATCTGTAGCCTCCGTCAACGAGACCGAACACGTCTGGGATCTACTTCCGCGCAACCGCCCTTAACCGACAGCGCGCCCGAACTGTCAGGATCGACGCGGTGCCAGGTTTCGGAGCGCCAGCCCGAGGACGCGCTGCATGTCGTCGGTGTCGTACCCCGTCCCGGTCTCGCAGGTCGGGTCGGCGCCCACATGGTTGGACAAGGCCAACCCGTGCACCAGGACCCACAACAGCGGGCCGACGTCCCGGGCGTCGTCCGCAATGAGGGTTTCGCTCTGCTGCGCCTGCACCACAAGATCGTTGAAGTATCTGTTGAAGTCGAGGGCAGCCCCTTTCAATACGACACTGGGCTTGAAGACGTAGTCGCCACCGAACTCGAGTCTGTAGTGGTTCGGGTATTCCCACGCGACGCGGACATAGGCAAGACAGGCCCGGAAGAGCGGCGTGGAAGGCTCCGCCCCGTTAGTTGCGGCGTGCTGCATCGTCGCCTTCAACGAGACAAGGCTTTCGGCGGCAACCGTGCTCAACAGGTCGTCCTTGTCCTGAAAGTGACGGTACGGCGCCGTCCGCGATACGCCGGCAGCCGCGCCGACCGCTCGCAGCGTGACGTGCGTAGGTCCACCTCGCGCCAAAAGATCACTGGCCGCCGAGATCAGCGCGCGCCGAGTGTCCTGAATACCTTCGTTCACCGCACCACCCTAGATCGCGGTTGACGCTGTCAACAAGCTGCTGGTAGGTTGACGCTGTCAACTTGCTTGTCGGATCACGTGGCCCCACAGTGGAAGTCCGGCCACGTTGCTGGAGGTCACATGTCATCGGTCGCGCACCCTCTCGACCTACTCCACCTTGGTACCGAAAGCTGGAATTCCTTTCGAGCGCACAGCGACTGGTCGAAGATCGACCTCACCGATACCAACCTGACTGGGGTGAACCTCGCGGGCGCACACCTGGAGGGCGTGGATCTCACCGGCGCCGACCTCTCAGGGGCCGACCTCTCCGATGCCATTCTCGCCCACGCCACGTTGACCTCGGCCGAGTTCATCGGCACCGACCTGACGAGGGCCGATCTTTCCGGCGTATCTGCCCACGACGCCAACTTCACCAGTGCATACCTTGTGCGTGCCAGTCTGCGAGATGCCGACCTCACGATCGCGTACCTGACGTCGGCCTACCTCGGCTACGCAGACCTCGCCCGAGCGAACCTCTCCGGTGCATACATGACCGGTGCATACCTCGGTCACGCCGACCTGAGCGGCGCTATCTTGATCAACACTTACTTGGGCAAAGCCAACTTGACCGCGGCCACCATCGCCGGCGCTGTGCTCGACGGCGCCGATCTGAGCGAGGCCATCAGGCCGAACGGCACCACGACCGAATTACCCGCTGAGGTTCACAATCGTCCAAGCCAGCCGATTCGCAGTGGATTACGTTGACCACATGAAATCGCAACCGATGATCGCCGTTACAGACGTCGAGGCCTCGAGTCGCTGGTACCAGCGGGTGCTGGGCGCGACAAGTGGCCACGGGGGGACCGAATACGAGCAACTCCTCGTCGACGGCGAGATGGTGATGCAGTTGCACCTGTCGGTAGTCGACCATCATCACAACCGAATCGGTGACCCGGCTCAACCCTTCGGCAATGGCGTCGCCCTGTGGTTCCATACCGAGACCTTGGACGACACAGTCGCCCGTATCGGCTCGGAAGAGACTATCGTTGCCGACCTTCACTACAACCCCAACGCAGGTCAGCGCGAGATCTGGATCCGGGATCCCGACGGCTATCTCGTCGTACTGTCCGGGCCGAGCTAGCAATCTGCTCGCCAGATCCTCAGAGACCTCTTAGTTTGCCTGGTCAGTAGCACTTTTCAGGCGTTAGGGCAGGTCAGAAGGTCCAAAGCACTCCTCGGGGCACGTTAGCCTCAGAATCACTATGGGTAAATTTCGAATCCACCGACAACCGACCGCTGCTCTCCTCGCCATCGCATTTCCATTGGTCGCTGCCGGTGCGTTCGCGTTGGGCTCGGGATACGACCTGAGCCCGCAGACCGAAACGTCGAACTCGACGGCAGCAGCAGAGACGGCCGAGGGCAAGTCCCCCGATCCATTGGCGACGTCGAGGAAGAGCCTGCAGCAAGCCGGGCTCCCCATCAGTCTCCTGTCCGGCGGCATCTCGCAGTTGACCGACGGTGGAAAGCAGTTGAACGACGGTGTCGGCCAACTCTCCGACGGAATTACCCAGGCTCACGACGGCACTGTCCAGCTCGCTGACGGTTTCGGCCAGTATCGCGACGGCATCGGGCAACTCGGCGACGGCGCATCCCAAATCAGCGGCGGTGTCGATCAGCTCGTCGACCAACTCGCCGGTTTCGGCGCTCAGCAGAGCGAATTCACGGCCTCGCTCGAAGCCGCCGCCCAGCAGGTCGACCGCTTCCCTCACCCCGGCTCCGGCGCTATCTCCGGAAAGATCCGCTCGGTGATCGACACGCTGAACACTCAGGGATTCGGGCCGTCCACCCTCGATCAGCTCGAGACCCTCAAGGGCGGTGCACGCCAACTTTCCGGCGAGCTCAACAACCCGTCAGGTCAATTCCTCACTGCTACAGGTCAACTCGGAGACGCCACGGTGCAGCTTCGAGACGGTCTCGGTCAACTCGACGACGGTGGCAGTCAACTGCGCGCCGGCACCGACCAGCTGGTGACTGCCGTCGGGCCGGTGTCCGGAATCGTGAGCGGAATCCAAACCAACGTGAGCGACGCCTCCGCGGGACTCCCGACGGTCACCGAGCTGAGCGCGACATCGAACCCGACCGCAGCAGGCAGCAGCGCGGCTTCGGCAGGCTCGCCGAACACTCCGGTCGCTCCGTACCTCGTCGCTGCTCTCGTGGCCGTCGGCGCAATCGGTGCCGTCAGTCTGGTCCGGGCACTGAGCTTCAGCTCCAGGTTTCGTTGGGTTGCTGCGACCGTCGCGATACTTGCCGTCGGTGTCAGCGCGGCCCTCGCATTCGCGTTCACTGCACCCGAGGCAGGCACCGCCGCTCTGCTCGGCGCGGGCCTGTTCCTCGTAGTTTCAGCGGCCGCATATCTGGCGGCCGCCGGCGCCATCCAACGGCTACTCGGCGCGGCCGCCGGGCAGACCGTCAATCTGGCGCTGCTGCTGGTACAGGTTCTCGTGTGCGGAGCCGCCTACGCCAGCAGTGCGGCGATCTGGGGACAACTTTCGGCGTTCATGCCGATGGCTTACACCGCAGCAGGTGCGCGCGAAATCGGCTACGGCGACTTCTCGTCGACGGGATGGCTGGCCATCACCCTGACGGCCGTCCTTCTTCTCGTCTCCGGCCTCGTGCTCAGCTCACACGCGCCGAAGAAACTGCCGGCCGCATCACTCGACGGCGCGTAGCGGATGGATCGCAGGCGGAGATGCCAGGTGCGCCCCGAACTCGCCAAACGCCTTCTGCAGGTGGGGTGAGCTCATGTGAGCATCGAGATCGTCTTGCGAGCGCCACACCTCGATGGTGACGAACGTGCCGGATTCGGCTGCCGACTCGAAAAGCTCGTAGGAAACATTGCCCTCTTCCTTCAGCGTTTCCGCGGCCAGGGCAGCCAGTCCGGTTCTGACGGCATTTACGGACTCGGGCTTCGCGGTGATCGTTGCGACGACCTTGAGGTCACTGTTCACAATTGTTCCTTTCGCATGTGGTTACCTTTCAGCAACCGAGAACTCCGACGGTACCGTTGCAAACGCATCCACAACCGCTGAAGGTGGATCACAGAGGAGAAAAAGATGGATGGCGCAGACGAGAAGGCCACCCGCAAAACTTGGCTGGGCTTGAGCGTCCTCGTCATACCGATTCTGATCGTGTCCATGGACATGTCCGTGCTGTACCTGGCGTTGCCCGATCTCGTCGCAGACCTGGACCCGACCAGTAACCAGACACTGTGGATCCTTGACCTCTACGGGTTCTTCCTCGCCGGTTTGCTCATCACGATGGGATCTGCCGGCGACAGGGTCGGCCGGCGCAGGCTGCTGATGATCGGCGCACTCGTCTTCGGTGCGGCATCGGTACTCGCGGCGTTCTCCACCTCCCCGGAGATGCTCTTGGTCGCACGTGCGCTCCTCGGCGTCGGCGGCGCCACGATCGCGCCGAGCACACTCTCTCTCATTCGCAACATGTTCCACGATCCCTCCCAGCGCAAAGAAGCTATCGGCCTGTGGACCGCGGGCTTCGCCGGCGGCGGTGCGATCGGACCGGTGATCGGCGGATTCCTCCTCGAGCACTTCTGGTGGGGTTCGGTGTTTCTCATCAACATTCCCGTCATGATCGTGCTCCTGATCGCCGCTCCCCTGCTGGTTCCGGAATTCAAGGACCCCAACCCGGGCCGCTTCGATCCGATCAGTGTCCTCATGTCCATCGCGGCGATGCTCGGAATCGTCTACGCGATCAAGCATGGTGCCCAGGACGGGTTGGACGGGGCCACCATCTCGACGGCAGCGGTCGGTCTGGTTCTCGGATTCTTCTTCGTCATGCGCCAACGTCGTGGGCGCGACCCTCTTATCGATATCACCCTTTTTGCGGAACGTGCCTTCAGCGCTGCGGTTCTCGTTCAGTTCCTGGTGATCTTCGCGCTGACCGGTTTCAGCCTGTTCGCTTCGCAATACCTGCTTCTGATCGTGGGACTCGGGCCGCTCGAGGCCGGTCTGTGGTTGCTGATTCCAGCGGTTGCGGCCGGGGCCGGGGCGGTACTTGCGCCGAGCCTGAGCAAAATTGTATCGACGGGTGTGATCATTGCCGGCGGTCTCATGTTGATTGCGGCTGGCTCGCTCGCCATGACGTTCATCCACCCGGGGTCGGGGCTGCCGCTGCTGATCGTCGGCATGTCGTTGCTGACGCTCGGCGTCGGAGCGGCGTCGACGCTCAATTCCGACATCGTCCTCACGGCGGCCGCACCCGAGAAAGCCGGGGCGGCATCAGCATTGTCGGAAACCGGTGCCGAACTCGGTGGTGCTGTAGGAATCGCCATTCTCGGCACGATCGCGACCACGGTCTACCGAAACGGAGTCGAAGGAGTTCTTCCACCGGGTCTTCCTGCGGAAATCGCTGGGCCGGCCGAGGAGACGGTGGGTGGGGCGATGGCCGTCGCAGACTACTTGCCGGCGCCGCTCGACAGTGCACTTCGTGAGCTGGCGGCCTCGAGTTTCACCGACGGATTCACTTTTGCCGCCACATGGAGCGCAGCGGGTATGGGCTTGTCGGCGATAGTTGTCTACCTGTTGCTCCGAACCAGGCCCGTCGCCGCGAAGAAATCCTAAGCCTGAGCGATGAGATAGTCGGCCAACCACGACGTTGCGCTGGTGCCTCTGGAATCTACTGCGTACGAACCGTATTCCTGGTGAATGCCGGAACGGTAGAACGCATCGATCTCGCGCCCCCGCTGCTCGTTTGCCTGGTCGGACAGCTGGTTTTGCAGCGTAGCAAGTCCGCCGTCGGCAGCAATATCGTTCAGGAGCACCTGGGCATCGCGTTGCACCTTCTGCACCACGTCCGGGTTTGGATCGGATGCGACCGCGAGGAATCCTGCGAGACGGGCGATGTAGTCGTCCTTCGGTGTCGAGCAATACAAATCGCCGATCGCGCAAAACGTCTTGACCACCGGCGATACAAACCCGAATCCGCCGATGCGGGGTCCGCCGAGGCCAGTCCCTACGACCTGGGGGCCGACCAATGCGTCGGCATCGGAGCGCTTCGGATCGGAGATCAACCCGACCGCCGCGACTCGATCCGCCGGTACGACGCCCAAGCCCGTCCCGATGGAGGCTGCCACGTCGCCCGCTGCGTCGGCACCCTGGCTGTAGCCGATGATGCCGAATTTCGTTGTGGCGCAGCGCTGTGCCATCGCTTGAAGCATCCTTCCTGCGTTGGCGCTCGCGATGGCGCGTGATTCACCGTAGATGTCACCTTCCCAGGGGAATGCGGTCGCCGGGTACCCGACGTAGTCGGTGCGAATGTCCGGGCTCGCAATGCGCTCGGTGACGGCCGTGAGCATTCCAGGCCGAGGGGCCGCGCTCGAGCTGGTCTCCCATGTGCCGGGGATCGCGACGATGTACAAGCTGGGGCATCCCACCGGATCGGCTGAGGCTGTAGCTGTCGATAAAACTGAGGTTCCCGCGACGATTGCCATGACGGCTCCCATCGTGGCAACGAGTTTTCTTACGCGCATGTCACATCCTCACTGAAAGCGAAAACTTTTCTCTTACAGCCGAGAGTGCTGGTCACCGAGCTCGAATCGGTATCCAATCGGTAATCGAAGGTTACCGAAAACTGTGACATATCACTACTTATAACGAAAACGAGGTTATGGACCGGCAAAACATGCTTTCCGACCACAACCTCGTTCTCGGTTCAGAATCGCAGGCCTATCGCTGCGGCGCCTGGGTGGGAACGATCGGCGCCGGCAACGCCATCGAGCCTTGGAGGAAAGTATCGACGGCGGCCGCGCATGAACGGCCCTCGGCGATGGCCCACACGATGAGCGACTGGCCGCGGCCCATGTCACCGGCCACGAACACGCCGGGAACATTGGTAACCCACTCATTGGTGCGCTTCACATTGCCGCGCTCGTTCAGATCGACACCGAGTTCGGTGAGCAGGCCGGGCTTTTCCGGTCCCACGAAGCCCATGGCGAGCAGAACCAAATCGGCCTCGAGCGTGAATTCGCTGCCCTCTACCTTCTCGAACGTGCCGGCCTTGAACTCGACTTCGTAAGCCTGCAGCCCAGTGACCCTGCCGTCCGCGCCGACGAACCGCTCGGTGTTGACGGAGAACACTCGCTCGCCCCCTTCTTCGTGAGCCGATGCAACGCGGTACATCAATGGGTAGAGCGGCCACGGAGTAGATGTCGCACGCTCTTCGGGCGGGCGAGCCATGATCTCGAATTGGTGCACACTCGCCGCGCCCTGACGGTGCGAGGTACCGAGGCAGTCTGCACCGGTGTCGCCGCCGCCGATGATGACAACTTTTTTGTCCTTGGCGGTGATCGGGGGTTGCGCGTAATCGCCCTGCTGGACCCGGTTCGCGCCCGGCAGAAACTCCATCGCCTGGTAGATACCTTCGAACTCACGGCCCTCGATCGGCAAATCACGCCAAGCTGTGGCGCCGCCTGAAAGCACCACGGAGTCGAATTGCGCGCGCAACTCGTCGGCCGAGATATCCACGCCGACATCGACTCCAGTGCGGAACACCGTGCCCTCGGCCTCCAGCTGAGCCAACCGGCGGTCGATGTGGCGCTTCTCCATCTTGAACTCGGGGATGCCGTATCGCAGTAAACCGCCGATGCGATCGGCACGCTCGAAAACCGTCACCGTGTGACCGGCCCGCGTCAGCTGCTGCGCGGCAGCGAGTCCGGCGGGACCGGAGCCGACGACGGCAACGGTCTTGCCGGTCAAATGCGTCGGGTAGACCGGAGTGACCCAACCCTCTTCGAAGGCTTTGTCGATGATCTCGACCTCGACCTGTTTGATGGTCACTGGATCCTGGTTGATTCCCAGGACGCACGACGCCTCACACGGCGCCGGGCACAGCCGCCCGGTGAACTCCGGGAAGTTGTTGGTGGCATGCAACCGGTCGATACTGTCGTGCCAACGGTCCTTGTAGACCAGATCGTTCCACTCGGGAATCAAGTTCCCCAGTGGACAACCGTTGTGGCAGAACGGGATACCGCAGTCCATGCACCGGCTTGCCTGTGTCTGGAGAACGGCTTTCGAGAAATCTTCGTACACCTCTTTCCAGTCCATCAGCCGCAGGTCGACGGGCCGCCGCTGGGGCAGCTCGCGAGCAGTTTTCTTCAAAAATCCTTGTGGGTCACCCACGAGCTGCCTCCATGATCGCCTCGTCCACGTCCGCGCCGTTCTTCTCGGCTTCGGAGATGGCTAGCAGAACCTTCTTGTAATCGCGCGGCATGACCTTCACGAAATGGTTCACCTGCTGTGACCAATCGCCAAGAATGCGCTCTGCGACTTCGGACTTCGTTTCCTCGTGGTGGCGAGTGACGATAGCTTTCAACCAGGTGAACTCGTCGTCTTCGAAGTTCTCGATATCGACGAGCTCGGTGTTGAGATTCGCCGCGAACGTCTTGTGCGGATCGAAGATGAACGCCACACCGCCGGACATGCCGGCACCGAAGTTGCGGCCGGTCTCACCGAGGACAACAATTTTGCCACCGGTCATGTACTCGCAACCGTGATCACCGACTCCTTCGACCACGGCCACAGCACCAGAGTTTCGGACCGCGAAGCGTTCGCCGACGACACCGCGGATGAACGCCTCGCCCCCGGTCGCACCGAACAGGAAGACGTTGCCCCCGATGATGTTGTCCTCGGCGACGAATCCCTCGGGAGCATCGAGTGACGGGCGTAAAATGATGCGTCCACCGGAGAGTCCCTTACCGACGAAATCGTTGGCGTCGCCATTCAGTCGGAGCGTGATACCCGCGGGCACGAACGCGCCGAAGCTGTTACCAGCAGAGCCCGTGAACGTGATGTCGATGGTGTCGTCCGGCAAACCCGCACCGCCGTAAGCCTTGGTCACCTCATGCCCGAGCATGGTGCCGACCGTACGGTTGACGTTGGCAATTTTCGAGGAGAACACGACCCTCTCACCCTTGTCCAGAGCGTTGCGACTCTGTGCGATGAGCTGCTGATCGAGTGCTTTGTCGAGGCCATGATCCTGGACGCCGGTGTTGTACAGGTCCTGGTTCATGAACGCCGACTCGACCTCGTTGAGAATCGGAGACAAATCCAGCTTCGAGGCCTTCCACGACTCCTTCGCCGCAGTGGTGTCGAGAAGACCGACCTGGCCGATAGCCTCGTTCAACGTCCGGAAGCCCAGCTCGGCCATGAGCTCGCGAACCTCCTCGGCGATGAACATGAAGAAGTTCTCGACGAACTCAGGTTGGCCCGCGAACCTCTTACGTAGCAAAGGATTCTGTGTCGCGACACCGACCGGGCAGGTATCGAGGTGGCAGACACGCATCATGATGCAGCCGGACACCACGAGCGGGGCGGTAGCGAAACCGAACTCCTCACCGCCGAGGAGGGCTGCGACCATCACGTCGCGGCCGGTCTTGAGCTGGCCGTCGACCTGCACCACGATGCGATCACGAAGTCCGTTGAGCAACAACGTCTGCTGGGTCTCGGCCAAACCGAGCTCCCACGGTCCACCGGCATGCTTGAGCGACGTCAGCGGTGTTGCACCGGTGCCGCCGTCGTGTCCCGAGATGAGCACCACGTCGGCGTGCGCCTTGGAAACACCAGCGGCAACAGTGCCGACGCCGATCTCCGAGACGAGCTTGACGTGGATGCGTGCCGCCGGGTTGGCATTCTTCAGATCGTGAATCAGCTGCGCCAGGTCCTCGATCGAATAGATGTCGTGGTGCGGCGGGGGCGAAATCAAGCCGACACCCGGCGTCGAGTGACGAACCTGAGCCACCCACGGATACACCTTGTGCGCCGGAAGCTGGCCGCCCTCACCGGGCTTGGCACCTTGGGCCATCTTGATCTGGATGTCGGTGCAGTTGGTCAAATAGTGCGAGGTGACACCGAAGCGTCCCGACGCGACCTGCTTGATCGCACTGCGTCGCCAATCGCCGTTTTCGTCGGGCTCGAAACGTGAAACGTCCTCGCCGCCCTCGCCCGAGTTGGAGCGTGCGCCGAGGCGGTTCATCGCAATAGCCAGAGTCTCGTGAGCCTCGGCCGAGATCGAGCCGTAGCTCATCGCCCCAGTCGAGAATCGCTTGACTATCTCCAGCGCAGGTTCGATCTCGTCGATCGAAATCGATTGCCGCGCTTCGGTCCTGAATCGGAACAGACCACGAAGCGAAGCGAGGCGCTCGGACTGATCGTCGACCAGCTTCGTGTATTCCTTGAAGACGTCGTACTGGCCCGTGCGGGTCGAGTGCTGCAGTTTGAACACGGTGTCCGGATTGAAGAGGTGGTACTCCCCCTCCCGGCGCCATTGGTATTCGCCGCCGGTCTCGAGTTCCCGATGGGCGCGTTCTTGGCGATTGTCGAGATACGCGATGCCATGGCGGATTGCCACGTCGTTGGCGATCTGCTCGAGTTCGATACCGCCGAGGTGGCTGCTCAGACCGGTGAAGTACTCGTCGACGAGTGCCTGCGACAGGCCGATGACCTGGAAGAGCTGCGCCCCGGTATAGGAGGCCAGAGTGGAGATGCCCATCTTGGACATCACCTTCAGCACACCCTTGCCTGCGGCCCTGATGTAATTGGCGACGGCCTTGTCGACAGCGATGTCGGTGAGCGAACCGCGCTCGATCATATCCTCGATGGATACGAACGCCATGTACGGATTGACCGCGGCTGCACCGAATCCCATCAGTAGCGCCATGTGGTGCACCTCGCGGGCGTCACCGGCCTCCACTACCAGCCCCACCATGGTGCGCGTCTTCTCGCGAACGAGGTGATGATGAACAGCCGAGGTCAGCAGCAACGACGGAATCGGCGCAAGCTTCTCGCTCGATTCACGGTCGGACAACACGACGATCCGTGCGCCCCCCGAGATCGACGCTGACACCTGAGCGAGGATGGCTTCCAGCGACTTCTCCAGACCCTCGCCGCCGTCGGCGACGGGATAGAGGCCACGGACGACAACCGACCGTAGGTCCGCACGGGTGCCGTCGTCGTTGATGTGCACCAGCTTGGCGAGATCGTCGTTGTGCAGGATCGGCGTCGGGAGCACGATCTGCTTGCACGCGTCGGCCCCAGGGGCGAGCAAGTCTGCTTCGGGCCCGATGGTTCCGCTGAGGCTCGTGACGATCTCTTCGCGGATCGCGTCGAGCGGTGGGTTGGTGACCTGCGCGAACAGCTGCGAAAAGTAGTCGAACAGCATTCGCGGACGCGCCGACAGAACCGCGATCGGTGTATCGGTACCCATCGAGCCGATGGCCTCGACCCCGCTCTTCGCCATGGGCGCGATCAGCAAATCCAGTTCTTCGGTGGTGTACCCGAAGATCTGCTGGCGGATGAGGACGCGATCATGCGGCATGTGCACGTGCGGGCGTTCGGGGAGATCGTCGATCTCCGTCATACCCTCGTCGAGCCACTGCTGGTACGGGTGCTCGGCAGCGAGTTCGTTCTTGATCTCGTCATCGGAGACGATGCGTCCCTGCGCGGTGTCCACGAGGAACATCCGGCCCGGCTGCAGCCGAACTTTGCGCACTATCTTCGCCGGATCGATATCGAGGACACCAACCTCGGAGGCCATGACGACGAGGCCGTCGTCGGTGATCCACAGGCGACTCGGACGCAGGCCGTTGCGATCGAGAACTGCACCGATGACCGTGCCGTCGGTGAAGCACACGGCGGCCGGGCCGTCCCAGGGCTCCATCATCGAGCTGTGGTAGCGATAGAACGCGCGCCGAGCCGGGTCCATGCTCTCGTGACGCTCCCAGGCCTCCGGAATCATCATGAGCACAGCGTGGGGAAGGCTGCGTCCACCGAGATGCAGAAGCTCTAGTACCTCGTCGAAACGTGCTGTATCACTTGCTCCGTGGGTGACAACGGGACGGATTTTCGCCAGCGCCTCGAAGCCGCCGAAGACATCGGAGGTGATGAGCGCCTCGCGGGCACGCATCCAGTTCTCGTTGCCGGTCACGGTGTTGATCTCACCGTTGTGTGCGACGCGGCGGAACGGGTGCGCCAGCGGCCACGACGGGAAGGTGTTGGTCGAGAAGCGTGAATGCACAAGGCCCAGAGCGCTTTCCACGCGCTCGTCCTGAAGATCCAAGTAGAAGCCCTCGAGCTGGGGTGTCGTCAACATGCCTTTGTAGACGAACGTCTGCGAGGACAGCGACGGGAAGTACACGGTCTCGCGGCCGGGACCGTCCTTACCGGCGCCTTCTTTGCCGAGTTCGTGCTCGATGCGTTTGCGAATCACATAGGCAACGCGCTCGAGATCCATATCGGTTACGCCCGGAGCGGCAAAGAACAATTGACGAAATGTTGGCATCGCGTCGCGGGCAAGTGCCCCGAGCGACGAGTCGTCGGTGGGAACCTCACGCCAGCCGAGGACGGTCATGCCCTCGTCCTCGACGATCTTCGTCACTCCCTCGCAGGCGCGACCGACGTCGAATTTGCCCTGTGGCAGAAACGCAATCCCCGTGGCGTAGGCCCCGGCGGCAGGCAGTTCGAAGTCTACGACGGCACGAAAGAACGCGTCCGGTACCTGTAAGAGGATTCCAGCACCATCGCCGGAGTTCGGTTCGGAGCCGGCGGCGCCGCGGTGTTCGAGATTGACCAGTGCGGTGATGGCTTTTTCGACTATGTCTCGACTGCGGCGACCATGGATATCCACGACGAATGCGACACCACAGGAATCGTGTTCGTTTCGGGGGTCATAGAGACCCTGAGGGCCCGGAGAGTGCTTCATACGTACGCCTTCGGATAAGTGCAGCATTCAAAGGACGTTGGATGGCTCGGCAGATATCGCCAACCGTCACCAACGGCAACGGTGCCGTTCGCCGTTGAAGCAGCACCCCCGAGCGACCATCTTCGATTGACCTCGAGCGGGTGAGCTCGTCGGTCGCGTAAGAGTCGAGCGGGCGGGTCGGACGCGTGAATACGGAGGTCCGACAACAGAGCTTAAATCTATACCTGGCCTACCGCGCAAACAAGGTAAACCTACCTAGGCCCTTGACCTGCTGCTTCAGGAAAATCACATTCGAACACGGCGCCCCCGGCTCTCCGTTTCGGATGTGTGAAATATCCCGAGGGCGAAAGTACTCCTCGATAGCCCCAAATTCCGCAGTCGCTGAGGAAGATCGATGAATCACAAGCTTGTAGTCCGCCCAGGATGTCGGCAGCGACAGCAGATGACGCCATCAAATGCACGACGGTTTCGGGGCCCGCAATATGCGACAACCCCACAAATGACTACTGACCGCAGCGATTGATCAGCTGCGGTCAGTATTGTGGGCGGAGGGGGACTTGAACCCCCACGTCCCTAAGGACACTGGCACCTGAAGCCAGCGCGTCTGCCATTCCGCCACCCGCCCTCGAGCGACGGCAGAACATTAACACGCACATCCGGCCGCCATGAAATCGCGATCCCGGGAACTCTCAGCACGGTGGTCACCAGAGCGTCAACGTATATCATGCTTGGAGGGAGACCTCGAGGCGACACGCGCCAGGGGTCGGATCGAGGGAGGATAGGTCACCATGGGCATTGTCCAGCGTTTCGAGCGAAAGCTGCAGGGCGCAGTGGGCGACGTATTCGCCCGAGTTTTCGGCGGCGGCGTCGTACCCCAGGAGGTGGAGGCCGCACTCCAGCAGGAGGCGTCCGACCAGGTGCGCGCACTCGAGGGTGGCCTTTACCTCGCACCGAACAATTATGTGATCACCATCAGCAATTCCGACCATGACGAGCTGGCCGCAGACCGAGATTTGACCGTGAGGGCGTTCTCCCGCCACCTCGGCGACTATATTCGCGATCAAGGCTGGCAGACGTACGGGGATGTGGTCGTTCGTTTCGACTCGTCGCCCACATTGCATACTGGTCAGTTCCGGACCACTGGTTCGGTCGACCCCGATGTGGGACGATCACCGACTGCAACCGGAAACGGTCCTCGCCCCCCGCGCCCGTCAGCCCCACCTATGTCGATATCAGGAGCCGGCCCCATGACGCAGAACCCAGGCAACGACCCGCAACGCGATCCGGCCGAGGGCTCTCGCCCCGATCCGCGCGCCCGAAACGGCTATTCAGCCCCGGGTGAGGATCCTCGCTACGCCCAGCAGAACGGGTACGACCCACGGTCCCAGGGCCAAGAACAGGGATACCGCAACGGCGCCCCTTATCAGAACGGTGGTTACCAAGCACCCGCTCCCGGTGGCCAGTACGACGAGCCGTCACGTAGCCAGGGATACGAAGACCAGGCCTACGAACAGCAGGGTTACGGGCAGCAAGGTTACGACCAGCAGGCCTATGGGCAACAGGCGTACGGGGAACCGCCCCAAGCGCAGCAGGCCTACGGCCAGCAAGCGCCCGACCAACAGGCGTACGACCAGCAAGCGTACGACCAACAGGGATACGGCCAGCAGGCATACTCCGACCAGGGGTACGGCCAGCAGGCATATGCGGAGCCTGCCGGGTATCAGCAGCCTGCCTACGACTACCCGCCGCAGCCGGCGGGTTACCAGCAAGGTGGTTACCCGCCCGCGGGTTACCAACAGCAACAGCAACCTGCCTACGGTTACGACGAACCTGCCTACGGCGACAGCCAGGGACTGGCCGCGACTCTCCAGCTCGAAGATGGCAGCGGTCGCTACTTCCAGCTGCGTGACGGTCTGAACGTCATTGGTCGCGGCCAGGAAGCACAGTTCCGCCTACCCGATACGGGAGTGTCGAGGCGTCACGTCGAGATCAGGTGGGACGGGCGCGTAGCCATGCTGTCCGATCTCGGCTCGACCAACGGTACGACCGTCAACGGTGCACAGGTTCAGGACTGGCAACTGGCCGACGGAGACGTCATCCGAGCCGGACACTCCGAAATCTTGGTCCGCATCGTTTAGTCAACCCCGCCAGTATGGTGATCGGCACACGCAGCTTCACTCTAGGATTCTGCGTGAGCCGACGTGTCGGTAGTCACTGAATGCATTCGAGAGATTTTTCGAAATACTTCTCCACCGCATTCGGTGGTGACGAAAAAGTTGCGAAGGAGGTGGGCGGCAGTGCAGGGCTTGATTCTGCAGTTGACCAGGGCTGGATTCTTGCTGTTGCTCTGGTTCTTCGTCTGGGCTGTCCTCCGGACGCTTCGCAGCGACATCTACGCTGCGTCCGGGATGCGGATGCCCGCCCGCTATTCACGTGGCTCGAAAGTTCTTCCCTCGTTCAACAAACAGAAGGTTGCCAAGAATCTCGTGGTGACGCATGGCGGTCTCGCCGGAACCCGAATCACACTCGGCACGCAGCCTGTTCTCATCGGGCGCGCCGACGACTCGACCTTGGTGCTGACGGACGACTACGCGTCGACCCGGCATGCCCGCATCTCTCCACGCGGGAGTGATTGGTACGTGGAGGACCTCGGTTCGACCAACGGCACCTACATGGATCAAGTGAAGGTCACAACGGCAGTCCGCGTACCACTCGGCACCCCGGTACGTGTCGGCAAGACTGTGATCGAGTTGCGCCCGTGACTCTTGTACTTCGCTATGCGGCCCGGAGCGACCGCGGGCTCGTTCGCTCGAACAACGAGGACTCCGTCTACGCGGGTGCTCGCTTACTTGCGCTTGCCGACGGTATGGGCGGGCATGCGGCAGGCGAGGTCGCGTCTCAGTTGATGATTGCGGCACTGGCTCATCTCGACGACGACGAACCGGGCGAGGACCTGCTCAACAAGCTGGAAGCCGCCACTCGAGAAGGCAATGCCTCGATCGCCGATCAAGTCGAGGATGAGCCCGAGCTCGAAGGCATGGGTACAACATTGACGGCAATTCTGTTCGCGGGCAAGAAGATCGGTCTGGCTCACATCGGCGACTCACGGGCATACATGCTGCGCGAGACGAAGTTGTCGCAAATCACCCGCGACGACACCTTCGTTCAGTCACTCGTCGACGAAGGACGCATCACCGCCGAGCAGGCACACACGCATCCGCAACGTTCGCTGATCATGCGTGCGCTTACCGGAAACGAGATCGAGCCGACTCTGACGGTCCGCGAGGCACGGGCGGGCGACCGATACCTCTTGTGCTCCGACGGTCTTTCCGACGTCGTGAGCGACGAGACCATCGAAAACACGATGAACGAAGGCAATTGCGCAGAGTCCGCCGATCGCCTCATCGAACTCGCTCTTCGCAGTGGTGGACCGGACAACATCACGGTCGTGGTCGCGGACGTCATCGATCTGGATTACGGGCAGAGTTCGCCGATCCTGGGCGGGGCCGCCAGTACCGAATACGAAGAGGATGCACCCCCGCCGAACACCTCCGCTGGGCGCGCCGCTGCCATGCGGCCACCGCGCGTGGCACCCAAGCGCATCACCACCCCACCGCCGGTGCCCGAAAAGAAGTCGCACAAGCTGCGGTGGTCGTTGATCGCACTGACCATGATTGCACTGCTGATCGGCGGTGCGTTCGTCGCGAACGCAGCTATTCGGGACAACTACTACGTAGGTGACGACAACAGCCGCGTCGCAGTGTTGCGCGGCGTCCCAGGGTCGATAGTCGGGTACTCGTTGCAGTCCGTCCATGCCATCGGTTGCCTCGACGACGAGGGCGCTCTGAAGCTGACAGACCCCGACGCCGTTCCGGACGGGTGCAACGTATTCGAGATCGACGATCTTGTTCCCACGGCGCGCGAGCAGGTCAGGGCCGGACTTCCATCCGGCAAGTTGCAGAAGGCTGACGGTCAGATGAACCGACTCGCCTCCGGTGATCTTTTGCCTCTCTGTGAGAGCGCAGCCGAAACCGTTGCCACAACCGAACCTGCTGCACCGCCCGCCCCAGCGATCGACCCGGCGGCACCCCCCGCTCCAGTAGCTCCCGGCGCACCTCCCGCCCCGCCTGCACCGCCCGCAACGACCACAGCACCCAAACCGACCACGCCGCAGGTGCCCGGCCAGAACTGCAGGGCCGGTACTTGATGAGTTCCGATCCATCTGCGGGGGCTTCGTTTCCAAGTCCAGCGGGAGGATTCGCGCCTGCGCCCATTGTGTCGAACAGACGAAACGTCGAGTTGCTTCTCCTCGGAATCGCCGTGGTGATCACAACGTTGTCGTTGGTTCTGGTCGAGGCAAGTCAGGAGCAGGCCGTCACGTGGGACCTTGCGAAGTACGGTCTCACGTATCTCGGACTGGTGTCCATCGCGCATGTGGCGGTTCGAAAGTTCGCGCCGTACGCAGATCCGCTACTGCTTCCGATCGTGGCTCTGCTCAACGGTCTCGGGCTGGTGCTGATCCATCGACTAGATCTCAGCGATCAGCAGTCGGCGGCGTACCTCGGACAGGAAATTCCGTCCGCCGATGCCACTCAGCAAGTGCTGTGGACGACGCTGGCGATCGCGGGTTTCATCGCTCTGCTCGTGCTGCTGCGTGACTATCGCACGCTGGCCCGATACAGCTACACCGTTGGACTGTGCGGTCTCGTTCTACTGGCCATCCCGGCATTGTTGCCGGCGGCATTCTCCGAGGTCAACGGATCGAAAATTTGGATCAGACTGCCGGGCTTCAGCATTCAGCCAGGTGAGTTCGCGAAGATCCTGCTGCTGATTTTCTTCGCTTCTCTGCTGGTCGCCAAGCGTGAGGTGTTCACCACTGCGGGCAAACACGTACTCGGGATGGACTTTCCGCGGGCCCGCGACCTTGGGCCGATCTTGCTCGTATGGATCGTCTCCGTCGGTGTCCTGGTCTTCGAGAAGGACCTCGGCTCGTCGCTGCTGATCTTCAGCACGGTTCTGGTGATGATTTACATCGCTACCGAACGCGTCGGCTGGCTCATCATCGGATTCGCTCTGCTGATCGTGGGTTTTCTGTTCGCGTATCAGGTATTCGGCCACGTCAAGATTCGTACCGACACCTGGCTACACCCCTTCGATGACTACAACGACACCGGTTACCAGATCGTGCAGTCGATATTCAGCTTCGCCACTGGCGGTGTAGCCGGCACCGGTCTCGGCAGCGGACGTCCGTCACAGGTTCCGTTCGCGAAGACCGACTTCATCATCGCCACCGTCGGCGAGGAACTCGGCCTCATCGGACTCGCTGCAGTCCTATTGCTGTACTTGGTGTTCATCATTCGTGGTCTCCGAACCGCGCTGGCCATCCGCGACAGTTTCGGCAAACTTCTGGCTGCGGGATTGTCGTTCACCATCGCGATCCAGCTGTTCGTCGTTGTCGGCGGTGTCACCAAACTAATCCCGTTAACGGGTCTGACCACGCCATACATGTCTTATGGAGGATCCTCGCTTCTCGCCAACTACCTTCTCGTTGCTCTACTGATCAAGATTTCCAACGCAGCCCGTGAGCCTGCGACGCCGAAGAAGAAGCCTGCGTCGATCGCAGATGCGCCGACCGAAGCGGTGAAGCGCTCATGAACACTCCCCTCCGCCGTGTCTCCATCGCTGTCATGGTGATGATCGTCGCGCTTCTTGCCAACGCAACGTACTTACAAGTGATCAAAGCCGACGACCTCCGATCCGACCCACGCAACTCCCGGGTATTGCTCGACGAGTACTCCCGTCAGCGCGGGCAGATCTCGGCCGGTGGGCAGGTTTTGGCGGCGTCGGTATCGACCGACGATCGATACAGGTACTTGCGCACGTATCCCCCGAACCAGGTTGCACCGAACAGTCCGCAGGCCAACGCCCCTATCACCGGCTTCTACTCCATGCTCTACTCCAGCGCGGGCCTCGAACGTACCGAAGACGAATTACTCAACGGATCCGACGACCGGCTGTTCGGACGACGGTTGTTCGACCTGATCTCTGGCCGTGATCCACGCGGCGGCAATGTCGTCACGACCATCGATCCCGTCGTACAGCAGGTCGCCTACGACCAGTTGTCTTCGCGCGGCTACACCGGGGCTGTAGTTGCGCTCGAGCCATCGACCGGGAGAGTCCTGGCGTTGGCCAGTTCACCCAGCTACGACCCCAACCTGTTGGCGAGCCACGACGGCGAGCAGACCTCCGATACCTGGGATGCGTTGAATGCAGATCCGAAAAAGCCGTTGTTGAACCGCGCGATTTCGGCGACCTACCCACCCGGGTCCACCTTCAAGGTTCTCGTGACGGCCGCGGCTCTCGAAGAGGGTGCTACCCCCGATGACCAGCTCACTGCCGCACCCACGATCACACTGCCGGATACGTCGACAACGCTGGAGAACTACAACGGGAGCACATGCGGCGGCGGTCAGACTGCATCGCTTCGTGAAGCTTTCGCGCGCTCGTGCAACACCGCGTTCGTCGAATTGGGCATCAAGACCGGAGCCGACGCAATGCGCAATACGGCCGAGGCGTTCGGAATCGGCTCCGACAGCCCGTCGCTGTCTTTACCTGTCGCTGACAGCACAATCGGTCCGATCCCCGACGATGCAGCTTTGGGCCAGTCCAGCATCGGCCAGCGCGACGTCGCATTAACCCCGCTCCAGGACGCCATCATTGCCGCAACAGTCGCCAACGGCGGAGTGCGCATGGCTCCGCAGATGGTCAGCCAGTTGCAGGCGCCCGACCTGTCGAATCTGTCGACGACAACACCTCAGTCCGAGGGTCAGGCAATCAGCTCGGAAACGGCTGCGACGCTGACCAGCCTCATGATCGGTTCAGAGAACAACACCGGCGGTAGCGGCCAGATTCCGGGCGTTCAGATCGCGTCGAAGACCGGTACGGCTGAGCACGGAACCGATCCACGAAACACGCCACCACATGCCTGGTACATCGGTTTTGCGCCAGCCGAGAACCCGAAAATCGCTATTGCCGTCATCGTCGAAGACGGTGGTGACCGCGCTCTTGCCGCGACCGGTGGTTCTGTTGCCGCTCCGGTCGGGCGAGCGGTCATCGCCGCCGGATTGCAGGGGAGGTGACGTAAGTGCCACTGAAAAATGGTGCAGTAATAGCACAGCGCTACCGTCTGTTGCGGTTGATCGCAACGGGCGGAATGGGCCAAGTGTGGGAGGCGATGGACAACCGTCTCGACCGCAAGGTCGCGGTCAAGGTGCTCAAAGCAGAGTTCTCGGAAGATCCAGAGTTTCTGCAGCGCTTCCGCTTCGAAGCGCGTACGACCGCGCAGCTCAACCATCCTGGTATCGCGGGCGTCTACGACTACGGTGAGACACGCGCCGAAGCAGGCGAGTCCCTGGCCTACCTGGTGATGGAGCTCGTCAACGGCGAGCCTCTCAACGCGGTTCTCAGTCGTATCGGCAGGCTTCCACTCGGTCATGCCCTCGACATGCTCGAGCAGACCGGACGTTCGCTGCAAGTCGCGCACTCTGCCGGTGTAGTCCACCGCGATGTCAAACCGGGCAACATACTCATCACACCCGCTGGTCAGGTCAAGATCACTGACTTCGGTATCGCCAAGGCAGTCGATGCCTCGCCGGTGACCAAGACTGGCATGGTCATGGGCACCGCCCAGTACATCGCTCCTGAGCAGGCTTTGGGCGAGGAGGCGACGTCGGCCAGCGACGTCTACTCTCTCGGGATCGTCGGCTACGAGGTGCTGTCGGGAATACGTCCGTTCGTCGGAGACGGTGCCCTGACGGTCGCGATGAAGCATGTACGTGAGACGCCGGCACCGTTGCCGGCGGACCTTCCCGCCGGCGTCCGCGAACTCATCGATATCACCCTGGCCAAGGATCCGACCGCGCGATACGGCAGTGGCGGGGAGTTCGCCGACGCCGTGGCCGCGGTCCGTGCAGGTCGTAGGCCGCCGGCGCCTGGCAACGGTCCAGGACCGGGAACCGGACGAGTTCCGATGCCAGGCGTAGTCCCCGCCCCGAGCAGCACTTCGATGATGCCGACTTCGCAGAACGAATACTCGGGTCCGAGAACGGGAACGCCGGCGGCAGCCTCCGATGAGGCGACCGGGATGTCGTCCGCGCAGAAGGCGCTGGCCTGGGGCGGCGGGGGTCTGCTGTTGCTTGCGCTCATCATCGGTGGTTTCGTTCTCCTCAACCGTCCGGAAGAGATTCCGGCACCGTTCAGCCCCGTCACCACGACGAAAGTCACGACGACGACGCAGCAGCCGGTCACCACGACTACCGAGGTCACCACCACCGAAGAAGTCACGACGACGACGCAACCGACGACCACTACGCCGGAACCGACGACGACAACTACTGAGGCGCCCACCACGACCGTCGAGTCCTCGACGGCGACCACCAGTGCTGCCGAAGCCAACTCGACGACCCCGCGTTTCACGTTGCCTACTATCCCCGGACTCGGAGATGACGGCGATGCAGAGATCGATCCCGAGGCAGCCCCGAACAATCTTTTCGACCCTGATCGACAAGGACAGCGATGACGACTCCCCGCATGCTTTCTTCCCGCTACGAGCTGGGCGAGATTCTCGGCTTCGGTGGGATGTCCGAGGTGCATCTGGCGCGCGACGGTCGGCTCGATCGCGACGTAGCGG
>JBBSSG010000037.1:0-25022 GCA_038242295.1 Mycobacteriales bacterium | reverse complement strand
GGCTGTCACTTCACCCTCACCGCGCCAGAGGTCGATCAGGTTGACGAGCATCAGCTGTTCCAGTTTGCCGCCGATGAACGGAAGGAAAACCTTGGCCTCCGAGGAGGTACGCAGCGTCGAACCAGTCTCCGTCGCGAACAACGACATAGTGCCCTTCAAGCTGCCGGGACCGGCCGGACTCGATGCGCCGTACTGACCCTCGGTCGTCTCGCTGAACGGAGCCACATGAACGCTCCGAGTGATGACCATGTCCTTCTTCATGACGGTCTGCGCTATGTCGGGCAGTTCGGTCCGCGGAATGATGTGGTGCATCACGACGTCGATTCCCTCGTCGCCGACCTCGAAGCTTTTCAGTTCGTTCTCGGAGTACTTCTTCATCTCTTCGATGCGAGCATCCCAGTGATCACGACTGGACAGAGCGGCGTACACCTGCTCCGTGGAGTAGGTGAACCGGGCTGAGTAGTTCATGCGGCGCGCCATAGTCGAACAGGGTACCGGCAAAGCTGGGGGTCGCCCAAGACACCTACTTGTGAGTAGACGCCCCGCGGCTACCGCAGGTTCTTCTGGATCCAGTTGCCGGTGAAGCCGTGTTCGTCGTCGATGAGAGAGAGTATTTGCTCGCTGATCATTTCTTCGATCTTGCCGCCGAAGATCGGGACCTTTACCTCTGTGGTGCCTGACATCGACATGGTCGACGTCTCGGCGTTCCCCTCGAGCAGGGTCGTTCCCGAGATTGCAGCGGGAGCGCCCTCCACCGTTGCGCCGAACTTGCCCTCGGCGCGGTTACCGCCAAGGGGGCCCCACGTCTCGGTGCGCTCGATGATCAGTGGGCCCTTCTTGAACGCGGTGACCGCAGCAGGCAGTTCGTCCTCGGGGACGGACTGCGACATGACGACGCTGATCGTTCCGTTGAGTGCAGTGACGCTCAGCAACTCGGCGCTCGGGCCACCGATCTCGTCGATCCGGTCTTTCCAGTACTGCTCGGATACGAGCGCGGCATGCACCAAGTCGACAGGTGCGGGTACGGACGCGCTGTGCGCGAAGGGGCGAGGCATACGCGGGAGGTTACCGCGTGGGTCCGACTCCCTTGGAAGACCGGTACCCTGGACTCTCGTGTCTACCGCAATCTCCGAGCTCACCACCATGCGCCTCGGCGGCCCGGCTCGTGAGTTCGCCATCGCAAGTACATCCGACGAGTTGGTCTCCCTGGTCCAGGACGCCGATGCGTCGGGAACTCCAGTGTTGTTGATCGGTGGCGGATCCAACCTCGTCGTGGGGGATCAAGGATTCGACGGCCTCGTAGTGAAGGTCGAGACGGCCGGGGTACGGGTCGATGGCGATTCGATGTGGGTAGCCGCGGGCGAGCGGTGGGATCCGATAGTCGCTGTTGCTCTCGACGAGGGGCTGGCCGGTATCGAAGCACTCTCGGGTATCCCCGGACTCACCGGCGCAACGCCGGTGCAAAATGTCGGCGCCTACGGAACCGTCACCTCCGACGTGCTGGAAAGTCTCACCGTGTACGACCGGGAAACACGAGAGAGATCCAAGTGGACGCCGGAGCGCTGCGGATTCGGACTCCATCGCCAATCGGTGTTCAAGCATTCCTCCCGCTACGTCATCCTCGACACCACGATGTCGCTACGCCGATCGACCGTCTCCGACCCGGTTCGCTACGCAGGACTGGCAGATCGGCTCGGTGTGACGATCGGAGACACCGTCGCAGCGAAGGACGTCCGCGAAGCGGTCCTCGATCTGCGAGGGCAAAAGGGCATGGTTCTCGACGCCGCCGATCACGACACGTGGAGCGTGGGCTCGTTCTTCCTGAACCCCGTCCTGACGGAAGTTCCGGAGAGTGCTGCACGTGCGCCGCAATACCCTGACCCGTCCGGCATCAAGATCCATGCCGCCTGGCTGATCCAGAACGCCGGATTCGCGCATGGGTACGGCCGCGAGTTCGGCAACGGTACGGTCTCGCTCTCGACCAAGCACGTGCTGGCGATCACCAACCGCGGCGGGGCGTCGACAGCAGACGTCATGGCATTGGCGTCGCACATCCGTGGCGGCGTGCAAGCAGAGTTCGGGATCACGTTGACTCCGGAATGCGATCTCGTTGGTTGCGCACTGAGTTGATGTGACGACCTAGCGCTTAACATCGAGTTCAGTGGTGACGTTCGTGCAGCAAAGCCGCACGAAGTGCAGTGATTGAAGTGCAGTGTTGATTGACAGGAGTAGTTCTTTGCAGGTCACAAGCGTCGGGCACGCAGGATTCCACATACAGACCGATGCGGGCAGCATTCTGTGTGACCCGTGGGTCAACCCCGCCTACTTCACCTCGTGGTTCCCGTTCCCGGACAACTCGCAACTCGACTGGGACACTCTCGGCGACTGCGACTACCTCTATGTCTCGCACCTGCACAAGGACCACTTCGATCCGCGGAACCTCGCCGATCATGTGAACAAGGACACCACGGTCCTGCTGCCGGACTACCCGGTGCCCGATCTCAAGCACGAGTTGGAGAAGCTGGGTTTTCACAAGTTCTTCGAGACGACGACGTCGGTCAAGCATCGGTTGTCCGGGCCCAAGGGCGACCTGGACATCATGATCATCGCGCTGCGCGCTCCGGCAGACGGTCCCATCGGGGACTCCGGGTTGGTGGTGTCCGACGGCAAGACAGTTGCCTTCAACATGAACGACGCCCGGCCCGTCGACCTGGAGGTGTTGACGGAACAGTTCGGGCACGTCGACGTCCACATGCTGCAGTACTCGGGGGCTATCTGGTATCCGATGGTCTACGACATGGTCGCTCGCGCCAAGAAGTCGTTCGGAGTGCAGAAACGCCAGCGGCAGATGGATCGTGCGCGGCAGTACATCGAACAGATCGGTGCGACGTGGGTGATCCCATCGGCCGGTCCGCCGTGCTTCCTCGACGATGAGTTGAGATTCCTCAACGACGTCTACGAGGACCCGTCGAACATTTTCCCGGATCAAATGGTGTTCCTCGATCAGATGCGACGAAACGGTCATGACAAGGGTCTGTTGATGATGCCGGGCACTACTTCGACGTTCGAGGGAAGCGAGCTCCTTGCCCACGATCATCCGCTACCCGTGGACGAGGTAGAGGCCATCTTCACCACCGGCAAGGCCGAGTACATCGAGGCGTATGCGCAGCGTCAGGCCGGCGTTATCGCGGCCGAGAAGGCAGCCTGGGCGCCGGCGGAGGGAGAACCGCTCCTTGGGCCGCTGCGAGAGTTGTTCGAGCCGATCATGATTCAGACCGACCAGATCTGCGACGGCATCGGATACCCGGTCGCATTGATGCTCGGCGAGGAGACCGTCGTAGTCGATTTCCCGAAGAGAATCGTCCGCGAGCCGATCACGAAAGAGCGTTTTCGTTACAGCTTTACGATCGCCCCGGAGTTGGTTCGTACCGTCGTGCGCGACAAGGAACCGGACTGGGTGAACTCGGTGTTCCTGTCCACGCGCTTCCGCGCTCGCCGTGTCGGTGGGTACAACGAATTCCTTTACACGTTTTTCAAGTGTCTGACGGACGAGCGAATTGCGTACGCCGATGGTTGGTTCGCCGAGGCGCGGGACGACACCTCGACCATCGTCAAGGACGGCTACGAAATTCAGAAGCGTTGCCCGCACCTGAAGGCCGATCTGTCGAAATTCGGGGTCGTCGAGGGCAACAAGCTGACGTGCAATTTGCACGGTTGGGACTGGAACCTGGACACCGGTCGATGCCTGACGTCGAAGGGGCACGAATTGAGATCGAAAAAATTGGAAGCGTAAACAGACCCCGCACAGGTCGCAGAGGGTGAATCTGCGTGCACTGCGCTATCTATGGTGGACAGCCAGTTGTGCGCGAGTACGTTGGAAAGCGTGCATGAGCAGGTAGAATGGACAAAACGGACGCGTTTGCTGTGGATAGTCACAGTGTTCGCCGCGTTGGCGGCACTGGTGGCCGGCTGCACCGTCGGGAGCGGTAGCGGTTCCTCGGGTACCGCGGAAGCTGCCATGGAGTCGCCGCCGATTGCCGAGATCGCCCAGAATCCGGCATCGGGAGCAACGGATGTCAGCCCCATCGCGCCCATCTCGCTATCGGTGACCGACGGGACCCTGACCGACGCCGTCCTCAGCAACCCCGAAGGCAAAACCGTCGAGGGCACCCTGGCGCCGGACAAAGCGTCGTACGCCATCACGGAGCCCCTCGGGTACGGATCGACGTACACGTGGGCCGGAAACGCAGTCGGTACCGACGGTAAGACTGTGACCGTCGACGGCAGATTCACCACCGTGACGCCGGATAGTCGGACATCGGTGAGCACCAACATCGGCGACGGCCAAGAAGTGGGTATCGGGGCACCGATAGTCCTGAAGTTCGATCAGGCGATCGAGGACAAGGCAGCCGTCGAGGAGACTTTGACGGTAACCACCGATCCGCCGACACCCGGCGGTTGGGCATGGTTCCCCGACGACAACGGATCACGCGTGCACTGGCGGCCGACCAATTACTGGACACCCGACACGAGAGTGTCCGTGACGGCGAACCTCTACGGAGTCGACTACGGCGAGGGCAACTACGGAGCCGACGACGTGACCCTGAACTTCACCATCGGGCGTAGTCAAATCGTCAAGGCCGCCGCGCCGAGTCACCGTATGAGGGTGGTGCGCGACGGCCAAACCGTGATGGACATCCCCGTCAGCTATGGCGAGGGCGACGAACCACGCAACGTGACCCGCTCCGGTATCCACGTGGTCACGGAGAAGCACGAGGACTTCCTGATGTCGAATCCGCCGTTCTACGAGAACGTGCGCGAGCGGTGGGCCGTCCGAATCTCCAACAACGGCGAGTTCATTCACGCCAACCCACAAACCACGGGTGTGCAAGGGGCGTCCAACGTCACCAACGGCTGTATCAACCTCTCCGACGCGGATGCTCAGAAGTACTTCGGCATGGCGCTGTACGGAGATCCGGTGGAGGTGACGGGCACCTCGATCGAACTGTCGGCTGCCGACGGCGATCTGTACGACTGGGCAATCGACTGGCCGACTTGGGAGTCGATGTCCGAACTTTGAGCCGGAGCGGCCTACTTGCGTGCGAAGCGTCCCGGTTCGGCCTGATCCCGCGGCTTGATGATGATCTGGTCGAGGTTGACGTGCGATGGTCGTGAGGCGACAAAGCCGATCACCTCGGCGATGTCCTTTGCGGCGAGAGGCGTGATGCCCTGATAGACGGCGTCGGCCTTGGCCTCGTCCCCATCGAATCGCACCAGAGAGAATTCGGTCTCGACGGCCCCTGGCGCGATTTCGGTGAGTCGAACCGGTTGGCCGAGCAATTCGCCGCGAAGGGTGCGGTGCAGTACCGCCTGTGCGTGCTTTGCCGAGGTATAGCCCGACCCGTTGTCGTAAGCCGAGAATGCAGCCGTCGACGTGACGGTGACAATCAACCCGTCGCCGGATTCGATGAGCTTGGAAAGCAATGCCTTGGTGACGCGCAGAGTGCCGAGCACGTTCGTCTCCCACATCCAGCGCCAGTCGTCGAGGTCTGCGTCGATGACGGGGGCGAGTCCTTTGGCGCCGCCCGCATTGTTGATCAAAATGTGCACGCGAGGAATGACTGCGGTGAATGCCGCGACAGAGTCCTCGTCGGTGACATCCAATTCCAATGCAGTACCGCCGATTTCGGCGGCGAGCTTTTCGAGACGATCGATCCTGCGTGCGCCGACGATGACGTGGTACCCCTGCTCGGCGAGCTGACGCGCGGTGGCTTCACCGATCCCCGAGCTTGCCCCGGTGACGACAGCAATGCGGGACTCGGACGAGATGTGATCAGGCAGTGTCATGGCTTCGATCGTAGACGTCGGCATTTGCAGGTCGAAGGCCCAGCAGTGGCGATCCTGTGACCGAATTCAACTACGCGAAGGGCTGCTGTCTCACCGGCCTCGTTGTGCGGTAAGGATGAGAGCTATGTCAAACACTGATGTGGGACCGGTACGGCAGGCGCGCGGGATCGACGGAACAAACATCGTCTATCGCGTCTCGGGGGATTCGTCGAACAGGCCGTTGATCCTTCTGCACGGCTGGGCGCAGTCGTCCGCATGCTGGGGCGAGGGTCTGCTGCGCGAACTCGCGGCGCAGTTCCGGGTCATCGCGGTGGATCTGCGCGGTCACGGCTATTCGGACGCTCCGGACGGTGGGTACGACAACTCGGCCAACTGGGCGGGCGACGTGCATGCTGTGCTCACCGCGGAGGGCGCACGGCCGGATGCCATTCTGCTCGGCTGGTCCTACGGCGGACTCGTCATCTGTGACTACATCGCCGAACACGGCACCGACGTCATTTCCGGAGTCGTGTTTGTCGGCGCGATCACCAGCATGGGTAAGGGTGAGGCAGGCGGACACGTCGGGACGTCGATGCGAGCGGCCATCCCCGATGCCATGGCCGAAGATCCGCGCACCGCGATCAAAGCGCTCGGAGGCTTCGGTAGTGCGCTCACCGGACCCGTCGAGAGCGGGGCGGTCGGAGGTAAGGGCACCGCGGCTCAAGCGCTGTTCGGGCTGACGCTCTCGACCGCCCCCCGCGTGCGTGCAGCGCTGTTCGATCGGACAGTTTCGAACGACGACGTCCTGCGCGGCCTCGATGTTCCAGCACTGGTAGTGCACGGCGCCGAGGACACCGTCGTCGACGTCTCGGCAGGCAAGCATGCAGCGTCGTTGATCCCGCAGGCAGTGGAGTCGTACTGGGAAGGCGTCGATCATGGCCCGTTCGTCGCCGATCCCGATCGATTTCTCACCGAGGTCGCAGCCTTCGCCCAGGGGCTGTGACCACGCGATCTTGCAGGTGTTCCGGCGACCCAACGGCAAACTCCGGAGCCCTCGCCGAACACGCCCGCGGCGGGGGAGTGCAGACTGGAGAGGTGAGTGGTCGCCAGCTGAACCGGGTTGCAGTGTTGTCCTTGCATACCTCACCGATGGCGCAGCCCGGTAAGGGCGACGCAGGCGGTATGAATGTCTACGTTCTGCAGAGTGCCAAGGACCTGGCCAGGCGCGGAGTCGAGGTCGAGATCTTCACCCGGGCGACGTCGTCGGCAGACGAGCCGGTGAGCGAAGCCGCTCCTGGTGTGCTCGTGCGCAACATCATCGCCGGGCCGTTCGACGGACTCGACAAACAGGATCTGCCGACGCAACTCTGCGCTTTCGCTGCGGGCGTCCTGCGTGAAGAAGCCCGTCACGACGCCGGATACTACGACCTCATTCACTCGCACTATTGGCTGTCCGGCCAGGTGGGATGGCTTGCGCGGGACCGTTGGGGCGTACCACTCGTACACACGGCGCACACACTCGCCGCCGTCAAGAACGCCTCGCTCGCGGTGGGAGATTCTCCTGAACCTGCTACGCGACAGATCGGCGAGCAGCAAGTCGTCGCGGAGGCTGATCGCCTCATCGCGAACACGAGTCAGGAAGCCCAACAGCTCATCGAGATCTACGGCGCCCGACCCGATTCGATCGACGTCGTCGCACCGGGTGCAGATCTCAACCGATATCGCCCAGGCGACAAACTCGCCGCGCGCCGAGAATTCGGCATCGACCCGCGCGAGATCGTCGTCGCTTTCGTCGGGCGAGTGCAGCCACTGAAAGCTCCCGATGTGTTGTTGCGTGCAGCTGCCGAACTCGTTCGCCGCGAACCCCATCTGCCGTTGCGAGTGCTCGTCGTCGGAGGACCGTCGGGAAGCGGTCTCGATCGACCGAACAGCCTGATCGAACTCGCGTCGGAACTCGGGATCACAGCGCGTGTGACGTACCTGCCGCCACAGCCGTCGGCTCAACTGGTGAAGATCTATCGCGCTGCGGACGTGGTGGCGGTTCCGAGTTACAACGAATCGTTCGGACTCGTAGCCATCGAGGCACAGGCGAGTGGGACCCCGGTGATCGCCGCGGACGTCGGAGGCCTCGGGGTGGCAGTCAGATCCGGAGAGACCGGTGTGCTTGTTCGAGGTCACCGAACCGAAGACTGGGCGACGGCCCTGGGCAGCATGGTTCGGGACCCCGACGCGCTCTCCCGCATGGCATCTGCGGCCCCAGTGCACGCCGCCGATTTTTCGTGGGAGCACACGGCCGAGGGGCTGCTCGAAAGCTACCGGGCCGCAAGGTTTCATTTCGACAAGCACGAGAGTCCGAGCGAGTTCTCGCCACGACGTGCACGAGGACTTTGGAAACTGCGCAGAACAGGAGTGGTCAAGGCATGAGCGATACGGTCTCTCTCATCGATTCGGTACTCAAAGAGCGAGAGCTCGAGTACCAACGCAAAGGTGATAACTCGTTTGCCGTCGAATTGCCCGGTGAACGCAGACTCAAGACGACGGCAGTGCTGACCGTCGGGAACCATGGAGTGCGAACCGAAGCATTCGTCTGCCGCAAGGTGGACGAGAACTTCGAGGCCGTCTACAAGTACCTGCTGCGACGAAATCGCAGACTGTACGGAGTGCACTACACAATCGACAAGGTCGGCGATATCTACCTCGTCGGGCGGATGTCACTGCACGCGGTGACGGCTGACGAGATCGACCGGGTTCTCGGTCAGGTGCTCGAAGCTGCCGATGGCGACTTCAACGTTCTTCTCGAACTCGGTTTCGCGGCGTCGATCAAACGTGAGTGGGCGTGGCGGGTGTCGCGCGGCGAGTCGCTCGCAAATCTCAAAGCGTTCGAGCATCTGATCGACAAGGAAGGCAAAGACGAGTAGCACCGGCTGCGGTGTCTATCGGACCAACGCCGTGAGCATCCCGACCCCGAGTGCTGTCTCGACGAGTAGGGCGGCCGGCTGAATCGAAAACAGGGCTCCTGTCTGTTTTGACTGCCTTCGTTGTAGGGTTTTGGCATCTTGCCTCAGCTTGTTCGAAGGAGATCAATGAGCTTCAACAGTCCCTTTCCCGATGTAGAGATTCCGAATCTCAGTGTTTACGACTATCTCTTCGGGTCCATCTCGGACGCCGAAATGGAGAAGCCTGCACTGGTAGACGGTCCCTCGGGGGCAGTCACCAGCTACCAGGCTCTGATCGGCCAGATCAATGGCATCGCCGGCGCGCTGGCAGCACGTGGGCTCGAGGTCGGCGACGTCGTCGGCGTGCACTTGCCGAACGTACCGGCATTCGCTTCGGTCCTGCACGGGATCCTGCGCGCTGGCGGCACAGCGACCACCATCAACGCCCTGTACACAGCCGAGGACATTGCCAAGCAGCTCACCGGCTCGGGCGCGAAGTTCCTGTTCACCGTCTCGCCGCTCTACCCGCAGGCCAAGGCCGCGGCCGAAAAGGTCGGTATCCCCGACGATCACGTCATCGTGATCGACGGCGCCGAAGGCCACCCGAACCTGAAAGACCTCCTCACCCAGGGGGCTCCGGCGCCGGAGGTCTCGTTCGACCCATCGACGCACATCGCCGTCCTGCCGTACTCATCCGGAACAACAGGTGTGCCCAAGGGCGTAATTCTCACGCACCGCAACCTCGTGGCCAATGTCGCTCAGATGGAGCCGCTCGTTGGCATCACCACCGACGACCGAATCCTCGCCGTGCTGCCGTTCTTCCACATCTATGGCCTGACCGTGCTGCTCAACATCGCGTTGAAGATGCGTGCAAGTCTGGTGACGATGCCCAAGTTCGACCTCGTCGAATTTCTTCGCAACATCCAGGAACAGAAGCTCACGTTCTTGTTCATCGCGCCGCCCATTGCCGTCGCACTGGCAAAGCATCCGTTGATCGACAAGTACGACCTGTCCAGCGTCCACACCATCTTCTCCGGGGCCGCCTCCCTCGACGAAGAGCTCGGCAAGGCCGTCGCCAAGCGTCTGGGCACTCGTGTCCGTCAGGGATACGGAATGAGCGAGCTCAGCCCTGTCAGCCACGCAATCCCGTTCGACCGTGACGACATGCCGCTCAGCTCAGTCGGGCTGCCGCTCGCAAACACCGTCAACAAGCTGGTCGATCCGGTAAGCCTCGAAGAAATCGAACTGCCCACCGAAGGGCTGTCCAAGCCCGGTGAGCTGTGGGTCAAGGGGCCGAACGTCATGCTGGGTTACCTCAACAACCCCGCGGCGACCGCCGAAACGCTCGACGACGACGGCTTCCTGCACACCGGTGATATCGCGGTAGTGAACCCGGAAGGCGTCGTCTACATCGTCGACCGTCTCAAGGAACTCATCAAGTACAAGGGTTACCAAGTGCCGCCGGCCGAGCTCGAGTCGTTGCTCCTCACACACCCCGAGATCGCCGACGCGGCTGTCATCGGCGTGCTGGACGACGAAGGCGAAGAGGTCCCCAAGGCGTTCGTCGTACGTCAGGCCGATTCGACGATCGACGAGGATGCTGTCATGGCATTCGTCGCCGAGCGCGTCTCACCGCACAAGAAGGTGCGCAAGGTCGAGTTCATCGACGTCGTACCGAAGTCGGCAGCAGGCAAGATCTTGCGGAAGGATCTGCGGGCAGCCGAACCTGCCAAGTAGACATTGCCATCAATGCCCCTTATCCAATCGGATAGGGGGCATTGCTGTTGTGTGGGTGGATAATTCAATGACCAGCTGGCGGGTACACCGGCACTTCGCATCGTTGTTCCCGACCCCGCGTCCGTGCTCGGATCTAAATTGGGCGCGCAGGTCGGTATTACGGGTGCGAAGTCTGCGTCCGGAAACTGAGAGTCTCAAGGCTACTGAACTTTCGGTCAGCTCGGGAGTAGTGGCAGCGCGGTATTCGCCCGGCTCGCAGCGTTTCTGACTCTATGCGCACGGTGTTTCGCCGCTCTCGTCGTCTACGAACGTGTTTGCTCGAGATAGAGTGCCCGTCGGGGATCACGATTGGGGGAATCGTTGATGGTCGATACTGAAATCCTGTGCATGTTCGCCGAATATCTCGGCAATGCAAGCGCGGCGCGCGAGATCCAGAACGTGCTAGCGCCGTTCGCTGAGGTGGAGTGTGCTTTGCCCGGCACAGGATTCCAAGCCACAGTTGCCGCAGCATCTGGTGCGGCGGCGACCGCCGTTCTCGGCCTATCCGGGCGGATGGAGGCCGTTGCGCAGGTGGCTAGCGGTGTCGCCGGAACCTACGACACCACGGAAGAGGACTTCGTTTCGAAGTTGCAATCGATGGACACCGGTCGATGACGCTAACGGTCTCCGAGGTTTCGAGCTGGAAGCCTGCATTGCTCATAAATGCCGGACGGCATTTACATCAACTTGTTTCGGCTCTGGACTCTCAGCGTGCGGGAATTCTGCAGGAGCAGAATGCACTTGCCGATACTTGGCACGGTGAAGCAGCTATCGCGGCCGCGGAGAGGGTGGTCGGCGAGTGCTCGCTCGTAAGTTCGGTAGCGGAGGTTATTCAGTCCCTCGCTGACGAATTCACGGGGGCCGGTGGAGTTGTAAACGGTTTTCGAACTCGCGTCGTTGAGGTGGTCGCGGATGCTACAACGCGATGCTTCGATGTAGAAAATTCTGGCATGGTAAATGCAGATAAAATGATCGCATTGTTTTGCTGTAATTACGGGCCCAGCCTCTGAGGATGCTGTATTGGCATTGCGGTTGGAAGCGGCCGAACTGACACGGCAGTTGCTCGATGCCTTGCGGCAAGCAGAAGCGGCCGCGGAAGGCGTCTCGTCGAGGCTGGCACCACATATCGGAGCCGCGCAGAAGCTTGCACTTCTGAGCAGCAACGGAAGTGTTGTCGAGGATGCAGACGGCGGATTTTCATGGCAGCCCGATTATCCAGCCACTTTCGCTTCGGCAACAATCGGTGTGATGACTGACGTCACGGAGAAAGGACTGACCAAAGCGGCGGTGAGCTCGGTCGACGACGTGGGCAAACTGATTGGCAAAAGACTCGGCCCCGCAGGGGCAGTTTTGGGAGTTATTCCAGCGATCAATAACGATATCGCAGGAGGAATGAGTCCGACCAAAGCGATTGTGACAGAGGGAGCTGCAGCAGCAGGGGCATTTGCTGCGGGCACATATGTGGGCACATGGGTTGGGGGTATCGCCGGAACGTTTATACCTATACCGGTCCTCAGTACCGCCGTCGGCGTCGGAGTCGGCGCAGTAGTTGGCGGCGGAGTCGGTTGGGCTGGATCCAAATTTCTGCAGTCAATATGGGATTAGTATGAGCACAGACGAGCTGTCAAATGAAGGAGTTATGAAACTTCTTCTGCTGGAGTGGATTCCACGATGGCCGCAGAAAATTCGATGGATAGGAGTGCTGTCGGCTCTGCTAGTAGGTTTCTTCGCATTACTAACTCCCGTTGTTTTTCTCAAGGCAGTAGGCGATGGAAATCCCGTCGCCGCTGTCGGGCTCACCGCGGTGGGGTTCGCCTGTGCGTTGATTGCAGTCGGAATTGTTGCTGATGCAGGTTTCCGTAATCTTGGACTACCTCGCCGAGTGAGGGGGCATGTGGATCCGTTGTACGGATCGGGTATTCGCATAGCGCAACGACGCTTCGTGTACATCATCCTTATCACTGCAATTGGTGGGATCGCCGTATATGCGACGCTGGCGGCTTTTTCATGGAAGCGCGGATACGGGGAGCAGTTGCTGCCTGCGGGCCGAGATGGGCAATCTGGTGCGCTGTACGCATCCTGCATCGCGGTTGTACTTTTCGTGGCGCTACTTCTGCTTCTGTTAGTACGCAACGTCAGTACCATCACCCTCCACGAGCGAGGAGTGCATCGGTCGGTAAAGCGATGGAGCTTTGCATGGGTGAATACCGTCGACAGCTTCCTGCCTTGGGATGAGATCGACGACGTCGTTGCCGATGAGTATGTGGTGAACGCCGGCAGGTCAGCTGCGAATCCGATAATCCGACTCTTGCACCACAAACCCGAGCTCGACGGTCAACGCGTAGGGCAGGATCGTGAAGGTGAGATGGTGATCTTGGCCTACCACATGGTTTCTGAGCCGAACGCTTTACTCGGATTGGTGAACTTCCTCAGGGAAAACCCGTCTGATCGTTCGGTCCTTGCCTCTCCAGAGTCGAGAGAGATGCTCAGGCCGCCTCCGTTGGCGGAGCGCTTCCCAAAATCGAAAGTTTCGTGATCGGTTTGATCTCCGGTGGAGTCGTGGGACTGGCGATCCCGATTCCCGTCGTGGCACTGCGATAGGCGTCGGGGTTGATGCGGCCCTGGGCGGTGTCGTTGCCTATGGCGGTTCCAAGGTTATGCAGAAGATCTGGGATTGACATGGGTCCTAAAGAAGAGATTCCGCAACCTCGCGCCGATCTTCCTGCGCTTCAATGGATTCCGCGATGGCCACAGAGGATCGTGTGGACGGGGTTCTTGACTGCAGCGTTCATTGCGGGCTTCGCTGTGCTGGTTTTCGTAGCGTTGTTCAAGGGAGTTGCAAACGGAAGTGGCCTGGCAACTGCAGGATTCGTCGGCCTGGCCCTTGTGTTCGTGATCATGACGGCGCACATATTGGGTACAGCGGGTATTCGGCACATGTCACTTTCTCCACGCGTGAGAAGCTGTGACCACCCGCTCTATGGTGGGGGTGTCGAAATCGGACAGCAACGCCTGACCTATGCGGCTATGTTGTCTGTTTTGGCTGGGGCGATGACGTACGGGTTCGCAGCGGTTTTCGTGTGGACCGCTGGTCAGGGGGCGACACTTCTACCCGTGGGTCGTGACAGTCGTACAGGTGCACTGTTCGCCGGTGCGGCAGGCGTCGTTCTGTTAGCCGCACTACTACTGCTTTTACTTCTACGCAATGTTGCGACCGTGTCGATATTCGAAAGCGGTCTTCACCGGACGGTAGCGAAATGGCGGTTCGGCCGAGTGCAGGTCGTAGATAGTTTTCTCGCTTGGGAGGAAATCGACGACGTCGTTGCCGACGACTATGTCGTTAACGTTGGCAAGTCAGTCGCGAACCCGATAATCCGTCTGCGGCATCACAATGCCGCCCTTGATAACAAGCGGGTCGGACAGGATCAGAATGGCGAACTGGTCGTGCTCGCGTACTGCATGGTGTCCGAGCCGAATGCTCTGCTCGGACTAGTGAACTTCCTCAGGGATAATCCCTCTGGTCGTTCGGCTCTTGCCGCTGCGGGTTCGGCGGAGATGCTCAGGCCGCCACCGTTGGCAGAGCGATTCCGAAAGTCGAAGGTTTCTTGATCGCCAGCTGCGCTCGTCGACCTCACAGCCGAACCTTGCACCTTTTTTGTCGACCTAGTGTCTCTTCTCGGAGGTGGATGGGGCGGGGGAGTTGGCAAAAGGGGTGCGGAGTCCACGGGCGATGACGACCCCCTCATGGTGGGCAGGCACGGCGACGCGGGACATGAGAAACTGATCCCATGAGTATCGGAACCTTGATTCTGCTCCGCCACGGCGAGAGTGAATGGAATTTCTCGAACCAGTTCACCGGATGGGTGGATGTGCGCTTGACGGAAAAGGGTGAGGTCGAGGGCAAGCGCGCAGGCGAGCTCCTTGTCGAGGCAGGTGTGCTCCCCGATGTGCTCTACACCTCGCTGCTGCGTCGCGCGATCAGTACAGCAAACCTCGCGCTCGACGCCGCGAATCGGCATTGGATCCCCGTCGTCCGCGATTGGCGCCTGAACGAGCGTCACTACGGTGCGCTGCAGGGATTGAACAAGGCAGAGACCAAGGACAAGTACGGCGACGAGCAGTTCATGCTGTGGCGTCGTAGCTACGACACTCCGCCCCCCGCGATCGAAGCGGGTAGCGAATACAGTCAGGACGCAGACCCGCGCTACGCCGATCTGCCCAGCGTCCCGTTGACGGAATGCCTCGAGAACGTCGTGGACCGGCTCATTCCGTACTTCGAGGAGACCATTGTGGCCGACTTGAAGGCGGGCAAGACCGTCCTTGTCGCCGCACACGGCAACTCGTTGCGTGCACTGGTGAAATACCTCGACGAAGTTTCCGACGCCGACATCGCCGGGCTCAATATCCCGACGGGTATTCCGTTGCAGTACGACTTCCGTGAGGGAGACGGGAAGCTCGTGCCGTCGAACCCGGGCGGAACATACCTCGATCCCGAAGCCGCGGCCGCCGGGGCTGCAGCCGTCGCAAATCAGGGCGGCAAATAGGGATCGCGTTCGGAACAGTAGGTGAACGATGAAAGAACACTGTCGACGGGGACTATGACGACCAGGGAAATGCCTGCACCCTGCGTATATGAGCTATCCATCGAACGTACGATTCTGGTGTGAGTGTCGCATCGGTCGTGCTGCTGGCTGTCGCTGCAGCCTTCGCTGGGTACCTCGCCGGCAGTGTTCTCAGGCCTTATCTGACAACGCGGCATTCGGTGCGCAGCCAGGCGTCGGCCGGGTTGACGATGTCGCAGGTGCTGGACCTCATCGTGCTGGCGTCGGAGAGCGGAATCGCCGTCGTCGACCAATTTCACGACGTCGTGTTGTCGAACCCACGTGCCGAGGAGCTCGGTCTGGTGCATAACCGCCTCATCGAAGATCGAGCCTGGAATGCGGCGCAGAAAGTTCTCGCCGACGGCAATCCCGTCGAATTGGATATCAGTTCCACGGATGCCAGAACTACCACGAGCCGGGACCGGATGGCTGTCCGCTGCGTCGCTCGGTTGCTGAGCCAGGAAGACAAGCGCTTCGTAGTCCTTTTCGCCGATGACGACTCAGAGCAGGTTCGGATGGAGGCGACGCGTCGGGATTTCGTCGCCAACGTCAGCCACGAACTCAAGACTCCCGTCGGAGCGATGAGCTTGCTCGCTGAAGCACTGCTCGAGTCAGCCGACGACCCTCAGTCCGTACGACACTTCGGCGGCAAAGTCGTCGTCGAATCGAAGCGGCTCGGCAACATGGTTTCGGAGTTGATCGCGTTGTCCCGGTTGCAGGGCGCCGAGAAGTTGCCCGACCTCGAAGTCATCGATGTAGACACCGTGGTCAACGAGGCACTCGACAGATCGAAACTCGCCGCCGAGAACGCGGGGATCACTGTTGCCACCGACCATCCCAGCGGTCTGGAAGTGTTGGGGGATCAAGCGCTGTTGGTGACGGCACTCGCCAACCTCATTCAGAACGCCATCGCCTACTCGCCGGATGGTTCGCCGGTATCGGTCAGTCGAGCATTGCGTAACAGCTGCGTCGCATTCGCCGTGACCGACCGCGGCATCGGCATCGCCAAGGGGGACCAAGAGCGGGTCTTCGAACGATTCTTCCGCGTCGACAAAGCGCGTTCGCGGGCAACCGGCGGAACCGGCCTCGGGCTGGCCATCGCCAAACACGTTGCCGCCAACCACAACGGCACTATCTCGTTGTGGAGCCAGCCCGGCACCGGATCGACTTTCACTCTGCAGATCCCTGCATATTTCGAAAAAGACGACCTCGGGTCGATAGAAGGAGAACTACAGTGACTGGGAAATCGCAGTGACCAACGTTTTGATCGTCGAGGACGAAGAATCGTTGGCCGAGCCTCTGGCCTTTCTGCTTCGCAAAGAGGGGTTCGATACCACCGTCGTCGGCGATGGGCCGTCGGCGCTTGCCGAATTCGACAGGGCTGGAGCAGATATCGTGCTGCTCGACCTGATGCTCCCCGGGATGAGTGGCACCGAAGTGTGCAAGCAGTTGCGCGCTCGGTCAGGTGTTCCAGTGATCATGGTGACCGCTCGCGACAGCGAAATCGACAAGGTCGTCGGACTCGAGATCGGTGCGGACGACTATGTCACCAAACCGTATTCGGCCCGCGAACTCATCGCTCGCATTCGAGCAGTGCTGCGCAGGGGGAGTGACGCAGATTCCGATGGCCTCACCGATACCGGTGTGCTGGAAGCCGGTCCGGTTCGCATGGATGTCGAGCGGCACGTCGTGACCGTGAGATCCGAGCAGATCACGTTGCCGCTCAAGGAGTTCGAACTTCTCGAGTACCTGCTTCGCAATTCCGGGCGGGTATTGACGCGGGGGCAGTTGATCGATCGAGTCTGGGGTGCGGACTACGTCGGTGATACGAAAACCCTCGACGTACACGTGAAGCGGCTGCGGTCGAAGATCGAAAGCGATCCGGGTAAGCCCGAGCATCTGGTGACCGTGCGCGGTTTGGGATACAAGCTGGAAGGCTAGCGGCTATTTGGTTCGCTGAGCCTCGCGGGTCGCTGGATGTACAGCGATGAGGCCGAGTCCTCGCCGACGCTTGCACAGGGACGCCAACTCCTCGTAGACCGCCTTGCCGAGCATTTCGGTCAGCTCCGGCTTGTACGACTCGAACACCTGCTTCTCCCCGACGTGCGCGTCAGGGGAGCCGGAGCAGTACCAGGAGAGGTCGTGACCGCCCTCGCCCCAGCCTCGACGGTCGTACTCGCCGATCGTTGTCTTGAGCACCTCGGTGCCGTCGGGGCGAGTGATCCAGTCTTCTGTGCGGCGAATCGGTAGTTGCCAACACACATCCGGCTTGACCTCGAGCGGTTCGATGCCTTTGCGCAACGCCATCGAGTGCAATGCGCAACCGATACCGCCGGCGAAACCTGGACGATTCTGGAAGATGCAGGCGCCCTTGTAGCGGCGGGTTCGCAGGGACTGCTCGTCTTCGAGATCGTCGTATTCGACGTAGCCCTTCTTGCCCAAGCCCGTGTCCATCAGCTGCCAATCCTGCGCGGTCAGCAACTTGACGGACTCATCGAGCTTCTTTTTGTCGTCGTCGTCGGACAGAAAGGCCCCGTGTGAGCAACACCCGTCGTCTGGTCGACCCTCGACTGTTCCCTGGCAGGCCGGAGTGCCGAAGACACACGTCCAATTGGACAGAAGCCACGTGAGGTCGGCCGCGATAATGTGCTCGGCGTTATCGGGATCGGGGAACTCCACCCATTCGCGGGGGAAGTCCAAGTCCACTTCTGCAGCGAAAGTCTGCTGCCGACTACCTGCTGTCACAATATAGAACGGTAGACCCAGTACCGTAGTTATGTGCGGTTAGGGGGGCTAGACGTCGGAAGCAACACTGGGCGTCCACTGTTGGTGGATGTGCAGCGAGGTGGGCACCCGGTGCAGGCGGAAGAACTGGCCGCAGCCATGGAGCCGGGACGCGCCTTCGGAACTTCTGTGGTGTGTCGATCGTTGATCACACTGACCGGTGCAGCATCGCCGCCGACGGCCGGACCGAGTATGCGAACACCGTCGGTCGGCTCGGTCGACTTTTGCCCGTGGGCGCTGAGGGAAGGTTTGATTGTGCGGAAGCTGGACTCCGAAACGGACGGCGATCTGGTGGTGCGTTCGATATGACCGAGAAGAATCTGAACCCCGAAGACACCGGGCAAATCTCTGTCGCCGAACTCTTGGCACGTAACGGCCAGAAATCTGGCCCCACTGCGGGCGGGCGCAGGCGTCGAGGCGTCAAGGGCGGCATCTCGGTAGCTGAATTGACCGGTGAGATCCCCGTCTTTCGAGCAGAGCCCGAGCCTGAGAAAGCGCCGGCGATCGAAACCGAGAAGCCTTATACGGCGACGACCAGTCAGCCGCAGTTCCAGTCGCCGCAGTTTCAAGCGCCGCAGTTTCAGCCACAGAAATCGCATGTCGAGCCGGAGTTGTTGTCGGGTTCCACTACCGCAGCCGGGGATCTACTGAACCAGGCCCACGATGAGCATGCGCGGCGTCCGCAAGGTGCGGTGCGCCCCACGCCCGCGACCACGCGTCGCGAGAACGAGTCCACCGGGCGCCCTCAGCGCTCCTCCGGATTCGTATCAAGAAACCGCGTGAAACCGGTCGACGACGAACCGAAGACCGACCTGATGCCTGCCTTCACCGAGAAAGTTGACAGTCCGCGGACGCCGGAAGCACTGCAGAAGCCAGAAGTTCCCCGCAGGCCGCGAGTGCCGCGGAAACCGGAAGTACCGTGGAAACGGGCTGCCCCCGCGTCGTCCGGGAAGACTGAATCGCAGGTTCAGCCGGAAACGCAGGGAATGCAGATGGGCGACGCCCCCGACCTGACGAAGAAGGTCGCCGCGCCTGCTGCGAAACCACAGCCTGCTGCGAAACCACAGAGGATTCACGCAAAACCCGCTGCTGAGTCCGGTGACGCCATCAATAAGACGGTCGATGAGTCCGGCAAGGATGACAAAGCAAGCAACGACGACCGGGCAGCTAAGCAGGACGCAACCAAACAGTGGATGGCTCTGGCTGGCCAGGGCGTCGTCGCGATCGTCGTCGGGGCACTGTTGTTCAAGGGCTTCGAGCGGTTGTGGGACATGCTTCCGTGGGTCGCACTGGTACTTTCGGTGCTGGTGATCGTCGGCTTGGTTGCGGTCGTACGCATACTGCGCCGGACGGATGACCTGATCAGCATGGTCATTGCGATCGCGGTCGGGGTTTTCGTCACGCTCGGTCCGTTGGCGTTTCAGCTGAGCACGGGCTGATCCGGCGCGTATGGCAGACGGAAATGTAGCTGTAGGACTGTCGACTGCTTCGGTGTATCCGCAAAACACCGAAGCAGCCTTCCGATACGCAGCCGAACTGGGATACGACGGCGTCGAGTTGATGGTGTGGGCCGAATCGGTCAGCCAGGATATCGACGCGGTGGCGACGCTGTCTCGTAAATACGGCGTGCCTGTTCAGGCAATCCACGCGCCGTGCCTACTCATTTCGCAACGTGTGTGGGGCGCTGATCCGGCGGTCAAGCTGGAGCGCTCCGTCCGCGCTGCCGAGAGGCTGGGTGCATCGACCGTCGTGGTCCATCCGCCGTTCCGCTGGCAGAAGAAATACGCCGACGGCTTCGGTGATCAGGTCGCCGAGCTCGAGGAGTCCTCGGATGTTCTCGTCGCTGTCGAGAACATGTTTCCGATGCGGGCAGACAGACTGTTCGGCCGCAAGGAAGGCTCTGCTGAGCGGCTACGAAAGCGCGGCGGTCCTGGCGCTGCATTGTCGGCGTTTGCTCCGTCCTACGACCCGACCGACTCCGATCATGCTCACTACACTCTGGATCTCTCGCATACCGCCACGGCAGGCTCGAACGCGATCGAGATGATGACACGTATGGGCGACGGCTTGGCGCACCTACACCTTGCCGATGGCAGGGGAGCGTCGGTGGACGAGCATCTCATTCCCGGGCACGGGAATCAGCCGTGTGCGGAGGTCTGTACCGAGCTGATGCGGCGGGGCTTTCGTGGGCAAGCTGTCGTCGAGATCAACACGCAGAATGCACGCACCCTGGGCGAACGGGCGTCGATGCTCGGGCAGTCGTTGGATTTCGCGCGCCGCTACCTCCGCTAGTTCAGCTCGATCGGCGCGGTCGTTGAGTGACTGGTTTGCAGTAGATGCGCGTCACAGTAGCGTCGATCTCATCGCAGGAGCCTTTACGGTTGGGACATTCTGCGACGGTGGGGGCGAATATGTCAGTGCGAGTGGTCGTGATCGGCGGAGGCTATGCAGGGGTGATGACGGCCAATCGGCTCGCCTCGGCCGACGTGGGGGTGGGGGTCGTACTGGTCAACCCGCGTTCGCATTTCGTCGAACGAATCAGGTTGCATCAGATGGCTGCCGGAACCGGCACTGCCGCCCTCGACTTCTCGGAGGTCCTTCATCCGGCGGTCGAACTGAGGGTCGGTACTGCGTCATCTATCGGCGAGCACCATGTTGCCCTGGCAGACGGTGACACGCTGGCGTACGACTACCTGGTGTACGCCCTCGGAAGTGTCTCCGCGAAGCCAAATGGCCTCGGTGAGGCCTACGCCGTCGATGAATACGAGAGTGCAACGGAACTGGCGTCGAAGCTGAGCTCGTTGCGGGACGGCGAGACGGTCACTGTCGTCGGCGGTGGTTATACCGGGATCGAGACTGCTGCCGAAATTGCCGAGGCGTACCCGAATGCGGCGGTCCGGCTGGTGAGCGCTTCGCCGGTAGCGCAATCGGTTCCGGAGCGGAATCGGCGCAGGTTTCGGCGAGGGTTGAAGCGACTCGGCGTCGACGTCGTCGAAGGTACGGCAGTTGCGCTAATCGAGGGTTGCACAGTGTGGGCCGGCCCCTTCGCGGCGCCGACCCTCGCACGAGATAGTGGACTACCAGTCGATGAACTAGGCCGGTTGATCACGGATTCGACGCTGACGTGCGTCGGACGGCCGTCGATTGTCGGCGTCGGCGATGCCGCGGCGCCGGTAGCCCCGCACATCAGGATGAGTGCCCAAGCAGCGCAACCACTCGGGGCGCACGGTGCAGACACGATTCTCGCCCGTATCGCCGGGAACACACCCGAAGCACTCTCGCTCGGGTTTCGTGCACAGTGCGTGAGTCTCGGACGGCATGACGCACTGTTTCAGGTGACGAATGCATCCGACGATGCAACGCGCATCGCGATCGGCGGCCGAGCCGGCGCGTGGATCAAGGAATGGATCTGCTCGTCGACTGTGACGTGGGCGCGACAGGAAAGCGAGAAGGCCGGTTCACTCGGGTGGCGCCGAGGACCGCGCTGAATCGGCGGTATCGATTCTCAGAGTGCACCGACACCGGCGACGATGGTCGAGATCCCGGCAACGACGAGTCCCGATGTCAGCGTCGCCGCGCCTACCCATACGGACGCTATCGCGCGTCCGGGCTTTTGCGGGTCACTTCCGAGAACTGACAGAAAGAATCCGGCGGGAATGAAGATCGCTGCGGACAGCACTGAAATCGATGCGACAGCAGCCCATACATCCGAGACTCCTGCCGCAGAAGTGGTGAGAGCGACCACGAGTCCAAGAGTGACCAGCACTCCGGCATGCGCGTGACCGGCTCGGAAGAAGGTCTTCTGCAGGGCGTTCGCGTCGTGACTGCCGGTGGCGACACGCAGCAGAAAGGCGCCACCGAAGGCGATTGCGATGACGGTCAGCAGGGTCGCCCCGACGACGATGATCAACAGCGCACTCATATCCAAACTCCTTCGATAAGGTAACGTCATCTGGATATTCGTACTATCCAAGATTGGATAGTACGAGTATCCAACCTGTTCAGTCAAGGGGACGTCGTGTGCGCGTATCAGAGCTAGTGACCGCCTCCGGGGTGCCGCTCGCCACGATCAAGTACTACCTGCGTGAGGGCGTCTTGATGCCGGGGGAGGCGATGAGTGCTACGCGATCGAAGTACGGCAGCGAGCACGTCGAGCGGCTCACGCTCATCAAGGCGCTCGCCGGGGTGGGACTGCCGATAGACCGAATCCGTACGGTGCTCGGACTGATCGACCATCCCGCGCAATCTCTGTTCGAGACGCTCGGGCGCGCGATAGCGGAGTTGCCGCCCTACCTCGACGAAACAGAGCCCCCCACCTACCCGCGAGCGAAACGGCTGCTCGATACGCTCGGCCAGGTTTACGACATTCGTTCCCCGGCTACCGCGCAGCTCGACCGTGCTCTACGAGCAGCTGAAGATGTCGGCCTTGCTATGACAGACGAGCGAATGAAGGTCTATGGACAGCACGTCCGCGGTATCGCCGAATACGACCTGGCGCTGATGCCGCAGACCGTGGAGGGCGCCGTCCAGTACGCGGTTCTGGGTACCGCCATCTACGAACCGATCATCACCGCGATGCGCAGACTCGCCCACCAAGACATCGCTTCAGGCAACACCTTCCCCCAGACGATCGACGAAAGGCACGACCGATGAACAGCCCCTTCGCCACTGCAATGGCATTGACGACGCTCGATCACACGGAGACTGCGGGTTCGTACACCGCCGTCATCGATTCGACCTGGACAATCGGCCCCAAGGTGCACGGCGGCACTATGCTGGCGATCTGCGCCGCCGCCGGGAAGCGGCAGCTGGGCGAGGGCGACCTCCAGCCCCTCGCAGTGAGTGTCAGCTACCTCAACGCTCCCGACCCCGGCGAGGTTGTACTGACGACGATTGTCCGCAAACAAGGCAAACAGGTTTCACATGTCGATGTCGAGATGACCCAGGGTGGTCGCGTCGCCGTCAGAGCCGTAGTGACGCTCGGACGACCGGACGTCGACCAACCGCGCCACCAGGTGGCGTCGTCGCTCGCCTCGATGGAGATCTCGCCACCGGCTGATACCGACTCCGTCGAGGGGGATCACCCCATGGCGTCGATCGTGCACCTTGCTCAGGGATGCGAAATGCGCATCGAATCCTCGTCCGCGCACTTTCTGACGGGTAAACAGGGCGAACCGGAGATCAGGATGTGGGTCCGGCCCCGTCCGGGCGATGAAGATGACGTCGACACTGCGGTCTTGTTTGCTCTCATGACCGGCGACATCTGCGCGCCCGTGACGATGAATCGAGGCATGTTCGGTTGGGCTCCGACCGTGCAGTTGACGGCATACCTGCGCCGGCAACCGGCTCCTGGCTGGCTGCGTGTCGCCGCGAGCAGCACCGTCATCGGCGGTACCTGGTTCGAAGAAGACCACCTTGTGCTCGACTCGACGGGTGCCGTCATAGTGCAGAGCAGGCAGTTGGCCATGGTGCCGCGATAGCGGCCCCGAGGTTGGTGCCGCGATAGTGGCCCCGAGGCGCCGTCGGGTCCTTGCGGCCGCGTGGGTGTAGACGGCGGGAGCCCGCACTTGCCACCCAGGCACGAGGGCCGGAGGTTCAAAACCTACGCTTGGCGTCATGACGAGAATTGCTGTAATCGGGGGCGGCCGCATCGGCGAGGCCTTGGTCGCCGGACTACTCGAATCGGGACACGCGGTGCGCGACCTTGTGGTGTCGGAGAAGTCTGCGGCGCGTGCTGCCGAATTGGCGTCGACCTTCGGGGTGCTCACCGCCTCGATCAAAGAAGCATCCGAGAATGCCGACGTGATCGTGCTGGCAGTCAAGCCGAACGATGTGGACTCCGCCGTCACCGATATTGCCAAGATCGACCTCGACGGCGACCGCGAGCAACTTATCGTCTCCATGGCCGCCGGAGTTCCGTCCTCGAGGCTGGAGTCGAAGCTCCCCGCTGGGTTTCCCGTAGTTCGCGTCATGTCGAATACCCCCATGCTCGTAGGCGAGGGTGCGAGCGTCCTCGCGGCCGGGCGGCACGCCAAAGCCGAACACCTGGAACTGGTGCGAAGCATTCTGTCCTCCGTCGGCACGGTGGTGATGGTGAAGGAAAAGCAACTCGACGCAGTCACGGCGGTCTCCGGATCGGGACCGGCCTACTTCTTCCTGGTTGCCGAAGCGATGATCGACGCCGGCGTAGGGCTCGGATTGGAACGAGAGGTGGCGTCCGCGCTCGTCGTACAGACCATGGTCGGGGCCGCAGCGATGCTCGATCGGTCCGATGAAACGGCAGCCGCCCTTCGGTACGCCGTGACCTCTCCCGGTGGCACAACGGCGGCAGCGGTACGAAAACTGGAAGAAAATGGGCTCCGAGCAGCGTTTTTTCATGCCTTGGGTGCCGCGAACGACCGGTCTACTGAGATGGGCATCACAGCTGAATAAAAATTCGATTGCTCGCAGCCGTCGCAGTAACCCCATTGGTCACGCTAAGCTCATCGGTAGCACGTGCGTGTCTGTTCGGCAGGAGGGGAAGCCTGCCGCGCGAGACGTGCCGGAGGTAAGTGGATTGATGGCGCCTATAAATAAGCCGTCCAAGGGTTCGTCCCCGGACGGTCAACCAGCTTTAGCTGGAACGCAGTTCCTCACTGTCGCCGAAGTGGCGACCCTGATGAGGGTTTCGAAGATGACTGTGTACCGACTGGTACATGGCGGAGAGTTGCCTGCCGTAAGAGTCGGTCGATCGTTCCGTGTGCACGCCAAGGCTGTGCACGATTACCTCGAGACGTCCTACTTCGACGCAGGCTGATAAGCGCACAGTACGGCGAAAAAAATCGGGCCGGTTGCGTGGATTACTGTCCACACCGGTAAGATCGACACTCGTCGTGCCAGTGGCTGCTGTTGCATCGAGCTTCGTTGCGGGGCCCGAGCGCCAGCTTGGAGATCGACGGCTCCTCTATTGGGGTTCGATGCTGCCAGGTAGGCGTACGCAACATCGCGTGCGCGAAAACGCTAGATAAGAACGTGAGGACTACCCGCCATGGGTTCAGTGATCAAGAAGCGTCGCAAGCGCATGTCGAAGAAGAAGCACCGCAAGTTGCTTCGTCGCACG
>JBBSSG010000036.1:0-25208 GCA_038242295.1 Mycobacteriales bacterium | reverse complement strand
TTCTCGATGAACTCCGCGGTGATCGGTTCGACGTACGTGGCATCGGCGAATTCGGGATCGGTCATGATCGTGGCGGGGTTCGAATTGACGAGGCTCACGCGCAAGCCCTCTTCGCGAAGCACGCGGCAAGCCTGAGTTCCCGAGTAATCGAATTCGCAGGCTTGGCCGATCACAATCGGTCCAGATCCGATGACCAACACGTGGGTGAGGTCTGTGCGGCGTGGCATTACTTGCCCTCCTGAAGGATTCTGGTGAAACGGTCGAAAAGGTATGCAGCGTCATGCGGGCCGGCCGCGGCCTCGGGGTGGTACTGGACGGAGAACGCACGACCGTCGAGCAGTTCGACGCCTTCGACGGTGCCGTCATTGGCGCAGGTATGGCTCACCCGGGCGCGACCGAAGTCGGTGTCGAACTCCTCGCCGGCCTCGCCTTCGAGAGCGAAGCCGTGGTTCTGAGCGGTGATCGCGACCCGGCCGGTCGAGTGTTCGATGACCGGGATGTTCATTCCCCGGTGTCCGAACTTCATTTTGTAGGTCTTTCGTCCGAGTGCACGGCCGAGAATCTGGTTACCGAAGCAGATGCCGAACAGCGGCAGCCCTCGCTCCAGCACTCCCCTGGTCAACGCGACACTCGAGTCAGCCGTTGCCGGGTCGCCGGGGCCGTTGGACAGGAACACCCCGTCGGGGTTCAGTTCGAGGATGTCGTCCAGGCTGGCTGTGGACGGAACCACATGCACTCGCACGCCGCGTTCGGCGAACATCCGCGGGGTGTTTGTCTTGATTCCGAGATCGACTGCGACGACGGTGAACCGGGCGTCGCCGTCCGGTTCGATCGTGTACTTGGCACCGGTGGTGACCTCACTCGCCAGGTCGGCACCCAGCATCGACTGTTGGCTCGAGACCTGCGCGAGCATCTCGTCCTGGGCCCCGAGGGCGTCGCCCGAGAAAATGCCGGCGCGCATCGATCCCCTGGTGCGGAGGTGTCGTACGAGCGCGCGGGTATCAACCCCGGCGATACCGACGACGTTCTGTGCTTCGAGCTGGTCCTGCAGCGAACCGGTTGCACGCCAACTCGACGTGCGTCGAGACGGGTCGCGGACCACATAACCGGCGACCCAGATCTTGTTCGGGTCCGATGCACTCGAAGCTTCGCCGTCTTCGGAGTTCCAACCTGTGTTGCCAATCTGCGGCGCCGTGGCGACGACGATCTGACGGTGGTAACTGGGATCGGTCAGCGTCTCCTGGTAACCGGTCATACCGGTGCAGAAAACTGCTTCGCCGAGCGTCCGGCCTTCGGCCCCGAAGGGGGTGCCGCGGAACGTTCGACCGTCCTCCAGAACAAGAACTGCGCTGCTCACGCGGGTGTCTCCTTCGAATTATTGGTGTCGATGTCTGTGCCCGGAATTGGTGTTGGGTCAACCCACGCGCCGTAGACGAGTTTGTCGTCGGCACGAAAGCCAGTGTCGATCTCGGTGCCGGTGGGCAATTCCCAACGGATGACGAGGAGGCCGTCTTTGGTCATGACTTTGCCAGCGAGGCCACGCTCGGTTCGGATCGCGCGGATCGATTCCTGGGGAATCCAGATGGTGGATTCGCCGGTTCGCTCCAACAGCACTCCCTTGTCGTGCCGCGACAGTTCAGCAGTTGCTCGGTGCCCGATGTCGCCGGTCGCAATCCGATCCTGCCAACTCGGCGCGATGGTGCTTCCGACATACAAACCAGTCGTCGGCTCGATGAGGAGCTTCCCGAGTTCGGTGGGCACCTCCGGGAACGTGCCGATGGATTCTGCTTGACGCTTCTGGCGACCACGCCAGCCCCAGAAGATGAGCGCGATCATCGCTACCCAAAAAACGATGAACCCGATGACGATGAGGACTCTGTCCACAGCCTTACACCTCCCCAGCGGTACGGCCGACAACTCCGCGGACGACTCCGTCGCGGGCGGTGATCCGTCCTCGCAGCAGAGTCGTCGTGACCTTGGCCGAGAAAATCATCGACTCGAACGGCGTGTTCTCGGCGATGCTGGCGAAGCTGTTGCCCGCGACGGTCCAGTTGGCTTGTGGATCGACGACGACGAGGTTCGCTGTCTCGCCGATTTCGATGGGTCGACCTTGACCGGGCAGTCCTACGATCTCGGCGGGTTTTTCACTCATCACGCGCGCGACTCCTCGCCAGTCGAGCAGTCCCGGCTCGACCATGGTGTCCACCACGATTGCGAGAGCTGTCTCCAAACCGAGCATGCCCGGCCGGGCCAGCGAAAATTCACAACACTTGTCCTGCTCTGCATGCGGGGCATGGTCAGTTGCTACGCAGTCGATGGTGCCGTCGGCGAGGCCACGTCGTAGAGCCTCGATGTCGGACGCCTCCCGCAGCGGCGGGTTCACCCTGTTGACCCCGTCGTAGGTTTCGAGCCGCGAATCATCGAGCAACAGGTGGTGTGGCGTCACTTCCGCGCTGATGGCAATACCTTGTCCGCGAGCCCACCGAAGGAGCTCGACCGTACCGGCTGTCGACGCGTGGCAGATGTGCACCCGGGCTCCAGCGTCCCGGGCCAGCAGAGCATCCCGGGCGACGATCGACTCCTCGGCAGCGCGTGGCCAGCCGGCGAGCCCCAGCCGAGATGCGGTCGGTCCCTCGTGGGCTACGGCACCGACCGTCAGCCGTGGCTCCTCGGCGTGTTGTGCGATGAGAACGCCCAGCGAACTCGAGTATTCGAGTGCCCGGCGCATGATCAACGGATCGTCGACACACTTCCCGTCGTCGGAGAACATGCGTACTTTGCCGACACCCGCTGCCATGGTGGCCATCTCGGCCAGCTGCTTACCTTCGAGCCCGACCGTCACGGCACCGACGGGGTGAACGTCGACAAGTCCGACTTCCTGACCTCGTCGCCACACGTGATCGGTGATCACCACCGAATCGGCGACCGGGGAGGTATTGGCCATCGCGAACACGGCGGTGAATCCGCCCAGCGCGGCAGCTGCGGAACCGGTTTCGATCGTCTCGGTGTCCTCGCGTCCAGGCTCACGCAGATGCGTGTGAAGGTCGACGAAGCCCGGGAGCAAAATTTGCCCGCGTGCCTCGACAATCTCTGCTTCGCCCACGTCCAGATCGCCTGCGTTCAGATCGGTTCCGATGGCCATGATCTGACCGTCGTCGATGAAAACATCGGTTTCGGGGGCCTCACCGTAGACGAGAACGCCCCTGAGCAACACACTCATTCGGCACCTCCAGCAGTACCGACGAGCAATCGAAACAGAACGGCCATTCGCACGTGAACTCCATTCGTAACCTGTTGCAGCACAGCAGTTCTCGATGAATCTGCGACCGAAGACGCAATCTCCATACCGCGCAGCATCGGACCCGGGTGCAGGACAATTGCGTGCTCGGGAAGCAGATCCATCCGCTTCTGCGACAGCCCATAAGTGAGCGAATACTCTCTCGGCGACGGAAAGAATCCGCCGTTCATGCGCTCGGCTTGTACTCGAAGCATCAACACCGCATCGAGCGCAGGCAGTTCCGCATCGATATTGTGCGACACCCGAACAGGCCAGGTCGACGCGCCGATGGGCAACAGAGTCGGTGGTGCGATCAAGACGACCTCGGCGCCCAACTTCGCGAGAAGGATGGCATTCGAACGTGCGACGCGACTGTGCAGAATGTCGCCGACGATGCCGACGCGCTTACCTGCAATCGAACCCAACCGCTGCCGGAGGGTCAGAGCATCGAGTAGCGCCTGGGTGGGATGCTCGTGAGTGCCGTCACCCGCGTTGATCACCGCGGGACCGGAACCTTCGCCCTGCCCCGTCGTCCAAGCGGCGATCCGGTGCGCAGCCCCGGACGCTGGATGACGCACGATCAGCGCGTCAGCGCCGGCGGCACGCAGCGTCATTGCGGTGTCGCGCAGAGACTCGCCCTTCGACGCCGACGAACTACTCGCGCTGACATTGATGACGTCGGCGCTCATCCATTTGCCTGCCACCTCGAACGACACGCGTGTTCTCGTGGAATTCTCGAAGAACACCGTCATGATCGTTCGCCCCCGCAGAGTCGGCAGCTTTTTGACCTCGCGGCCCAGCAGTGCTTGTTCGAACCGGTCCGCTTCGTCGAGAAGTTCGGTCGCGGACTCGACAGTCAGATCGGCCACGGACAACAAGTGCTTCATCGTGGATCGCTCCCGCTGGAGATGCTGACGCCGTCGTATCCGTCACACTCGGAGAGTTGCACCGACACGTCCTCGGTGCGCGCGGTAGGAACATTTTTACCCACATAATCGGCCCGAAGTGGCAACTCGCGGTGGCCTCGATCGACCAGAACCGCCAACTGAACGGCTCGGGGGCGACCGAGATCGCGGAGCGCATCCAACGCCGAACGAACGGTTCGTCCAGAGAACAGGACGTCATCGACCAGGACCACGAGCGCCCCATCGACGCCACCGGTCGGCACTGATGTGCGCTCGAGAGGTCTGTGCGGCTTTCCGCGAAGATCGTCGCGGTAGAGCGTGATGTCCAGCGAACCGACCGGTGGCCGGACGCCAGAAAACACCTCGATGCGCTCGGCGAGACGTTCGGCAAGGTAGGTGCCACGAGTGGGGATTCCCAGCAGAACGACGCGAGGCGCCTCGACAGAGTCGAGGGCAGACTTCTCGATTATCTGATGGGCGATACGAGCAATGGTTCGGCCCACGTCGTCTGCGGAGAGAAGCTCACGAGAGAAACTAGACGACGATTCTGGTACGGACGAGCTGCCTGGCGCTGGCAAACTACGACCTCCTTCTCCGCCTCTCTGGACGGATCGTTAAAGGATGTCTGACGATTCACAAGCCTAGCAATCACGACGAACTAGGTCGCTGCCGGGGAGTCCCACTCACCTACTGTTCTTTCGAACCCTCCGATGACTCAACAGTGTCTGATTCAACACTGTCTGCCTCGATGCTCTCTGGCTCCTCGCTGCGTGTCCCCTCGACAGGAGCACTGTCCGGACGCGAGGACACTGCCGCCGCGGCTGCACGAACCTGCGGCGCCACAAGGACGATTTGGCCGAGCACACCGTTGACGAACGACGGAGAATCGTCGGTCGAGAGTTGCTTTGCGAGCTCGACCGCCTCGTCCACCGCAACTACCGGCGGTACATCGACGGCATGGAACAATTCCCAGACCGCTACCCGCAAGATGGCGCGGTCTACGGCCGGCAGCCTGTCGATAGTCCAATCGTGCAGGTGATCCGAGATGACACTGTCGAGGCGATCGAGATTTTTTGCGACGCCCACCAGCAGCGTCTGCGTGTATTCACTGACCGGTGCGATCGAGTCGTCCCCGCGCGCCAGTTCGATGCGGTCCTGGGCGAGATCGACGGGATCGGCGTCGCGGGCCTCGGCCTCGAATAAAAAGTCGACAGCCCGCTTCCGCGCCTTGTGGCGGGCACCAAGCTTTTTGACGGGCTCGTGTCTCCGGCCCGACTGCGGCTCAGCGGAAGACTCGGTACGCGCTGGGGGTCTCTTCGATGACACGTTAGGAGTTCACGCGCCCGAGGTAATTGCCATCGCGAGAATCGACCTTGAGCTTGTCGCCGGTGTTGATGAACAGTGGCACTGAGATTTCAGCCCCGGTCTCGAGCGTCGCAGGCTTCGTTCCACCGGTCGAGCGGTCACCCTGCAGGCCCGGATCGGTGTGCTTGACTACGAGTTCGACGGTAACCGGCAGCTCGATGTACAGGGGAACCTCCTGGTGGGTCGCAACCTGCACCTTCATGTTCTCGAGCATGAACTGAGCACCATCTCCGACGATCGCCTCGCCGATCGCGATCTGCTCGAACGTGTCCCCGTCCATGAAAACGTAATCAGTACCGTCGTGATAGAGAAACGTCATGTCACGACGGTCGACGTTAGCGGTTTCCACCTTCACACCCGCGTTGAAAGTCTTGTCGACGACCTTGCCCGACAGCACGTTCTTGAGCTTGGTACGCACGAATGCAGGACCCTTGCCCGGCTTGACGTGCTGAAACTCGTTGATCGTCCACAGCTGGTTATCAATGCTGAGGACAAGGCCGTTTTTGAAATCGCTGGTGGAAGCCACTGGCTCGAAGTCTCCTCGTGTTCTCGTATACGCGTGTTGTTCGCGCAGTGGATCTCGTACAGTCCGTGCTCGAACGCTGATTCGACAAGATGAACCGACGCCCATCACACGAGAATGAGTTCCTTGGTGGTCATGGTCAGCAGCTCAGGACCATCATCGCGAACGATGAGCGTGTCCTCGATCCGAACGCCTCCGCGCCCTGAGAAGTACACACCCGGCTCGATGGTCACGGCTGCACCGGAAAGCAGTGTACCGGTGCTCGTCTTCGAGATTCCCGGCGCTTCATGAATTTCTAGTCCGACACCATGTCCGAGACCATGCAAAAAGAACTCGCCGTAGCCTGCATCCTCGATGACAGACCGTGCCGCCGCGTCGACCGAGGCAGTGCTCACGTCAGGGACAAGTGCGTGACGGCCTGCTTCCTGAGACTGCTGGACCAGAGCGTACAAGTCTCGCTGCCAATCCTGTGGTGTCCCGATGACGACCGTCCGTGTCATGTCGGAGTGATAGCCATCGACCAGTGCACCGAAATCGAACTTCACGAAATCTCCGTCCGCCAGCACAGCACCGGTAGGCCGATGATGCGGCACGGCGGAATTAGCACCCGCGGCGACGATCGTCTCGAATGAGATGCCGTCGGCGCCACACTCGACCATCAATGATTCGAGTTCTCGGGCGACTTCGATCTCTGTTCGACCGGCCGCGATAGAACCATGTTCGACCAACACGGCGAATGCATTGTCGGCGGCGCGGCACGCATCGCGCAGCAAGTCGACTTCGTACTCGTCCTTCACCATCCGCAGTTCCTCGACCAACCCAGGAGTCCGCACCAAATTCAGCGAGGAGTCGATCCTCGTCCACGAGTCGTGCTGATCGACCGTGACGATATGAGATTCGAATCCAATCGACTGAGATCGCGGAGTCAGCTCGCTGCGCAACAGGTAAGACGCCGATGATCGGTCGATCACGGCCCGCAGGTCCGGCACCTGCTCGGCGATCTGAGTCAGATAGCGACCATCGGTGCAGATGACCGTGTGATCTTCGTTGTCGGACGAATCTTGGGCCGAGATGATCAACGCGGCGTTGGAACCGGTGAAACCGGTGAGGTAGCGGATGTTGAGGAGGTCGGTGACCAGGATGGAGCCGAGATCTTTCGACTTCATCCTCCGACGCAGAACGGCACGGCGGCCGCCGAAGTCTACGGACATCCCTACAATCTACAGCCGCCTCGAGAACCGAATTCGATGCCACAAAGTCGTAAATCTGTGGGGACGGACACACCTACCGCCGCGTACCGATAGGCTGTCACCCATGACAGGGTGGGTGGTACGCGGAATCGGTATGGGCCTGATCAATGTGGGTGTGCGGATCCTATTAGGAGTGGCGGTCACACAGTGGCCCCTCCACGGATCTCAACTTCGATGGTTGGGCTTGGCAACAGTCCTCGTTGCCGTCATCGTCTGGGCGGGTCTCGATGGTGTCAGGGATCGTCGGGCCAACCCCGACCCAGACCATAGTGCGGACCTGACGATGGTCTGGCTCAAGGCGGCTGCACTCGCCGGCCTCGGTGCGGGGCTCGTGACGTGGATCGTCCAGATGGTCGTCGACTTCAGTGTCGGTCAAAATTCGTTGTTCTTCGAGCTGACCTCGGGTGCGGCCTTCACGATCCTGCTGATCTTCATCCCAGCGACTATCGCCGCTTTCCTGGGCAGGCTGCTCGTCGGTAAGGAAGCCAAGCGCAAGCTCGCCACTGCCGATGAGGAGCGAGACAAACAACGTCACGACCGCCAGGCCGTCAGCGCCGGATCAGTGCCCGCTGAGGCCGAAACAACACACGACACTTCGTATGAGCAGACACAGTGGTCGGGGGACAACGCCGACACCGAAGTGTTCCAGGCCGTCGATCCCGATGCCGGCGACCCTCGTGAGACCTCCAAGAAGCATCGGGATCAGACGTAGGCTTCAGCGCCTACCTCAGATCAGAATCCCGGAGCTCGACGGGCCGGTGTCGTCTTTTGCGATTGCCGAGTAAGCGGCAACGAGGAGCGACGGGTCCGGCCCCTCGAGACGTCCTGGTTTCGCAAGGCCGTCGAGCACGACGAACCTGAGTACTCCAGCGCGATTCTTCTTGTCGGTCTGCATTCCCTTGAGAAGATCTCCGAAAGCAGATCCGTCATAGCCGACAGGAAGACCGACAAGCTCCAAAATGGTTCGGTGCCGGTCTGCAGTGGCGTCGTCCAATCGTCCTGCCAGTCTTCCGAGTTCAGCCGCGAACATCAGACCGACCGCCACCGCGGCACCGTGGCGCCACCGGTATCGCTCACGCCGCTCGATCGCGTGCCCAAGCGTGTGGCCGTAGTTGAGGATCTCGCGGAGATTCGATTCATGGAGATCTGCGGCGACCACTCCCGCTTTGACCTCAACCGACCGTCGAATGAGCTCCGGCAGTAGCGATCCGGTTGGGTCCAGTGCGGCTTCCGGATCGGCTTCGATCAGATCCAAAATGACGGGATCGGCGATGAATCCGGTCTTGATGACCTCGGCGAGACCCGAGACGATCTCGTAGCGAGGAACCGTCTCCAGAGTGGCAAGATCCACCAGCACAGCTGAGGGCTCATGGAACGCGCCCACTAAATTCTTCCCGGCGTCGGTGTTGATGCCAGTTTTGCCGCCGACGGCGGCATCCACCATGGCCAGCAACGTCGTCGGCACGTGCACGATCTTGACTCCGCGCATCCAGGTTGCCGCCACGAATCCGGCGAGATCTGTTGCCGCACCGCCGCCGATACTCACTACCGCATCGCTCCGAGTCAGTCCGATTCGACCCAGAACCTCCCAACAGAATCCAGCAACCGCGAGTTCCTTACCGTCCTCCGCGTCCGGAATTTCGATGCGATGCGCATCGATACCGTTCGCCGCCAACGCCGCGCGGACCGCTTCGGCGGTCTCGGCGAGGGGCGGCTGGTGAAAGATTGCAACAGTCGTAGTTCCTTCGAGTTCGTTCACCAGATCGGTCAGCAGTCCCCTGCCGATGATCACCGGATATGGTGCGGCTGTCTCCACCATGACACGTACTGGCTCGGTCATCGATACCTCATCCACTTGATTTGTTGTGCAATTCAGACGAATTACTGCCTGCCTGCTCGTAATACTGCTTCAATTTCGCGACAACTTGCCCAACGACTCGCGCCGGGCTTCGACCGTCCGTTCGCACTCGAATGGTGGCGATGGATCGATACAGCGGCCGTCGGGTCCGCATCAGGTGCTGGTAAGTCGCGCGTGGGTCGGGGCCCGCGAGCAATGGCCGCGCCGAGTTCGCGCCGGTACGACGAAGTCCTTCTGCAACACTGATTTCCAAATACACGACTGTATGGTCGGCCAGCAACGTGCGGGTGCGCTCGGACAAGATGGATCCGCCACCGAGCGATACGACGCCCGAATGCGACGCAAGTGCCTCGGACACAACCTTTTCTTCGATCGCGCGAAATGCAGACTCACCGTCGTCCGCGAAGATGCTCGCAATGGTGCGGCCTGTCTGACGCTCGATTTGCACGTCGGTATCGACAAGTTTCATTTCGAGCGCAGCTGCAACCCTGCGGCCAATCGTAGATTTTCCGGCGCCGGGCAGACCGACCAGCACCGCGTACGGCGTCATCGCGGAGGTCGGGCAGCGGTGCCCTTCAAATATTGGCCGACATTGCTCGTGGTCTCCGCCAAGGAATCGCCTCCGAACTTCTCCAGGGCGGCCTGAGCGAGCACCAACGCCACCATCGTCTCTGCGACGACCCCAGCCGCTGGGACCGCACACACGTCGGAGCGCTGGTGGATGGCAACAGCTTCTTCGCCGGTGGTCATGTCTACCGTCGCCAATGCGCGGGGAACCGTCGAGATCGGCTTCATCGCAGCGCGAACACGTAGGGCCTCACCATTGGTCATGCCGCCTTCGAGACCGCCTGCGCGGTTGGTGGAACGAGCAATTCCGTCGGGACCAGGCGTGATCTCGTCGTGCGCTGCACTGCCACGGCGACGGGCGGTCTCGAACCCGTCTCCGACCTCGACACCCTTGATCGCCTGGATGCCCATCAGTGCAGCCGCCAGGCGCGAATCCAGGCGACGCTCACCACTGACGAACGAACCCAGACCCACCGGGAGTCCGTGCACGACCACCTCGACGATTCCGCCGAGCGTATCGCCGTCGCGCTTTGCAGCTTCGATTTCCGAGATCATCGATTCCTCGGCGGCCTTGTCGAAGGCACGAACCGGACTGGCATCGATCGCGTCGAGGTCATCCCCGGCGGGAGGTGGGCCGACATAGGGATCCGAAGCGCCGATCGAGATCACGTGCGAGACGACGTCGACTCCGAACGTCTGCTTCAAGAAGCGACGAGCAACAGTTCCGATGGCAACCCGAGCAGCGGTCTCGCGGGCACTGGCTCGTTCGAGAACCGGGCGCGCATCGTCGAATCCGTACTTGAGCATGCCCGAGTAGTCTGCATGGCCTGGCCGCGGACGGGTCAGCGGTGAGTTTCGAGCAAGATCTGCCAGCACGGACTCGTCGACGGGATCGGCGGACATCACCTGCTCCCACTTCGGCCATTCCGTATTGCCGATTTCGATGGCGATGGGGCCCCCGAGTGTGCGGCCGTGCCTGACTCCACCGATGAACGTGACCTTGTCCGCCTCGAACTTCATTCGCGCGCCGCGGCCATAGCCGAGGCGTCGTCGTGCGAGTTGGGTGGCAATGTCATCAGAGGTCACCTCGACGCCCGCCACCATTCCCTCGAGGATGGACACGAGAGCGGGGCCGTGAGATTCTCCGGCAGTTATCCAGCGCAGCACATCATCATCTTTTCACGTCGCGACTGTCGTGAGTGCCAGCAGGGTGGCCAGGCACATCGACGGCCCGTGTGCCACCGCCACACCAGGTCGACCTCGGAGGATGAACACCAGTCCGATAGCACCGGTCAACAGCGGCGCAAGCAGCGCGGAGACAACCCACACGTGCAGCCCCGCCATCGCCGCAACACCGCCGAGACCGAAGGCCATTTTGACGTCCCCCGCACCGAAGGCCTTCGGCACGAGCAGATGCACGAGGAGGTAACAGCAGAACAGCGCCGATGCGCCGACACTCACCCGACTGAGATCCCCGATGGCAACTGCGTACCCCAGCACGACGATCGCCCCTGCCGCCGTCATGACATTCGGCAGCCGCCTGGACCCGAGGTCGATCCCTGCCATACAGGCACTCCACCAGGCGAAAACATAAACAGCGATGTGTGCAGCGGCGATCGAACTGCCCATCCACGCCGCACACAGCAGAACCGGAATCCCGATCGGGCACCACGATGGATCGAATCGCCGAAAAACCGCAGTAGAAACGCTGCCGACAATCAACCCGAGGGCGCCTACCAGAAATGTGGTCACCGGTGCAGTGTCGGTGACCTCTCGGACCCCTCAGTGTCAAAAACCCAGGATGAAAATTGCCCTGTGTACAACCAGTTGTCGTGTGGATGAATCAGCACGCCGCGGATGACTTCAGTTCTCATCGAGCGCCGCGCGCATGGCCTCTTTCGGAGCGCTTCTTCCGGTGAACTGTTCGACCTGTCCGTAGGCCTGGTTAAGCAACATCGCCAAACCGGAAACGATTACGCCCCCGGCGACCTCTACAGCAACGGCAAGTGGCGTCGGCCAAGGATCGTAGATCGCGTCCAGCACGATCGGTGCGTGCGCGATGGACTCGGCAATCGACACCACTCCGGTCGAAGGGACAGTGCTGACCACCACTGCAGCCTCGGCCGCGGAATCTGCCACTGAGGTATCTACAATGTTGAGAAACGTCGTGGCCAGGCCGGCGGCTTCGGCGCACATCAGAGTTGCGCGCGCCCGCTCGGCCGAACGGGCGACCACGGTCACAGCCCCGGCCCCGAGCGCAGCCAACGCAACGATCGCGGGCCTCGCAGTACCGCCGGCACCGACGACCATGACAGACCGACCGTCCAGGTCGGCCACGCCGTTTTCCTGCAGGGCACCGGTGACTCCGTCGACGTCCGTGCAGTCGGCATGCCATCCGCCCGGTGTACGAACCAAAGTGTTCGCCGATCCGGCCAGAATGGCACGATCAGTGCGGGAATCAGCGAACTCGAGGGCCGCAACCTTGCCCGGCATCGTCACCGACAACCCCACCCAACCCTGATCGAGCGCGCCGACGAGACCTGGTAGTTGCTCACCAGTGCACAAAATTCGTTCGTAGGTCCAGTCGGAGAGTCCGAGTGCGCGGTAGGCAGCGAGATGCAGCAACGGCGACTTCGAGTGCTCGATCGGGCTCCCGAGTACCGCTGCGCGCATGCTCAACGTCCGCTCGCGAGGAAGCCGTCTTCGACCTTGCCGATGTTGGCGAGGTGCTCGTCGTAGTCGCGAGTGAACAGGGTCTCACCGACATTGTTGATGGTGACGAAGTACAGCCAGTCGCCATCTGCCGGCGTTTCGACGGCTTCGACCGCGGCTACGCTGGGCGAGGCAATCGGCGTAGCCGGCAGACCCTCCATCGCGTACGTGTTCCATGCTGTCACGGTCGCGCGGTCTACATCGGTAGTGGCGACCTCCGTGGTATCGAGGGCGTAGTTGACAGTCGAATCGAACTCGAGCTTTTGTGGTTCTGCCAGACGGTTGAGAATCACGCGAGCAACTTTACCGAAATCGTCCGGCAGAGACTCACGCTCGACGAGAGACCCTGCTATCAACATTTGGTAGGGATCTAGACCGGACTTCTCCCCCGCAGTCAGAATCCCCGTACTCTCGTACGTTTTCGCGCTCTCCGACACGAGCTTTTGGAGAATGTCTACAGGAGATGCCAATGGATCGAAATTCCAACTACCCGCAGCTATGAGTCCCTCGAGTTGACGATCCCGATCCGGTACACCGCGAACTCGAGAGTCGGCCCACTCTGGAACGCCCAGCGCGGAGGGATCGTCGATTGCCCCGGCTGCGTTGAAATCTTCGGTGGAGATGCAGGTCGGAGTCCCACTCCCGGTTCTGTCGAGGCAGCTTGCTTCCGAAAGGAGGGTGTAAATTCCTCGTTTGACGGCGTCGGTGTTGACATCGCTGGAATCGTGCAACTGACGACCCTCCGAGATGACAACACTTCCGACGCGAGCCGATGGATCGACAAGCGCTGCAACGGCTTCCGATGCCGGAATGTTACTCGGCAGCAAGTAGAAGCCCGGCTGCACCGACGCAATAGAGGTACTTTGGACAGCAGCTCCCATAAAAGCACCGGTGCTTGCAACAACACCCTTGTCGAGGGCGGCCGCCCCGATCTGCTCGGCCGTATCGCCCGGGTTCACCTGCACCACAACCGACGGACCCGAGCTTCCCGCAGCGAAATCTTCCGACAGACTCGGACCACCGGTCAATCTGTCGAACACGTAATAGCCACCTCCCGCGATAGCCAGCAAAAAGACCAAACTCAACGTGAGCGTGAACGACCGACCTCGACGCCGACGACTTTTGGCTGCGCGTTGCTCCCGTGACTCAGAACGCGTACGGCCCACCTCTTGTGGACCGACACTGTTCACTGCGCGAAAAAATTCGCTGTCCTCGTCGACCGGATAACCGATCGGATCTGTCAGAGCTTCGTCGTCGTCGTACAACCCAACTGGGTCACTCCCCAGGCAATGTTCTGGGCCGCCCAAGTCACTCCAGTCGCCCCGCCCCTGCGACCTATTGTTGCTCACTCGCCGACCTCCGAGATTGGACTGTGTTCTACCGACTTGATGAAACTGTCTTGCCCTCGTACGACCAGGCGCGCCGCTCGCTCGTCGAGCCAACCCTGAAGAATTGCTACCGCAGCAGCCTGATCGATCACCGAACGCTGATCCCTGCCGCGCACCCCACTCTCGCGCAGTGCGCGCGTCGCGCTCACGGTAGTCAATCGTTCATCGGACATCCGTATCGGGACACCGGGGATCCGCTTGGACAGCGCCTTCGCGAAGCCTTCCGCAGCTTTGACCGCCGAACCGCTCTCCCCCCTGAGAGTTCGCGGAAGTCCGATCACAACCTCGACCGCCTCGTACTCCTCGATGATCGCAACGACTCGAGCGACGTCTGCCGAAGCCGCTCCCTTCGCCTTCGACCGAGAAACGGTCTCGACCGGAGTGGCCAAGATTCCGCCCGGATCACTGGACGCGATGCCGATACGGACGCTACCAACATCGATTCCAATCCGACGCCCCGCGCCAGGGTCGTCGGCGCCAGGGCGATCCGGTTCTCGGGGTTCTCGGCCCACACTTCTGGAGGTGCTTTCCACGATCAGACGACTACAGCTTCGGCAATCCGAGCCCGCACAGCGCTCAGCGCCTCCGGAATACCACCGGGATTCGATCCCGAACCTTGCGCGGAGTCGCCCTTGCCACCTCCGCGACCATTGATGATGTGGCCGAAGCTCGACACGAGTTCACCGGCCTTCACACCGACGTCCTGTGCGCTCTTGTTCGCGGCCACCACGAAGGGCACTTTGCCGTCGACGTTTCCAAACAACACAACGACTGCAGGATCCGACCCGAGGCGTCCCTTGATATCCGCCGCGAGTCCACGCAGATCATTGCCGCCCACGCCATCGGGTGCCTGCTCTATGACTGCCTTCACTCGGCCGATCTGTTGCGCCCTGTTCGCGATATCCCCTGCTGAAGAGAGCACCGCAGCCGCCTTGAATGCCTCGAGTTCCTTCTCCGCGACTCGCAATCTGTCGACGAGGGTCTCGATCCGGCTCGGCACCTCTTCGGTCGGCACTTTCAGCGAAGACGCGACGCCGGCGAGCAAAGCGCGCTCCTTCGCGAGGTATCGATAGGAATCCAGGCCGACGAATGCCTCGACGCGTCGAACGCCGGACCCGACGGACGACTCACCGAGCAGCGTCACTGGACCGATCTGCGACGAGTGCTGCACGTGAGTACCGCCGCAGAGTTCCATCGAGAAGGGGCCACCGATCTCGACGACCCGGACTTCGTCTCCATAGTTTTCACCGAAAAGAGCCATGGCCCCCATCGACTTGGCACTGGCGAGGTCGGTGATCGAGGTATTGACGGAAAAATCGGCACCGATCGCATCATTGGCAACGGCTTCGATGTCGTCGCGTTGGGATTCGGAGAGACCGCCCTGCCACGAGAAGTCGAAACGCAGGTACCCGGGCTTGTTCAGCGAGCCAGCCTGCACAGCGTTGGGTCCGAGTACCTCTCGCAGAGCCGCGTGCACCATGTGGGTACCGGAGTGGCCCTGAGTAGCGCCCTTACGCCAGGCGGGGTCGACGTCTACACGAACGACATCGCCTTCGGTGATCTGACCGCTCTCGACTGTGACTTTGTGTGTCCAGACCTTCTTCGCAATTTTCTGAACGTCGTCGACCTTCACCTGCAGTCCCGGCGCTGAAATCGTGCCGATGTCGGCGATCTGACCGCCCGACTCGGCGTACAGCGGACTTCGGTCCAGGATAACTTCGACGGATTCGCCCGCAGTAGCCGTCGGGACGCGCACGCCGCCGGAGATGAGTGCGAGAACGTTCGCCTCGGAAGACAGCTCGTCGAAGCCGGTGAATTCGGTGGCGCCGCGATCGACAAAATCCTTGTAGACAGACAGGTCGGTGTGGGCGTGCTTGCGAGAACGTGCGTCATCTTTCGCGCGCTGACGCTGCTCGGCCATCAATGACCGGAAGCCTTGCTCATCGACTTTCAAACCTGCTTCCGACGCCATCTCCAGCGTCAGATCGATAGGAAAGCCATACGTATCGTGCAGTGCGAATGCTTCCGCACCGCCGATGGTCGTCCTCCCCGACGCTTTTACCGTCTCGGCGGCGGTGTCGAACAATTTCGAGCCCGAGGTCAGAGTGTTGAGGAACGCACTCTCCTCACCGACGGAAACGTTGAGTATGCGGTCGAAACCACTCTCCAATTCGGGGTACGACTGAGCCATCGTGTCGCGCACTACGGTGATGAATTGAGCCATCGTCCGATCGGGAGCACCGAGCAGTCGCGCAGATCTGACAATGCGACGTAGCAATCGCCGCAGGACGTATCCACGGCCGTCGTTGCCCGGGTTCACCCCATCGGAAATAAGCAGGGCGGCTGTACGCGCGTGATCAGCAATCACGCGGAAACGAATATCGTCCTCGCGGTTTGCTCCGTATTCGCGTCCGCTCAGTTCCTCCGCCTTGGTGATGACCGGACGGACCAAATCGGTCTCGTAAACGTTGTCGACGCCCTGCAGCAGGAACGCGACGCGTTCTACGCCCATGCCGGTATCGATGTTCTGCTTGGGAAGCGGACCGAGAATCTCGAAGTCGTCCTTGCTGATTCCTTGGCCGCGCTCGTTCTGCATGAACACGAGGTTCCAAATCTCGATGTAGCGATCCTCATCGGCCTCGGGACCACCATCGATGCCGTACTCGGGGCCGCGATCGTAGTAGATCTCCGAGCACGGCCCGCAGGGACCGGGGATCCCCATGGACCAGTAGTTGTCGGCCATTCCGCGACGCTGGATCCGCTCGTCGGGAATGCCGGCGAGTTCCTTCCACAACGCGATCGCTTCGTCGTCGTCGAGATACGCGGTGACCCAGATTCGTTCGGGGTCGAGACCGTAGCCGCCATCGGCGACGCTGCCGGTCAACAACGTCCACGCATATTTGATTGCGTCACGTTTGAAGTAGTCACCGAACGAGAAGTTGCCCGCCATCTGGAAGAAAGTGTTGTGCCGAGTGGTTATTCCGACATTTTCGATATCCAATGTGCGAACACACTTCTGAACACTGGTTGCAGTGGCGTAGGGCGGCGTCTGTTGACCGAGGAAGTACGGCACGAACTGAACCATGCCTGCATTGACAAACAACAGGTTCGGGTCGTCGAGCACCAACGAGGCACTGGGCACTTCCGTGTGCCCGGCTTTCACGAAGTGGTCGAGGAATCGCCTGCGAATGTCATGGGTCTGCACTGGTACAGGTTAACGCGCCCTCTCAGCCACCGCGCAGTCCCTTTTGACCTGCGGCGCTACCCACACTCGTCGCGATCGTGGCCCGCTCCGATTCGTCAGCGACCTCGCACGATCCGGCGCAGCTTTCCGACCCGTGGACCGATTTCACGCTCGACACCGTGGTCGGTCGGTTGGTAGTAATCGACACCGACCAACTCGTCCGGAGGATACTGCTGGCGAAGAACACCGCCAGGATCGCTGTGGGGGTACTTGTAACCGACGGCGCTACCCAACGCTTCGGCACCCTTGTAATGCCCATCGCGCAGGTGCGGTGGGACGGACCCCGATTTACCCTGGGCAACATCAGCCATCGCTGCACCCAACGCAGCGATCACAGCCCCGGACTTCGGCGCGGTAGCCAAATGAATCGTGGCCTGCGCCAGTGCCAGCCGTGCCTCGGGCATGCCGATCATCTGCACTGCGGTCGCCGCAGCCATCGCGGTCTGGAATGCGCTGGGGTCTGCCATCCCGACGTCCTCACTGGCGTGCACGACGAGTCGGCGCGCGATGAAACGTGGATCCTCTCCCGCAGTGATCATCCGCGCCAGGTAGTGCAATGCTGCATCCACGTCGGATCCACGGATCGACTTGATGAACGCACTGACGACGTCGTAGTGCTGATCGCCGTCACGGTCGTAGCGCACCGCCGCCTTGTCGACGCTCGCTTCGACCGTGGCCAGGTCGAGGACCGCGCCTATCGCCGCACCTGCCGCCGCTTCCAACGCAGTCAGCGCCCGACGCGCGTCCCCGGCAGCCAGTCGTACCAGATGCGCCATCGCATCGTCGTCGATCGATACAGCCCCGTCGAGGCCGCGAGGGTCGTTGGCTGCCCTGGTGAGCAACACCTCGATATCGGAGGAACTCAGCGGCTGAAGCTGCAACACCAGAGAACGCGACAACAACGGAGACACCACCGCAAACGACGGATTCTCCGTCGTTGCAGCTACGAGAAGAACGATGCGATTCTCGACGGCGGAAAGAAGCGCATCCTGCTGAGTCTTTGAAAACCGGTGGACCTCATCGATGAACAGCACCGTCTGTTCGCCGACAGTGAGACGGCGTCGAGCTAGGTCGATGACGCTTCTGACTTCTTTGACGCCTGCCGACAACGCCGACAGTGCCTCGAACCTGCGTCCGGTCGCCCCCGAAATCAACGAAGCCAGCGTCGTCTTGCCCGTTCCCGGTGGCCCATAGAGCATCACCGAGGACGCACCCGAACCGTCGACCAGGCGCCTCAGCGGCGCACCCGCAGCGAGGAGATGATTCTGCCCCAACACCTCGTCGAGAGACCTCGGTCGCATTCGCACTGCGAGCGGGGCCTCTGGTGCCACGTAAGTACGAGCGGCCGCCGAGGAAGCGTCGCTGCCGTCCTGTTCGGTATCGAACAAAGCAGCTTCTTCCGCGTCTTCGTCGAACCCGGCTCCAAAACCTGTACTCACCGGTCAGACGCTACCGAACGTGCTATCGCTCATCGAGCGCTCGCGTAGTCAGCGATCCCACTTCGAAAGCAATGCATCGACAATACGACTCGCGAAATCTGCGACGGCCTCGTCACCGGTTCGCTCGGCTTGGTGCACCAGCACACTCCACCGTTCAATGAGGGCGTCCGACCGAGGTACCGATAGATGATGCGAGCGCGCTGCGGCGATACGCGTGCGGTCGTCGGGGAGGAACCAATAGGTCGTCAGCCACACCCAGATCAGCTGCGCATCGAGAATCTTGCTCGCGAGCACCCGATCATCGGCGAGATGGGGCCAGATTCCGACGACCTCGGAACGCCAGGCGTCGATCATGGCCTGTGCGCGATCGTCAGACAGATCGAAGTGGCACAAGCACCCGGGAAAGGATGCGAGCGCATAGGTAATGTCGAGTGTGGCATCCCGAAATCCGCCCCACTCGTAATCGAGGAACCGCACACCCTCCTCGTTGACGAGGATGTTGTCGGGGCAGAGGTCGGACGGGCTGAACGCACGGAATGCTCCGTGCGCAAATAGTCGGCTACTTCGCTCCACCCGCGCGAGCAAGTCCGCCGGGGGTGCCTCGATCCCGAGTTCGTCCTTCAACATGCGCGGAACCGAGGCGAGAGCGTCGGGAATCTGAGCGGTGATGCCGTCCGCCGAATCTGGTAGACCGACCCGGCGCAGAAGCGCTGCGAAGTCGTCCTCCCGACCGAACGTCGCCGCATGCATGCGGCCGAGTGCCTGCGCCATGGCCATCAACGAGTTGGTGACCGATCCCGCGTCCGAATGCTTCAACAACGCGGTGATGGGGCTCGCATCGCCGAGGTCGCTGAGCACCAGAAGCCGCGCGTCCAAGTCGTACGCGAGAAGTTCAGGGCCTGGCCGACTGTCGGTCGCAAGGGCTGTAGCGAACTGGTAAGACGCCGCCTCACGCAAAAAAGCGGCATGCTCCCCGGCGGCATCGCGGCTGGATTCGACACCACCAGGTGAGTCTCGGACCTGCTTGATCACGAGCGTGCGCGGAAGTTGAAAGGGATTCTCGGACACTCGAACACGTACAACGGTCGCTTGACCGCTGCCGCCGAGATCATCCGGATCGACCAAGGTCACGGGAGCGCCGGTTCGCCTGGTGAGCAATAACTGCGCGGCGGCTACTACTTCCGAGACGGGGTCTGCCAATATTGCGGTCATCGGAGACCAGGGTACTCGGTCTGTACGACGAACCGTGGACCACTGAGGACCGTTATGGACCCGACCTGGACAAATATTGGTACCAATTCTGTCACGACTCCCCCGCATTCGCGCCACACACTCGGTCGATCGATTGGCGCAACATCGACCTACACTGAAATACTGCTCCCTCGAGCCTGGATATGGGAACTGTGAGTTCGGCCAATGTTCTTGACCCGTGCGATTCGATGTTCGATTGCACTACTACCTCGGTGGCGCGGCCCCCACCACAAACGGAGATGACCACGGACCGGTCTGCATTGCCGAGCTGGTCCATACCCAAGTTCCGGGAAACGTGTCCGAAACGTGCACCAAGGGGGTGCGTGTAGTGCTTGACACACTCCCGCACGTGCGGTTCGCTCAGCCTGAAATCAACGCATTTCGTGCACAAAGCTTCATCACTCCAGTCGAGGGGACATTTCGTGAGCGAGAATCCACCCAACGGTCCGCAGTACGGCGGCGAGCCCGATCCGAACCAGCCGAAGTACCCTCCACATCCGGGAAGCGGATATCCACCTCCAGGGAACTACCCGCCCCCGCAAGGCGGAACACCTCCCCCCGGCAACTACCCGCCCCCTCCCGGCAACTACCCACCTCCGGGGAACTACCCGCCCCCGCAAGGCGGAACACCTCCCCCCGGAAACTACCCACCCCCTCCCGGCAACTACCCACCTCCGGGGAACTACCCACCCCCACCCGGAAACTACCCGCCTCCGCCCGGGAATTACGGCGCTGGCGGCTTCGGTGGCGGGCTACCTCAAACGCTTGGCGTCGGTGACGCAATCTCGTTCGGTTGGAACAAGTTCAAGGACAACGCCGGCGTCTGGTTGGGAATTGTTCTCATTGCCGTTGTCATCCAAATCGTTCTCAATCTGATTTTCGGTGGCTTCGGCGGATCGACAGGCGATGTCTCCGACTCCTTCAGCGTGTTGAACATCATCGGCACATTGATCACCACCATCGTCGGCTACCTGATCGTTGCTGCTTTGATTCGAGGCGCGCTCCATGAGGTAGACGGCACCAAGCCCGTCTTCGGATCGTTCTTTCAGTTCGCCAACGTGGCAGCGATCATCATCGCCAGCGTCCTCGTGGGCATTCTCACCACCGTGGGATTCGTCCTTCTCGTCATCCCCGGACTTATCCTCATGTTCCTCACGTGGTGGACGTTGCAGTTTGTCATCGACCGCAACGAAGATGCCATCGCTGCAATCAAGTCCAGCTTCCGAGTTCTTTCCTCGAACGTCGGTCAGATCTTGCCGCTCGCGCTCGCGCTGTTCGGCATCAATATCCTCGGCGCCATCCCATGCGGCCTCGGACTGTTGGTCACCATTCCCATCACGATGATCGCGTCCACGTACGCCTACAGAATCGTCACGAGCAACAACGCCGTCGCCTGACACCTCTCATAATGATTGCCTCGGCCCCGGATCGATCGTGATTCGGGGCCGAGGCGTCGTGCGTCCAACGGGCGCTTCGCAGTGTCCGAGTGTCGTCTATCCATCATTTGGTTCTCGAAATCGTTCAGCAGCGAAGAGGACCCGTGGAGTGAGAGGAAGAAGTTGAACGACCATCCGATCGGGCCCAGTGCCCGAGATCCAGATGAAAGCACATCCGGACACAGACCGCGCAGTTCGTCGGAGGATACGAACTATGGGTCGTATTCGACACCGCCAAAAAGCTACCCACCGCCGGGTCACCCACCCCAGTTCGATTATCAGCAGGGCATAAATCCGTCGCTACCTAGTGCCTTTCCTCAGGGGGGCGGGTATCCACAGCAAGGCGGGTACCCACAGCAGCCCACAAACTATCTACCGCCACAGGGGCAGTGGGGCTACGCCCATCCGCCGATAGGTGCCACCCCGACCGTCCTGCGCGTAGGCGACGCAATCAAGTACGGCTGGCAAAAGTTCATCGCGAACATCGGCGTCTGGCTCGGATTCATGGGCCTGTTCTCTGTCGTTTTGTTGGTCTGCTATGTCATTCTTTTCATAGCGCTCTTCACCAGTATTGTTGCGTCCGGCACAGTGGAAGAGTCCTCGTACGGGGTCGAATACAACACCGTTGGGCTCACCATCGGCACAGTGTTCGCAGCCACTGTCGTCGGAATCTTCGGATACTTCAGCGCAGCAGTGCTCACCCACGGCTCACTCTTCGAATTAGACGGTGTGAAGCCACGTTTCGGCTCGTTCTGGCGACTCCACAACGTAGGCAACATCGCGTTGGTCGCCGTACTACTTTCTTTGCTCAACGCGGTCCTGACAAGCGTGGTCGACGAATACCTCGCAGTCGGCGTCAGCATCGTTCTAGGCATTCTGTTCTGGTTCGTAATCCATCTCCTGCTGGATCGCGGCTCGTCCTTCCACGATGCAGTAATCGCAAATGCGCGTCTCATTGCGTCGTGTCCGCGCCCGCTTGCGCTGCTGTTTTTAGCGCTCACGGCAATGAACATAGTCGGCGCACTCCCGTGCGGACTGGGCCTGTTTTTCACGATCCCAACAAGTATTATCGCGACGACCTATGCGTACCGCGTGCTCTCCGGCGGAACGGTCTCCCCCGCTGCTTGACTCGCGTCCCGGCGTGGCGGAGAGCATTTGACACATCCACCGCGTCGGGTTCCGCTGCGGCTAGGTGCGGTATCCACCGGAACTGCGGATTACCGTAATCTCGTGCGCACCCACGGCCCGATCCGGCAGGATGCACCTACGATCTCGAATTGTCCACAGTCAGACGATGAGGATTAATGAAACTCCTTTTGCACCTGCTGATCATCGTTGGCTTGTGCGCGCTTGCGGTCTTCGTTTACTTCGCGGTATTCGACTCCACCCGGGACACGACGCCACATCCCCTCGCCGACGAAATATTCGTGATCCACGGCCAGGAGACGAACTGCAGCACACTGTTCAAGCAGCCGTGCGACTACACCCTTCAATCCGAATTCAACCGGTGGGGTAACGGACTCGAATCCTTCATCGACTCGAATACGCTCGGCCCCTACGCCACCGACATCGGGTTTGCATCCTCGGCAAAGCTCAGTCTGCAGGCGTGCGGAGTCGCCCGGACCGCAGGGAAAACAGTCCTGGAATTCGAGGATCTGGCCCGGCAGGACCACCCCAACGCCACCCGAACTGAGCTGTTCTCATTTTGGAACCGGACGCCACAGGGCCTATGCCCTGAATGACAAGCAGTCATTTCTCACCCTGCATCTTCTGCGAGCGTCGGGACCATGTTGACGCGCGGTCACATTTGTGACGACTTACGATCAATTGCCTTGCGTCGGGCACGCGTCGACTGGGACGTTGAAGGTCAAGTCGCCTCCTCGATCGAACGAAAAAGTGACCGAGACGGACTTCCCTGGCTGAATTTCTTCACTCAGACCTCGCATGACAGCAAAAAATGGCAGATCAGGCCCCGCCGGATCCCCGACGTTCTCGACGGGTTGACCTGCTGCGATCGATTGTTTTGGTTTGATTTCGAGGGCCCCGTCCGGCGCCTCGATGGTCACCGATTCCGCAGCGGGCGTCGAGATGCTCAGCAACGTCTCGGTCTCCAGGGAGCCGGAATTGGTAGCAGTGAAGCTCAATTGAGCGGGGGCGTCCACCTGCAGCACGCACGACAGTGTGTAGGCAGGGGCAATGAAGGCGTTTTCGATGGTCGTTTCACCGTTGCCATCATTGGCTCCACGATTGCTCGAATTGATGTTCGGTTCATCGCCACCGCAGCCGACAAGCACCACAGCCGAGGCCGCAACAATGGACGCGGATGACAACCTAACGAAATTGACATTCATGGTATCCGTGGTACCTGCTTCTGAGGCGATCTAAACACGACATCGGAGCTTTGTCTCTGGAGAGGCTGGGACTCGGCATCATGCGACTTCTCTCGGTGCCGGACGAGGCGGGGCAGTACGGCCACTTCCTATTTCCCAGTGAGAGGTGCGGCCCGCTGAGGAACTCTGTTGCATCACGTCGCACACCCAAACGACCGATCATCTTGTTCACGGACACAGACATGCCCCCGAGACGTAGCGCGTTTCGGGGGCATGTTGCCTGTCGACAAAACTACTGGTCGTCGGCCTCTGCTGGTTTGTCTTCCTTCTTCTCCGGTTTCGCATCGACTCCGGATTCCTTGCGCTGCAACGGAGTAATCGGCGCGGGAGCATCCGTCAACGGATCGATGCCGCCACCGGACTTCGGAAAAGCAATGACCTCGCGGATAGAATCGACTCCGGCAAGAAGCGCTGTGATGCGATCCCATCCGAATGCGATACCGCCATGCGGGGGCGCTCCATAGCTGAACGCGTCGAGCAAGAATCCGAACTTCTCCTGCGCTTCCTCCGCGCCGATACCCATCATCGCGAAGACTCGTTCCTGGAGATCCTTGCGGTGGATGCGAATACTGCCTCCACCGATCTCATTGCCGTTGCAGACGATGTCGTAGGCATACGCGAGGGCCGAACCCGGGTCGGTGTCGAAGGTCTCCATCGACTCCGGCTTCGGCGACGTGAACGCATGGTGGACCGCTGTCCATGCACCCGCGCCCACCGCCACGTCTCCGCTGGCCGTGGCGTCGGACGTCGGCTCGAACAACGGAGCGTCGACAACCCACACGAAAGCCCACGCCTTCGGATCGATCAGATCGAGTTTGCGTGCAATCTCGCCGCGTACCGCGCCGAGCAGACCACGTGACGCCTTGATCGGTCCGGCAGAGAAGAAGATGGCGTCGCCAGGCTTCGCACCGACATGCGCGGCAATGCCGTCACGCTCGGCGTCGGTGAGATTCTTCGCAACCGGTCCCCCGAGGGTGCCGTCCTCAGTGACCAGGACATAGGCGAGGCCTTTGTGTCCGCGCTGCTTCGCGAATTCCTGCCATTTGTCGAGTTGCTTGCGGGGCTGCGACGCGCCACCGGGCATGACGACGGATCCCACGTACGGCGCCTGAAACACGCGGAACGTTGTGTCGGAGAAGAAGTCTGTGCACTCGACCAGCTCGATCTCGAACCGTAGATCCGGCTTGTCAGATCCGTAGCGACGCATCGACTCGGCATACGTGATCCGCGGAATCGACGTAGTGAACTCGTGGCCCACGAGCTTCCACAAGGCCGCCAGGATCTCCTCGGCCAGAAGAATGACGTCGTCCTGCGTCACGAAGCTCATCTCGATGTCGAGCTGAGTGAACTCCGGCTGACGATCCGCCCGGAAGTCTTCGTCGCGGTAGCAGCGCGCGATCTGGTAATACCGCTCGATGCCGCCGACCATCAAAAGCTGCTTGAAGAGCTGGGGGCTCTGCGGCAACGCATAGAAGCTACCCGGCTGCAGACGAGCAGGCACCAAGAAGTCGCGCGCACCCTCAGGTGTCGAACGAGTCAGCGTCGGCGTTTCCACCTCGACGAATTCATGGTGCGCGAGAACTCCGCGCGCCGCGGCGTTGAC
>JBBSSG010000035.1:0-25307 GCA_038242295.1 Mycobacteriales bacterium | reverse complement strand
CACGCTCTTGCCGGAATCAGTGAGTCGATCAAGACGAGCGGTGTGCAGTACGACCAGTCTGAGCAGGACAACGTCGCAGCCTTGAAGAATGTTGGCGGCACTCTCAACCTCTGATCCAGAATGTCCGGTTTCGGGCACTCGCTTTATGAACTGTGCACCACCTGAAGATTCTTAACTCACCTGTGTCGGCAGCTGTCGACCGTACGAACGCGAGGAACCAATGACAAGCGGCGGCGAAATCAAGTACAACTTCGGAGCAATCGGTGATCTGACCGGCGGGATGATGACGAAGTGGTCCGCGCTCAACGAGCGACTCGAGGATGTCAAATCGGCCATTGCGCCCCTCGTTGCTACCTGGCAGGGCGAAGACTCGCAGGCCTACCAGGCTAAGCAGGCCGAGTGGAATTCTGCTCAGACAGAGCTCAACTCCGTCCTGCAGAGCCTGATCGGTTCTGTCAACTCTGGAAATCAGCGGATGATGGAGCAGGAAGCAATGAACCGGGCGCGCTTCCACTGATCGCTTTCCCTGATCGACCGTACGGCCCCGGCATCGGATCTATGCCGGGGCCGAGTCGTATCCGAAACGCGAGGGAACTTCAGCGCTCGGCGTCTGAAGTTGTGTTCCACTGGCAGGTATGGAACCCACCGAAGCGCGGAGGTCTATCGCCCACGCGCGGGCTGTAGCGCAGGATCGACTCGATTCGCTGCGCAAGCAGTTCCACGCCATCGTGGCGGGATCCGAGTGGACTACCGACGACGACGAGCACGATCCGGAAGGATCGACCATCGCCTTCGAACGGGCCAAGGTGATCGGCCTCGCGCGCGACGCGGAGGACGAAGTTCGTGAGCTCGATGCAGCTGACGCACGGGTCACGTCGGGTTCGTATGGTGTGTGCGAGCGGTGCGCCTCTGCCATCGCCGATGTGCGCTTGGAAGCGCTGCCTGCCGTTCGGCGCTGTATTGCCTGCGTCCGACTGCGATGAAGGCGTTTTGACCTGCAGTAGGTCCAACCTGTATCGTCCCTCGATGGCGTGGATGGGATCGTTGTGTTTATTGATACGACGGTCGCTTGCTCTCGGGTCTCAACTGGCCGCCGAGGTCATACACACGTCATGGCCAGCAGCGACATCATGAAGACAGGAATTTTTGTGTCTACATACAGCCCGAAGGCCGGGGACACCACCCGGACTTGGCATGTGATCGACGCTACGGACGTCGTGCTCGGACGGCTCGCCGTCCAGGCAGCGAACTTGCTTCGTGGCAAGCACAAGCCGACGTATGCACCCAACCTCGACGGTGGCGACTTCGTCGTCATCATCAACGCCGAGAAGGTTGCTATCAGCGGCAACAAGCGCGACGGCAAGTTTCTTTACCACCACTCCGGCCATCCGGGCGGTCTGAAGTCGCGCTCGGTCGGCGAGGTCCTGGAGCGGACCCCGGATCGTCTCGTGGAGAAGGCCGTCATCGGCATGATCCCCAAGAACAAGCTCGGTAGTGCCATCGCGGGCAAGCTGAAGGTCTACGCGGGGCCAAACCACCCGCATACAGCTCAGCAGCCCGTTCCGTTCGAGATCAAGCAGGTGTCCCAGTGACGGCGCCGGAGGGAAATGACGTGACGTCGCAAGAGAACACCGAAGAGGTCGTCGAGATCGCCGCGGACGAGTTCGTGTCCGTCGAAGAGCCTGAGGTGGCCGAGGAGATCGAGGCTGCTGCTGCAGCGCCTGCTCCGATCCTGTTCGACCGTCCCGTCCAGACCGTTGGACGTCGTAAGGAAGCCGTTGCGCGGGTGCGCTTCAGCTCGGGTTCCGGTGGCTTCAAGCTCAACGGTCGCAGTCTCGAAGACTACTTCCCCAACAAGGTGCACCAGCAGCTGATCAAGGCTCCGATGGTGCTCGTCGATCGGGCAGAATCCTTCGACATCATTGCTCTGCTGCACGGTGGCGGCCCGTCCGGACAGGCAGGCGCCTTGCGTCTGGCTATCGCGCGTGCGCTCATCGAGGTCACCCCTGAGGATCGTCCTGCACTCAAGACTGCTGGCTTCCTCACACGTGACGCGCGTGCGGTCGAGCGCAAGAAGTACGGCCTGAAGAAGGCCCGTAAGGCGTCGCAGTACTCCAAGCGCTGACGCTTTTTCACAGTTCTATCCGCGAGGGCAGGCGCCGATGAAGTATCGGATGCCTGCCCTCGCGGTTTTTTGACATGAGTATTTCGGTTTTTCGGCGAGGGGGACTTTTCACATGACTCGACTGTTCGGTACCGACGGCGTACGTGGGCTGGCTAACGAGTTGTTGACTCCTGAGCTCGCCATGCAGGTGGCCAAAGCAGCGGCAAGCGTGCTGGCTCCGGTGGGGGCAAACGCGCGCCCAGTGGCAGTAGTGGGGCGCGACCCCCGTGCGAGCGGTGAAATGCTCGCTGCGGCCGTGACTGCAGGCTTGACCGCGTCCGGGGTAGACGTCGTGGATGTCGGAGTTTTACCGACTCCTGCAGTGGCCTTCTTGACCGCCCAGTACGAGGCCGCACTCGGGGTGATGATTTCAGCCTCGCACAATCCGATGCCGGACAACGGCATCAAGATTTTCGCGGCCGGTGGGTACAAACTCGATGACGATGCCGAAGACCGTATCGAGGCGTTCATTTCAGGTGATGCCGCGGGACTTGCTCCGACAGGTTCGGGTATCGGGCGCGTACGTGCCGCTGATAAGGCCGCGGATCTCTACATCGCGCATGTGGGTACCGCGTCGAAAAGCCGTCTCGACGGTCTCACCGTGGTGGTGGATTGTGCCAACGGGGCTGCATCCGTGGTGGCACCGGCAATCTATGCCGCTGCCGGTGCGACGGTAATCGCGATCAGTGCGCAGCCCGATGGACTCAACATCAACGACGGCTGTGGATCGACTCACATGGACGACCTACAGAAGGCAGTCGTGGAGCACGGCGCAGATATCGGCATCGCGCACGACGGCGACGCCGACCGGTGTCTGGCTGTCGACGGGTCGGGCAATGTCGTCGATGGCGACGCGATCATGGCCATACTCGCGATCAGCATGAAGGAATCAGGGGAACTGACCGAGGACACGCTGGTAGCGACGGTCATGAGTAATTTAGGGTTGCATATTGCGATGCGGGAGAACGGAATTGCGATGATCACCGCCGCAGTAGGGGATCGATATGTACTCGAAGAACTCAGAGCCGGCGGTTATGGGTTGGGCGGTGAGCAGAGCGGGCACGTGGTCCTGCCCCGATTCGGCACGACTGGCGACGGAGTGCTGACAGCGTTGCTCGTGATGGGGCGTATGTCTGCGACGTCCCGGTCACTGGCAGATCTTGCGTCGGTGATGAAGACATTGCCGCAGATTCTGATCAACGTGAAGGTTTCCGACAAAGCTGCGGTTGCGGCTGCTCCGTCGGTGATCGACGGAATCGCCGAGGTCGAACGCAGGCTGGGGGACTCCGGTCGCGTGTTGTTGCGGCCTAGCGGCACAGAGCAATTGGTTCGGGTGATGGTGGAGGCTGCTGAGCCCGACCTCGCCCGCCGACTCGCCGAGGACTTGGCGAGCCGGGTCGGGCAGGTCTGAGAACTCAGTCGGTCAGATTTCGTAGCGCGGTGAGTTGCGCTACGCGTCCTGCGGTGTTCTCTGCCAGTGGCGCGACGTTCAGTGTGGTGACGCCTGCTTCAGCGAATGCGGCGACGCGTTCCTTGACGTAGCTCTCCGGGCCGATGAGGTTGACGGCTCGTACCAGCTCGTCCGGTACCGCGGCCGCAGCTTCTTCCTTCTTGCCCGCCAGATAGAGGTCTTGAATCTTTTCGGCTTCCGCTTCGTAGCCGTATCTCTGTGCGAGGTTGTTGTAGAAGTTCTTGCCTTTGGCGCCCATGCCGCCGATATACAGCGCTAGGTGCGGCTTGACCCACGGCAGATATTTCTCGGCGTCTTCGCCGATGGCGAGAGTCGGGCTGGCGAACACCTCGAGGTCCCCTAGAGTCGGGTCGCGTTTGGCCTTGCCTGCGGCCAGGGCGTCACCCCACACCTGCTGGGCCTTTTCCGGGAAGTAGAAAATCGGCTGCCAGCCCTCGGCGATTTCGGCCGTCATTTCGACATTCTTCGGTCCGAGCGCCGCTATGACGACCGGAATCTTCTCCCGCACTGGGTGATTGATCAGCTTCAGCGGCTTGCCCAGCCCGGTGCCCTTGTCTGCGGGTAGCGGAATCTGGTAGTACTTGCCCTGGTGCTCGACCCGCTCGCGGCGCCACACCTGTCGGCAGATTTCGATGACCTCGCGGGTGCGCGCGATCGGCGCGTCGTACTTCACCCCGTGAAATCCTTCGACGACCTGGGGGCCGGAAGCGCCGAGGCCGAGCACGAACCGGCCGTCGGATACGTAATCCAGGCCCGCTGCAGTCATAGCGGTGAGCGAGGGCGTGCGGGTATAGATCTGGAGGATCCCCGACGCGATCTTGATCGTGGATGTCTTCGCTGCCAGGAATCCGAGCTGACTCACCGCATCGAACGAGTAAGCCTCGGGAACGAAGATGATATCGAGGCCGGCCTTCTCGAGCTCCGCTACCTCAGCGACGGTTTCGTTGAATCCGCCCGAGTAATTGAGCATGGTTCCGATATGCATGTGACTCCTTGTCGGTGAGATATGTGGAGCACGGTTATTTCGAATGCTGCACTCCACAGACCCGAGGTTCTTCTCACGGACGTTACCTTCGTCGGACGGAACCGATACCACGTGGGCTGCGTCGAACATGACAGGGGCGGATTCGCTCGTCGTTGGTGTCGGTCGAAGTGGGGGAAAGTCGAGTTGGAGATAGACGTTGGAAAAGTTGCCGGGATCGCTACCTGCTTGGAGACATCCTCTCAGGCGCTGGGAGGCATCGCGGAGATAGCGCGGACGTTGTCATTCGGCCCGGATCAGGTCGGCGGTAACTACCGCGATTTCGGCAGCCGAATCGGCGACGGATTCGGTGGTGTCGAGACCGCATTTCGACGTTGGAGTGACGCGAGCAAAGACAACGCGGTCAGGCTTCGAGGCAGCCTCGCCGCGTATCGGTCCACGGACGCCGACGCGGCGAATTCGCTGTATGGCACGGGTGCGAAATGACTCCATGGGACGGTCGCCCGGTCGATGAGATACTCGACGAGGGCGCACGCGGACTCGAATATTTCGAGCACTACGTGCCGATTCTCGAACGGGTCCGCGGCGGTGCGAACTGGAATGTTCTCGATCTCTGCGCGTGGTACGACCAACAGCGTGGAATGAATCTCGGTGTGCTGTCGGCGGATGCAACAGCACTGACCCAAGCTATCGCGAGCGCCTGGAACGAAGTCGAGGTTCACCGACACTCGATCGGAGAACTGGACGCGTCGTGGAGTGGTCAGGCAGCGCGTGCAGCTGTCGCCGATATGCAGTCCGACCTCGATGCCGGAGTCTGGCGGGTGGAGTTGTCCGATCAATTGGCGCAGACGATGCACGCTGCCGTGGTGAGCCTGGACGCAGCAATACGCGACAAGGCGGCGGCGATCGGTCGGTTCGATCCGAGTACGCCCGGTCGGTCGGACCAGGCATTGGTCGACGGCAAGACACTCGACTCGATCAAGAAGATCGACCAACTCGCAGGACTGACCCCAGGGCGGCCCGAGACTTCGCTCTACGGTCGGTCACTGATCGATGCTGTTGCCCAGGTGTTGCCCCGCGTGATTGCCCCAGCCCCTGCAGCGGAGTCGGTGCCGTCCTTGCTCCCGCTGACCCCGGAATCGAATTCGCTCGAACGTGACCTGCTCTATGCCCAGGTCGTGTGTGAAGAATGGCTCAGAGACACGTTCGTCCCCATCGTTTCGGCAGCATGTGAGCACCTCGTCGACATTTGCCAGGCCACGGACAGTGCAGTACGCGACTACCTGTCCGTGCTTGCCGCTGTTGCCGAATCAGTCGACAGTGGTTCTCTTCCAGCAGTCGATGGTGGTGGCGCACCCACCGCGGCGGAGAGCCCACAGTCCGCCGCGGTGCCGACCACGTCGACGCTGCCTTCGCCGTCGTCTCCGCAGTCGCAGGCGCAATCGTTGCAGTCGTCGTCGCCGCCGAGCTCCGGTGTAGTGCCGATCGAGCGCGGAGGGACATCCTCATCCGGCGCGCCGATCGAGATGGAACCCCGAGCAGATGTGCCTCGAACTGTAGATCCGCTGGCGTATCAGCCGGTTCAGCCCGAGAAGGATCTACTCCCGGCACTGGAGAAAATGTTCGGCGCAGTGCCTACTCCCAGCGAGTTCGTCGACGCGATCGAACGTTCCGGCCACGAGCTGACGGACCGTATGAAGTCCGTGTTGGACGACGCCATCGGCCAACTCGGCGCCGCATGCCCGGACGACCCTGCTCCGCCCGGAAGCGATGCGCCCGCCAATCCTGCGGAATCGGGCCCTCTGGCGCCAGATGGACCCGCCGGATCGTCAGCTCCCGACCAGCCGAAGCCGGAGCTTCCTACTGCGCCGCACCTCCAGATCGGCGAAAACCCTGATGGCGGTAGCGCTGAGCGCGGACATCTAGAAGCTTCTCTGGACGGCCACAGTGCTCGGATTGCATTGGCACAGAACGGAACGGTGGCGTTGGAACTGGGAACGCCCGACGGCAACAGTCGCTGTTTCGAGCTCAGGCCTGGCCCGTTCGGTTTGCCTGTCCTTGTCGAGACGGACGGTCAGGCCCCGGTGACGCTCGCACCCCAGGACCCTGCGCAGCCCGGCGCCCCGACACAGCCAGAAGCGCCGGCACAGCCAGATGCGCCGACACAGCCCGAACCGGCGACACAGCCGGAACCGCCGGTGATGCCCCTGGACCTAGCCGAGACGCCCCGGGATCGTGGCGAGACCGAACAGGCGACGGAGCCGGCTGATCAGACGCCGCAGCCCATCGTGCAGGCACCAGAGCCAGTCGAGCAGGCACCAGAGCCCGAGGTAGCTGTGTCACCACAGCTTCCCGAATCGAAGACAGGTGCCCGCCTGGTCGAGGCCGGTCCGCTGTGATCGATGCCACGCCCTGGTGGCGTCGTGAGATGGGCCGAATCGATGTCGATCGTCGGAGCGCGATAGTGAGGGCGTCGGAGCGGTTCGAGCAGATCAGCAGTGAGACCGTGAAGCCGCGGACGGGTAGCTACCCGGACGCGCTGCCTGCCGTTGTGTATCCGTCAGATCTGTCGCACGAGGAATACGTCGAGAACCCGCCGTCGTATCTGATGCCGGCGAACCTCGACACCAGGCCTCGGCCGATTCGTCTCGACGAAGAAACTTATGTAGAAGAAGCGCCGAGGACAAGCTGGTTGATCGAGTAGCTTTTCTGGACCCCAGCTGTTCAGCGGCCCATCAGAGCCCGAGCAGCTGAGAGGGGGCTCGGCTTGTGCTGGTCTTCGATCGGTGTGTGGGGGTCGACCACTCGGGTGTCCTTCAGCTCTCCGGTACCGGAGAGTTCCTCGTATTGCTTGTCGCCTGCGACATGGAAGAGCAGAAATGCGGTGAGCAACACTCGGGTGGTTCGGACGGTCGCCCTTTCGGTCCCGCCGACGCCGAATGGGCTGAGCAGACGTCTGCCTTCGACCATGCCGTCGGACGAGGCCTTCTCGATGCGTCGGAAAATGGACGGCCCGCCCATGGCTCCGGCGAGCGCGAAGGTGTTGTCGTCCAGAGAGTCGCGCAGTGCTGTATCGCCCAGTACGAGTGAAGGAACGGTCAGCGTCCGAGCCGCTGCTTCGGCGCTGGGTGACGACGGGGCGGGGTAGAGGGCGGCTACGGCTTTGACGTCAGGGCGCGCTGCTGCAGCAAGGACGGCGACACTTGCACCCATGCCGTGTCCGGCGAGAGCCAGCTTGCCGGGATGGACGCTGATGTCACCGGCACCCAGGCGCACACCGGTGACAATGTCGAGGACCGTGCCTAGATCGGCGGCGAGGCCGCGGTGGGACGGGATCGGCCCGCGCTCGGTATTCGGCGCTGCGGCTACGAACCCCCACGACGCTAGGTGCTCGAGCGTGTTGGTGTAGTGATCAGCGCCGAGGAGCCACCCGTGGCAGAACGCGACAGCGGGCAAGTTGTAGCCCTCGGCAGGGGTGAACACGGTGCCGGGCTGGCCCGCGAGCGCGAGGTTCCCGCGGAGCACCTTGTGCGGACCGCGTTTGCTGAGAAGAGCTGCGAGCTTCTTTGGTGTCGCCACGGCTGCAACGGTATCGGATCGAGCGCGTTCGGTGCAGGTACGGGGCCGCGTTGCCTGCGGGTATCCTCAATCACCATGTGCGGAATCGTGGGATATGTCGGCCACCGCCCAGCTCTGGGTGTCGTAGTCGAGGCGCTTCGGCGTATGGAATACAGAGGTTACGACTCCGCTGGCATTGCCATTCTCGATGGCGCCGGCAATACGGCCGTCGAGCGTAAGGCGGGTCGCCTGGCAAATCTCGAAGCCGAACTCGACGAGATCGGCGCCGAGAAGTTCGTCGGGTGGACAGGTATGGGACACACTCGGTGGGCGACCCACGGACGCCCCACCGATCGCAATGCCCATCCGCATCGCGATGTCACCGGCGAGGTCGCTGTGGTGCACAACGGAATCATCGAAAACTTCGGCCCGTTGCGCGCCGAACTGGAGGCTGCGGGGGTCGAATTCGCCAGCGACACCGATTCCGAGGTAGCGGTCCACCTCGTGTCTGCTGCGTATGCGAGCGGCCCCACCGCTGGGAACTTCGTCGCGAGCACCAAGTCGGTGCTGCGCCGCCTCGAAGGTGCGTTCACGCTCGTCTTCACGCACTCAGACCACCCGGACACGATCGTCGCTGCGCGTCGTTCCACGCCGCTGGTCATCGGCGTGGGCGAGGGTGAAATGTTCCTCGGCTCCGACGTCGCCGCTTTCATCGAGCACACCCGTGAGGCAGTGGAACTCGGTCAGGACCAAGTAGTCGTCATCACTGCCGACGGTTACGAGATCACCGATTTCGACGGTGTCAAAGCCGCTGGCAGGCCGTTCCACATCGACTGGGATCTCGCTGCCGCAGAAAAGGGCGGTTACGACTACTTCATGCTCAAGGAGATCCAAGAGCAACCGGCTGCCGTCGCCGATACGTTGCTGGGTCACTTCGACAACGGTCGGATCGTGTTGGACGAGCAACGATTGTCGGACCAGGAACTCCGCGATGTGGAAAAAGTGTTCGTCGTTGCGTGCGGTAGCTCGTACCACTCCGGGCTACTGGCGAAGTATGCAATCGAGCATTGGACGAGGCTTCCCGTCGAGGTCGAGCTTGCCAGTGAGTTTCGCTATCGAGATCCGGTCCTCGACAGGTCCACGCTCGTCATCGCGGTTTCGCAGTCCGGGGAGACTGCGGACACGTTGGAGGCTGTCCGGCACGCCAAAACCCAGAGCGCCCGGGTACTTGCCGTGTGCAACACGAACGGATCACAGATTCCTCGCGAGGCCGATGCGGTTGTGTACACGCGTACCGGCCCGGAGATCGGCGTCGCATCGACAAAGGCATTCCTCGCACAGGTGACCGCCAACTACCTCGTCGGGCTCGCCTTGGCGCAGGCTCGGGGAACGAAGTATCCGGACGAGGTGGCGCGGGAGTACGCAGATCTGGAAGCGATGCCCGAATTGGTGCAGCGAGTGCTCGACTCCGTCGAGCCAGTCCGAGCCCTGGCCAGAGAATTGGCGCGCAAGACCACCATTCTGTTCCTGGGCCGGCACGTCGGCTATCCGGTGGCTCTCGAAGGCGCCCTCAAACTCAAAGAGCTCGCCTACATGCACGCCGAGGGATTTGCGGCCGGTGAGCTCAAGCACGGGCCGATCGCGCTCATCGAGGATGGTGTCCCGGTGATCGTCGTCATGCCGTCGCCGAAGGGGCGCGCGGTGCTGCACTCCAAGCTGCTATCCAACATCCGTGAGGTGCAGGCGCGTGGCGCGTTGACTGTCGTCATCGCCGAAGAAGGCGACGAGGCGGTGCGTCCGTTCGCCGATCATCTGATCGAGATCCCGGCCGTACCGACGCTTCTTCAGCCGCTGCTGTCTACGATCCCGCTGCAAGTGTTCGCTGCGGAAGTAGCGCAGACGCGAGGCTACGACGTCGACAAGCCACGAAATCTCGCGAAGTCGGTCACAGTCGAGTAGCCGGTGGCACAGCTGCGTGCCTGCGGAGGGTACTCAACTGTGCCGCCCACGGTTCAGCTGCGGAAAGAGAGAGCATGCGGCACTACTACACCCCGGATGAGGTTCGTCTCGCTGAGGCACCGTTACTGCGTTCGCTTCCTCCCGGAGTATTGATGCGGCGCGCGGCCTACGGACTGGCTCGTGTCGTCGTCGCCGAATTGCACTCTCGCACAGGTGGAGTGGTTGGCCGGCAGGTGTGCATTCTTGTCGGCTCAGGTGACAACGGAGGCGACGGGCTCTGGGCCGGCTCGATGCTTCGGCGTCGGGGAGTCGCAGTCTCGGCCGTCCTGCTGAATCCCGACCATGCGCATGTCGAGGGGCTCGCCGCGTTCAGGCGTGCCGGCGGACGGGTGACGTCGACCCCAGGAAATCCAGACATCGTGATCGACGCCATCGTCGGTATCTCCGGGCGAGGCCCGCTCCGGCCGGACGCAGCACGGTTGGTCGAGTCGATCGAGGCGCCGATCGTGGCCGCAGACACACCGAGTGGGGTGGATCCCGAGACGGGTGCCGTAGACGGCCCCGCGGTTCGGGCCGCAGTGACCGTCGCGTTCGGAGCTCGAAAGCCCGTGCACGTGTTGGCGGTACCGTATTGCGGCAGAGTCGAGTTCGTCGACATCGGCCTGGACTTGCCAGTCACCAGCGTAGAGCTTGCGGAGGGCGTGATTCGTCAGGCTGTCGTGAGCGCTTTCGAACCGTTTGACGTGGGAGCGGCATGGCCGATCCCGACGGCCGAGGACGACAAGTATTCGCAAGGCGTAGTCGGTGTAGCGGCGGGCAGCGACAAGTATCCGGGAGCGGCGTTGTTGTGCACCGGGGCTGCGGTGGCGGCCACGTCAGGCATGGTTCGATACGTCGGAAGTGCAGCGCCCCAAGTTGTTTCGCACTATCCGGAAGTTGTCGCGGCGTCCGATCTCGACTCGGCTGGGCGCGTCGAGTCCTGGGTGATCGGCCCAGGATTCGGTACCGGCGGCGCGTCGCGGACATGGCTGGAGGAGGTCCTCGCCAGCGATCTGCCCGTCGTCGTGGATGCCGATGCGCTCACGATTGCGGCCTCGTCTCCGGAGCTGGTACGTGGTCGATCGGCACCGACATTGCTGACTCCACATGCCGGGGAGTTCGAGCGGCTGACCGGGAGCGCTCCTGGGCCGGATCGGGTGTCCGCCGTGCGACGGCTGGCTTCGGACTGGGGGGTGACGGTGTTGCTCAAAGGCCGGGCCACCGTGATCGCTGATCCGAACGGCCGAGTTCTGGTCAACGATGCAGGTGGCTCCGCAGCATCGACGGCGGGCTCGGGTGACGTGCTCGCCGGCATCCTGGGTGCGTTGGTGGCGTCGGGCTTGCCCGTGTCCGAGGCTGCTGCCTGCGGGAGTCGGGTGCATGCGCTGGCTGCTGCCACCGCTGCGCACGGGGCGGGGGGCGAATTCGCCGCCCCAATTTCAGCCGGTCCACTGCTCGCTGCGATACCTGACGCCATTCGTCTTGTGCGCTCGATTGCCTCTCGATCGGTCTGAAAGATGCCTATTTGCCTACCGAATGCACTTTTCCGGCGCACGAGTGGCACTATCGATTCCTGTGAATAGTGGGAGATCGGCAGTGTCATTCGGCGATACGGACGATCCCGATACCGGAGCCGGATCATCCGTCGTCATCGATCTCGACGCCCTTGCCGCCAATGTCCGCGTGTTGTGTGAGCACGCAGGTGATGCTGCAACGATGGTCGTGGTCAAAGCAGACGGGTACAACCACGGTGCGCTTGCAGTGGCAAGGACTGCATTGGCAGCGGGAGCGCGTGAACTCGGCGTCACGACCGTCGGTGAAGCCGTGGCATTGCGGAGCGCAGGTATTACAGCTCCGATTCTGTCCTGGCTTCATCGCACCGACACGGATTTCGAACCCGCGATCGACGCGGGAATCGACATCGGCATCTCCTCACCTGCTCAACTCTCGGCGGTGATCGCTGCGGCGCATCGAACGAATCGGACCGCACTTGTCACTCTGAAACTCGACACCGGCCTCAATCGAAACGGTATTTCGCCGGACGTATTGGACGAGGTTTTTCGGATTCTTGGAAGAGCAACAGCCGAAGAATCGGTGACTCTGTCGGGAATGTTCTCGCACTTGGCGTGCGCCGACCTGCCCGAACACCCTGCGAACGATCGTCAAGCCGAGGCCCTGCGGCAGAGCGTCGGGCGCGCCGAATCCCTTGGGCTTCGGCCCGAGAAAGTACATTTGGCCAACTCTGCGGCAACGTTGACCAGGCCCGATTTGCGATTCGACATGATTCGCGCGGGTATTGCGATGTACGGGCTGTCCCCTATTCCTGAGCTGGGGCAATTTGGACTGAAGCCCGTCATGACGGTGTCCGCCCAGGTTGCGCTCGTGAAGCGGATCGACGAGGGAGAACGTGTCTCGTACGGGCACACCTGGACCGCCCCGACCGATACTGTCGTCGCACTGATTCCCATGGGGTATGCGGACGGAGTGACGCGCAATCTGAGTGGCCGCTTCGAAGTGAGCATCGCAGGACGCAGATTTCCAGCGGTTGGGCGTGTGTGCATGGACCAATTCGTGGTTGATCTCGGTCCGGATGGTGGAGGTGTCAGCGAAGGAGATACGGCGGTGCTGTTCGGGTCGGGAGACGACGGCGTACCCGTGGCTCAGGATTGGGCAGATACTCTCGGAACTATCCATTACGAAGTTGTGACCGGAATCGGTGGTCGAGTACGACGACGATACGTCGGCGGAGTGCAGATGCCGATGCAACATCAGACGGTACACACGACACCAGAGGAGGAGGCCCGATGAAGCTTCCCGGCAGTCTGGGCATCCTGAACAGCGTTGGGATCGCTCTTCGTGAGACCGTGCTGCGTTCGAACAAGGACCCTCTGGCAGGTGAAAACCTCAACCTGATGGATGCCGATCGAGGTTCGATCGTGATGGCAGACGATGGCGTGCCACTGGCGGTTCGCGAGGTCGGTCCAAAGGACGCGCCGGTGGTCGCGGTGTTTGTGCATGGATACTGCCTGCGTATGTCGTCGTGGCACTTTCAGCGCCAAACCCTCGAACAGGAGTGGGGCTCCTCCGTTCGGATGGTCTTCTACGATCAGCGTGGGCACGGGCGATCCGGAACCCCCGCGCCGGAAAGTTGTACCATCGGGCAACTCGGACTCGATCTCGATGCCGTGATCAGAGCGGTCGCGCCGCGTGGTCATCTGATATTGATCGGTCATTCGATGGGTGGAATGACAATTTTGTCCATGACGCGCCAACGTCCCAAGCTGGTGAAAGAACGAGTGATCGGCGTCGGCCTGATCTCGACGACGGCCGCGGGGCTTGCTAAAACGGGCCTCGGAAGCAGCCTGGACAACCCGGTCATCGGCGCTTTCAGACGCGCGGTGCGTACTTCTCCTGGCGTCGTTCAATTCGGTCGTGGGGCGGTGAAGACCCTGATCGCACCGGTCCTGCGGGCCGCATCCTACGGCACCCGAGTCAGTCCTCGCCTCGTGGAATTCTCGCAAGCAATGCTGGATGAGACGTCCGTCGTCACCATCGTCAACTTCCTCGAAACGCTCGAATTGCACGATGAGACTGAATCCCTGGCTGGGCTGGCTGACATTCCAGTGGCAGTTATCTGCGGAGACGACGACTGGATAATCCCGTACCGCAGCTCCCTCGCGATGGCGCAGGCGTTACCGAATTCCGATATGGTTCGAATCCGCCAGGCCGGACACCTGGTTCAGCTCGAATTCCCCGACAAAGTCAATGCGGCGCTGATCCGGTTGGGAACTCGTGCAATGGACATGCGTGCCCGACGACGATCTGGTCGTCGCGGCGTTGTCTGAGGCGGATGCGGCGTCGTTCGACGGCCGTGAGGTTTCGCTCGCAACGGCGTCGGACACCGAGAGGTTCGGTTTCGCGCTTGCACAGGTGCTCGAGGCGGGCGATCTCGTAGTTCTCGACGGTCCGCTCGGCGCGGGAAAGACTGCTATGACACGAGGCATTGCGGCGGGGCTCGGCGTGCGAGGACGCGTCAGTTCGCCGACATTCGTCATTGCGCGGGAGCATCGCGGAGGTGTTCGTCCATGCGGGAAGCCTCCGGTGGCCCTCGTGCATGTGGACGCGTACCGGTTGGGCATGACGGGGCAATCGGCGCTCGACGAACTCGATGCACTCGACCTCGACACTGATCTCGCCGATGCAGTGGTGGTCGTCGAATGGGGTGAGGGCTTGGTGGAGACGCTCGTCGACGGTCATATCTCGGTCCGCATCCGGCGCGATATCGACACTGACACACGGCGCGTGCAGGTGCGAAGAATGGGCTCCGACGCCGGAGCGTGACACGGCTCAACGGTTGCCAGGATGCGGCGGGTACTCTGATCCACCGTGCTCGTTCTCGCTATCGATACTTCCACTCCCGCTGTCACCGCTGGTGTGGTCCGTCTGAGCGGCGACAGTGTCGATATTGTGACCCAACGCATCGTTGTCGACGCGCGGCTGCACGCGGAGGTGCTCACCCCCAACATTCTCGAATGCTTGGCCGAGGCGAATCTGGTCGCTGCGGACCTGGAGGCAGTCGTAATCGGTGTCGGTCCCGGTCCGTTCACCGGACTTCGAGTGGGGATGGCGACGGCAGCAGCCTTCGGAGATGCCCTGGGCCTTCCAGTGCATGGTGTCTGCAGTCTCGACGCGATCGCCGCCGAGGTGTCCGACGAACCGTCGTTGCTGGTGGTGACCGACGCCCGTCGACGTGAGGTGTACTGGGCGAAGTATTCGGCGGGCGAGCGGGTGGGCGGTCCGCAGGTGTGCGCTCCCGATGCGGTTGACAGCGGTGCGGCGACGGCAATTGCGGGTTCTCGCATCCACTCAGCTTTGTTCGACTTACCAATGCGTGAAGTGGAATCGCCGTCCCCGCGCGGGCTCGTCCTGGTAGCACGTGCTGCATTGACTAGATCGGTCTGGCCTGCCCCACTCGTTCCGCTCTATCTGCGTCGTCCGGATGCGAAAACTCTCGAAGAACGCGCAGCTGCGAAACAGGTCGGCCGGTGACCGTCGAAATAGCGAGATTGACGGCGGCGGACGCAGCTCGATGCGCTGAGCTCGAGACTGTGTTGTTCCCCGGCGACGGTCCTTGGGCGGAGCGCGCGTTTCTCTCGGAACTGGCTGCTCCATACAATCGATACTTCGGTGCACGCGAAGAGGGGACACTCCTCGGCTACGCCGGAATCGCACTGCTCGGCGGAGGTGATTCGGCCGAGTCGGAAGTGCACACCATCGGCGTGGATCCGCTCGCTCATCGACGCGGTATCGGGGGAGTGTTGCTGGCGAAGTTGCTGTCCGAAGCAGATCGGCACGGCGGATCGGTGTTTCTCGACGTCCGCACGGATAATGCTCCCGCGATCGAGCTGTACCGGAAAGAAGGTTTTGTCACCGTCGGCACTCGGCGGAAGTACTACCAACCCAGTGGCGCAGACGCGTACACGATGCGGCGTCCGAGCCGGAAGGCGGCTGAATCCTCGTGATCGTCATGGGAATCGAAAGCTCTTGTGATGAAACAGGAGTGGGCCTCGTTCGCTGGAATGACACCGGTGTCTGCGAACTTTTGGCCGACGAGGTTGCCTCTAGCGTCGATGAGCATGCCAGATATGGCGGCGTAGTTCCCGAGGTGGCGTCTCGTGCTCATCTGGAAGCAATAGTCCCGACGATGCGGCGTGCACTCGCCGTCGCTGACGTCGATAGACCCGATGCCGTTGCGGTGACGATCGGGCCGGGCCTGGCGGGTGCTCTGCTCGTTGGCGTGGCCGCGGCGAAGGCGTACGCGGCTGCCTGGGGTGTGCCGTTCTACGCAGTCAACCACCTCGGCGGACACGTCGCCGTCGATACGCTCGAGCACGGGCCCATGCCGTCGTGCGTCGCGTTGCTCGTCTCCGGCGGGCATACACACCTTCTTCATGTCGACGATTTGGGTGCGCCGATCGTCGAACTCGGCACCACCGTCGACGACGCGGCAGGCGAGGCTTTCGATAAAGTGGCTCGGCTTTTGGGGCTCGGTTATCCAGGCGGACCCGCCCTCGATGATGTTGCACGAGAAGGGGACCCGGCGGCGATCGCATTTCCGCGCGGTATGACCGGTCCGAGGGATGCGCGATACGACTTCTCCTTCTCGGGGGTCAAAACCGCTGTGGCGCGTTTCGTCGAAGCTCGTGTTCGGGCCGGTGACATTGTCCCGGTAGCAGATATCGCGGCGTCATTCCAGGAAGCGGTGGCCGACGTCTTGACGATGAAGGCGGTTCGGGCTGCCGGTGATGTACAGGTCGATACCGTGGTGCTCGGCGGCGGAGCTACGGCGAATTCCAGAATTCGTTCGATGGTCGAAAATCGTTGCACAGCAGCAGGATTAAATCTCAGAATTCCGAAGCCTCGATTGTGCACCGACAATGGCGTCATGATTGCTGCTCTGGGGGCGCATCTCATGGCAGGAGGGGCAGAGCCCTCGGATCTACGTACAGCGACGGATCCAGGCTTGCCGGTATCGACGAGTATCGTCGCGGGGCCCAGGAAAAGCTGATCTCGGTTTCTACTCGCTTGGACTGATAGGCGACGTAGTCGACGGCGGTGCTGTCGACAGCGGTGTCGATGACGGCTGCGGGACTTCGGCCGCGGCGGCATCGGCAGTGGAATCTCTCAGCGGCGGCGACCACACAGTCGCAGGCGGGGTCAGTACAGGAGATGGTGGAGTCATTACGTCTGATGAAGGTTCCGACGGTGTCGATTGCGGGACAACCGCTGTCGAATCTTGTGGCACGTCCGCTGGTTCTTCTGCCGCAGGCGGCGCAGGAGTGGACGTCTCGCCAGGTGCATCGGTCGGTGGAGCCTCAGGGGCCCCGTCGGGCGGCGTCGTCCACGTTGGTACCGGGGCCGGTGGAAGTGTCGTCAGTAGGAGGGGCGGCGGCGGTGGAAACGTGATCACGGGGAGTGTGGTCGGCGGATCATCGGCTTGAACAGTCGCTGTATCCGGCCCGGAGAAGTCCGAAGGCTCGGCGGGCCATGGAACGAGCGACAGATCAGGGGCGGGATGAAGCAATGGCGTCGGTCGGATCGTAGAGGTCGCTGACGCCGATTCTAATGCAGCAGTTGATGACTGAAAGCCCGATTGTGCCGGCGCTTCGGCAGTGGAGGTGCCGGGACGCGGCGTCTTCGCCGCGGCATCAGCCGGCAGTCCGCCGACAGCCTCGACCTGATCATCGCCGACAGCATTCGGTGCGTTCGAGCCGGCAGGCGAGAAGGTGGGGTCTGCGGTAGGGGACAACGTTTGGATTCCGTAGGCGAGCACCAACCCCCCGACGACAAATGCGCCCACCAGCGCCCCTGAGAACCTGCCCATCGATCTGCTGTGCGTTTCGCGGTTCGATCCGACTGCGGGGTAGTCGTCGGATGTGGCGTTCAATGCCAAGTGCGCGGCACCTTTGGCAAGAACCGTATCTGGCTCGGCCACGTCGATCACCGGTACCGCGAGTGCGGTACCGTACTCGATCCGAGCCAGCGGAATGTTCGCACCACCGCCGGTGAGCACGACCGCCTCGGGCGCTATTGGCGCGGATGCTGCCGTGCGCCGAGCGCATTGCGCTGCACTGGATACGTACGGGCGCGCAAGTTCCTCGAGCCCGGCTCGAGTGATCGTCGACGATTCGTCTGCTCCGCTCACCACAGCCGTATCGTGCGTGGAGAGGTACTCTTTCACCGCTCGGTACCGTGTGGTGACAAAGCCACGATCGCCGAGCGAATCCTCTCGCGCAGCTTTGGAACTGGTGGGGCTGTTGGCAATCAAGCCTTTGACGAGTGTGTTCATGACATCGCCGCCGAAGTCGTCGGCGCGATGGTCGGTCTGCAGCTCACCTGATGCGACATCGATGATCGATGTGGTTGTCCCTCGCGCACCGATGTCGACAAGAGCGACGCTGCGGTAGCGCGCGATCAGTCCTGAATCGTCGAGGAATGCGTATGCCGCCTCGGATTCGGAGACGAGCATGGCGCGCCTCTTCGAGCGGGCGCAGGCAGATCGGATGGAGGATGCTTGGTCAGCGGTGCGGTACGCCACGGCGATGGCACGAGAGTCGGGCGGGCTCGGGGAGAGCGAGACCATCAAGTCGATGGCGGAGGTGACCAGGTCGCCGATATCTGTGTTGGCTTCCGCATCGGCTGACACAGTGCGATATTCGACGGTGCGCGATCCGTCGGCCTCGACGGTGATCAAAGCGGCGCACACAACCTCGGATCCAGCAGAAATCCCGATTCCGACCCTCATCGGGCACCTCCCGCCATTTCCCGTCGCACTCACTTGCTTGTTCGAGTTGGACCTGTCGGTCTCGAATCGAACACAACAACGATCTTCGATTGCGAACTACTGTGACTATGAACTACCCATTACTATCGCTCTCGTTATCTTAACGTTACACAAGGATTGGTCAACATGTGAAACGTGACGCGCGAATAGGGCTATGACATGGAGCAATAGTGCGGAGCTCGTAGACGATATTTCTATCGAGAGGGTGCTGGAATGGCGAAGCCGGTTCGGTACTCCGCGTTGTGCTTCGTGGTGCCGATGGGCCGGATCAAAGATCTCGGCTCCGTCGTTTTGCTGGCATCAGTGCTGGTGGCTGTTGTCTGTGTGTGCGTCTGGCAGGCAGTGAAGATGGTGGAATCCGAATCCCTGCCGTCCAGGCGATGGAAGCGCTTGCTGCCACCGCGGCGGCTTATCTAATTGGATTTTCCATTGTGTACTTCCTGATTGCGCAAAGTTGGCCCGAGAACTTCAGTGAGACGGTTTCTCGAATGGGAAGTCTCTATTTCACTCTGTTCGTCTTTTCGACTGCTGGATTTGGGGATATCGCAGCCAAGACGGATTTTGCGCGGGCAATAGTGTTGTTGCAGATAGTAGGAAATCTGGTAATTATTGCGCTCGATGGCCGACTGCTTCTCGCGGCAGTCAAGCGCTGGCAAGCCCGCAGAACAGTTCAATGAGCGCGATTGTTCGTCGACGACGGGCCGCTGACCCCAGCCCGAGCCCGAGCCTAGGAAAGGGCTAGGGCTAGTAGGTCGGGGAGCAGTGCGACACTGGGGTTTCAGGACCCGTGGTACTGCCCCGGCCTCTTGTCCAGGAACGCGGAAACAGCTTCCCGGTGATCCTCGGTGTGATGGGCCATGGACTGCATTGCCGCTGAGAGCTGCAACAGCGATTCCAGCGACTGATGTTGCGACTCCCTCAGCAGTTGCTTCGCCATACGCACGGAATGTGGTGGATTCTTGGCCACCCGAGCAGCCAGTTCCATTGCCTTCTCCAGCAGCAAATCCGGCTCGACGACGTAGTTGACCAGTCCCCATTCGAGTGCGGTGGCGGCCTCCACCCGGTCTCCAGTCAGAACCATCTCCGCCGACCGCGCAGGTCCGATTGTTTTTGTCAGCAGCCAGGCACCGCCGTCGCCGGGGATGATGCCGAGCTGAACGAAGCTCTCCGCGAAGAACGCAGTAGTCGAGGCGATACGCATGTCGCACATCAGCGCCAGGTCACAGCCTGCGCCGATGGCCGGCCCGTTTACTGCGGCTATCACTGGGACTGCGCAGTGATAGAGCGCCAGCGGGATGCGTTGGATGCCCGAGCGATAGCCGTTGTAGATGGTGTGCGGACTGCCGCCGAACATACCGGTGCGGCCCGCCATGTCCTTGACGTTGCCGCCTGCAGAAAAAGCGGTCCCCGCGCCGGTCAGTACGACGGCTCGCACGTCAGAGTCGGCGTTGACAACGTCGACGCGTTCGCACAGTGCATCGACCATCGATGTATCTGAGATCGGGTTGCGAATATCGGGCCGGTTCAACGTCCACGTCTCGATGTGGTCGGAACGGCTGGTGAGCAGAGGGGACGGATCGGGCATGAAGAGTCCTTTCGATCAGGGGGGGAGCTCGCGATGGAAGGGCAAAAGTCGAAATGCAGCTCTAGCCACACGATCCGGGCTCGTATGCATCGCACGGTAAGGCGAGTGACCCTCGTGGTTCGAGGGTAGGCGCGATGTCGATCGGTCCGCCGAGTTACTGGGCGTCCTCATCGAATCTTTGTCGAAGTCGAAGTGCTACTCGAGCTGTCTCGGCCCTGGCGCGTATGTACCGCTTGCGCCGGCTGGCGAACCCAGACCTTGAGTGCTGGCACTCGCGTGTATAGAGTGCTAGTTGGCGCTGGGCGAAGTCCCGGAACCCGCGACGACGGGAACGAGCACAGGGCTGTGAATGTAGTAGGACAAACACAGCAGTTCGGGGATCCGACCCCGGACGCGTACCCCATAACAATGGAGGGCTCAACGTGGCGAGCGTGAAAATCAAGCCGCTCGAGGACAAGATCCTCGTCCAGGCCAATGAGGCTGAGACGACGACCGCCTCCGGTCTGGTCATTCCCGACACAGCCAAGGAGAAGCCTCAGGAGGGCACCGTCGTCGCAGTTGGCGAAGGCCGTGTCACCGAAAAGGGCAACCGGATTCCGGTCGACGTCAAAGTAGGCGACACCGTCATTTACAGCAAGTACGGCGGCACCGAGATCAAGTACGCCGGCGAGGAGTACCTGATCCTGTCTGCACGCGACGTGCTGGCTGTCATCGGTAAGTAAGCATTACTCATTCCGCCCCGGAAACCGACACACTCGGTCCCGGGGCGGAGTGCGTTTCGTCCCGATTCTTTTCCTCCTCGAAGGAGTAGCCCCAAAAGATGTCCAAGCAAATCGAATTCAACGAGAACGCACGTCGCGCTCTCGAACGTGGCGTCGACAAGCTGACCGACGCCGTCAAGGTGACGCTCGGACCGCGCGGCAGGCACGTCGTTCTGGCCAAGGCATTCGGCGGCCCGACGGTCACCAACGATGGTGTCTCCATTGCTCGCGAGATCGACCTGGAAGACCCGTTCGAGAACCTCGGTGCGCAACTCGTCAAGAGCGTCGCCACGAAGACCAACGATGTCGCCGGTGACGGAACCACCACCGCAACTGTGCTGGCACAGGCACTCGTTCGCGGCGGACTCAAGAATATCGCTGCAGGCGCCAACCCCATCGCTCTCAATGTGGGTATCGCCAAGGCTGCCGAGAAGGTCGCGGAGGCACTCCTGGCTGCGGCTACCCCGGTAAAGGGCAAAGACGCCATTGCACAGGTCGCCACCGTCTCCTCGCGTGACCCCGAGATCGGCGCGCTCGTCGGTGAGGCGCTCACACGCGTCGGCGCCGACGGTGTGGTTACGGTCGAGGAGTCCTCGACCCTGAGCACCGAGCTGACGGTCACCGAAGGAGTGCAGTTCGACAAGGGTTACCTGTCGCCGTACTTCGTCAACGATCTCGATGCACAGCAAGCTGTTCTCGAAGACGCGTACATCCTTCTCTACCGCGAGAAGATCACGTCACTTCCCGACTTCCTTCCGCTTCTCGAGAAGGTCGCCGAGAGCGGAAAGCCGCTGCTGATCATCGCCGAGGACACCGAGGGCGAAGTTCTCTCCACCCTCGTTGTGAACTCGATCCGCAAGACGATCAAGGCTGTCGCCGTCAAGGCGCCGTTCTTCGGTGATCGCCGCAAGGCTTTCCTCGACGATCTGGCAGTCGTCACCGGCGGACAGGTCATCACCGCCGATGTCGGGCTCAGCCTGAAGGAAGCCGGACTCGAACTGCTCGGCCAAGCCCGGCGGGTCGTGGTGACCAAGGACGACACGACGATCGTCGACGGAGCTGGCACCAAAGTCGACATCGACGCTCGCGTTGGACAGTTGCGTCGTGAGATCGAGAACACCGAGTCCGAGTGGGATCGTGAGAAGCTCGAAGAGCGTCTCGCGAAGCTGTCGGGCGGGGTTGCCGTCATCAAGGTCGGCGCCGCTACCGAGACCGAGCTCAAGGAACGTAAGTTCCGCGTCGATGATGCCGTGAACGCAGCCAAGGCTGCTATCGAAGAGGGCATCGTCCCCGGCGGCGGCTCGGCCCTCACTCAGGCTGCTTTGTCGCTGTCCGACAACCTCGGACTCACCGGCGACGAAGCGACCGGTGTCGCTGTTGTGCGTACCGCGCTGAGCGCACCGCTGTTCTGGATTGCCACCAATGCGGGCGTCGACGGTTCGGTCGTGGTCAGCAAGGTAGCCGAGCAGGCTGCCGGTCACGGTTTCAACGCCGCGACTCTGACTTACGGAGATCTGCTCGCCGACGGCGTCGTGGACCCGGTGAAGGTGACTCGTTCGGCTGTTGCCAACGCGGCATCTGTCGTGCGGATGATTCTGACGACCGAAAGCGCCATCGTCGAGAAGCCTGTCGACTATGAGGAGCCTGCGGGCGGACACGGCCACAGCCACTAACCTGGTTGTAGTGCATGAGTGCGGGCCCCCTTCGGAATTCGGAGGGGGCCCGCACTGCTGTATCCAGCAATGGTGCTGTCGTACCGTTGTCTTTGTGCAATCCAGAGATGACGGAGCTGCGGGCGACCTGTATGACGCCGCTTGGGGTTCTACTCCCGGGCGCTGGCCGCTTCCCGCTGCGACCGATTGCGAGTCTCGTTGGCTACGTGCGGTCGCGCTCGGTGGCCAGGGCAGGTACAGCGCGGCTGACGCTGAGCTGTGCCTCCTCGAACAGGGGAACGGGGAGCAGGGGAGTAGGGCGCGATCGAACAGGCCAACGGGTGAGCTTCGAGCGTTGGCGGCGTCGACCAGAGCGTCGTTCCTTCGTCAGATGGGCGGGCACGACGCCGCGGCGCGATGGGACGGCGTGGCGATCGCGCTCGTTGGTCTGGGTCCTCCCACGAGGTCACTGCAGAGTGTTCAAGCGCGGTGTGATGCGCTCACCGGCCTTGCTGCAGACGCGCTCGGCACCTGGAGATTTTCGGTGTCGGGTGCGATGCTGTCACGGTGTCGGGTTCAACTCGCACAGTACGATTCTGCGCAGATGTGGCGCCAGCATCTGCGGCTGCAATGGGTTTCGGCTGAGCTCGCCATGATGTCCGGGGATGGGGAGCGGGCCCTGCGACACGCGCTCGACGCACGCGAGCGTGCGACCGATACCGTTTCGTTACGGCATAGAGCCAAGACCGACTTGATCGTTGCGGCCTCCTACAGCTCCATCGGCGATAATGTGCGTGCAAGCAATGAAGCGCACATGGTGCTCGAGGCCTGTGCGGAGCAAGGATTGAGTCCGCTGCGGTGGGCCGCGGCGATGATGCTGAACGGCCTCGGCGAGAGTGCAGTGGCCGGTGCGATCATCGTAGAATGTGCAGATATGATGTTCCGGCGCGGCGGCGTTGTCGCAGGTGCGTGAGACCACTGACCGAGCGGTTCGATTGTGTGGGGTGAAGGTCGCTATCCTTACTTTGTTCCGCCTGCAGGTGGAAGCGCTTTCTCGAATCGGGCGGCGTCACTGTAACGCGGGGAATCCTTGAGCGATGAACAACACGGGTGAGGAGTTGGACTCCTTCGTCGTTGCGGCAGCGCAGGGCGAGCGAGCCGCACTTTCCCGAGTACTGGAAATCATCCGTCCACTCGTCGTGCGGTACTGCCGCGCCAGAGTGGGCTCCGCTGAGCGTGGTCAACTCTCGGCGGACGACGTGGCGCAGGAGGTCTGCTTGGCTGTCATGACCGCCTTGCCGAGGTACCAGGATCAAGGCAGACCTTTCATGGCCTTCGTGTACGGCATCGCAGCACACAAGGTTGCCGATGCTCACCGAAGCGCCGCCCGTAACAAATCGGACCCAGCCGCCGAAGTACCTGATGTGATATCTACCGAACATGGTCCGGAGCAACGCGCGCTGGAATCCGAGTCGAGTAGACAGATGACTGCGTTGCTTGAAACGCTCCCGGCGAAGCACCGCGAGATTCTGGTGCTTCGCCTGGTAGTCGGATTGTCAGCGGAGGAAACTGCGGCGGCAGTAGGTAGTACTGCAGGCGCAATCCGCGTGGCTCAACATCGAGCCATCGCGAAGTTGAAGAACCAAGTTTTGAAAGCGGGTGAAATCTATGGCTAGGAAAAATGGCCGTGATGGCATTCCCCGTATCGGTTCACCTACAGGGCCGACACCGGCACCACCGCACGGCGATTCGACGGGCGAAACAGGCCCTGTCGACATCAGTGCAGTTCGCCGCGATGATGAATTCATCGAAGCTCTCCTCGTCGACGGGCCCATCACGGCCGACAATGCCGACGAGTACCAACTCGCACTGTTGCTCGCCAATTGGCGCGCCGAGATCATCACGCCCGCGCTGCCGGCGGGTCCAGACCTCGACGTGGTTGCAGCTGCTGTCGACCAGGAGATCGCCGCTACAGGTCTGCGTCGTACCGCCACCGCACGTCGAAGCATGAGCCTGCTTCGGCCGGTTGCGGGCGCTGCGGCGGCCGTCGCGCTGGTGATGGGCGGTCTCGTGGTGTTCTCTTACAATTCTGCCCCGGGCGATCCACTGTGGAACGTCAAGTCGGTCGTTTTCGCGCAGCAAGCGGATTCGACTGTCGCGCAGATAGATACGACATCCAAACTCGTACAGGCAGAGCAGCTGATTGCATCCGGCGACGTCGGCGAAGCGAAGGTGCTACTCGAGAATGCGTCGGCTTCGACGGTCGGGGTGAGAAATCAAAATCAACGCTCTGATCTGGAGATGTGGCGACAACGACTGGCGGATCAACTGCAGGCAATCGTGCCGGTAGTGCCACCGGTCCTTCCGTCCGTTACCTTGCCTGTGCCTGTTGTACCCGAGACTGGGAATCAGGAAGTTCCCGTTGCTCCAACGGTTACTGCGGCACCTGTCGATGTGGCACCGCTCGTGCCTACGGACGCGGTTATTCCTGCGCCGACCAGTGGAACGGAGAGTCCACTTCCGACTTTGCCGCCGGTTACTACGACGCTCATTCCGCTTCCAACGATTGTGCTGGTGCCGGCTCCAACCCCGGCGACAGCGAGTGGGCCGATCGATAAAATTGCACCGCAGCCGAAGGCAGACATGTTCGACATCGGTGGCTGATTCCAGAACGCAGACAGACCGAAAGATTTTGACAGAAAGAAGTGGCCGAACGCACGCGGGAGGGGCGGTCTTTCTCTGTTGGTTGTGGTCGCGGCCGTGGGGGGTGGCGGGGGGGGGGTGAGCGGCGT
>JBBSSG010000034.1:0-25622 GCA_038242295.1 Mycobacteriales bacterium | reverse complement strand
TTGTCTGCACTGCTTGGGGCGCTCACGCGAAAAATTCTCCTGGGTCTAATGCATGCTGTTGTTCGCTAGCGGGCTTATGTCACTAGAGAAGCGCGCTGCACCGCGAGATTCTCGCGACCGTCAGAGTTTACCCGCTATAGGAGGGTGACCCGAACCACGCAGTACCATTGGTGTCGAAGTTCACCTGTAGTTCGACACCAGCGGAGACGTACACATGGGCAAGGTCAAGGCCAAGAACGTGTCGGGACTGAAACCTAAGAAAAAATGTTGCCGAAAGAAAATTCGGTGCCTCAAATGTCCGGTTGTCATCATGCGAATGAAGAAATTGGAACAATCGGGTGCCACCGGCAAAGAGTTGAAAAAGGGTCTCAAGAAGGCTCGGGCTGCGTAAGCATTCCGCTCAGTTCCGGCACCCACTCACGGTCGGCGTCGACGAGGTCCATCTCCCCCAGCTCACGCGCATCCACCCACCGTAGATCCGAATGTTCCAGCGGCGTCGGCGTTCCCGCTATCAGCTCGACGCGGTACGCCCGCAGCAACCACGACTGAGCCAGCGATACCTCCCCTCTCAACTGTTCCCCGACGCTCGTCTCGATGCCCAATTCCTCGCGAAGCTCGCGAGCCAATGCGTGCTGCGGCGATTCGTCTGTTTCGACCTTGCCGCCGGGCAACTCCCACAGGCCGACGAGTTGAGGTGGACGCGAGCGCTGGGCCAGCAGAAGCCTGCCGTCGACCACAATCGCACCTGCCACCACAAGGCCCGATTTTCCAGGTGGACCCGCGGAATGAGCTGAAGAATCAGCCTCGTTCATGCCACCATCGATTCTATGAGTGAACTACTTTCGAACTCCGCCATCGACGATGCTCTCACCGGTCTACCCGAATGGACCCTCCACGGTAAGTCGATCGTCCGCACTGTCGAGCTTCCCACCTTTCCGGTAGCCATCGAGTTCGTTGCCCGCGTCGCGGACGCAGCTGAATTTGCCGCTCACCATCCGGATATCGATATTCGCTGGCGAAAATTGACGTTCACGCTGTCGACGCACTCCGAGGGCGGTCTCACGAAGAAGGATGTTGATCTGGCTCACAAGATCGACGCTCTGCTGCCTGAGGACTGATCGTGTCGGTTGAGGGGCTGACGCCTAAAAGTCTGCTGCGGCCCAGGTAAATGACCCAGCCGTAAACCAGGAGCACACCCAGGACATCGACGGCACCGAGCCAAGCCAGTATGGCTGGCCGCGATACGAGCCAGATCGAATCCTGGAAGAAACTGAGGATCCAGGGCACGCCGACCACCGTCGTAATCAGCCAGAATCCGGCAACGAGGCGGGTCCCGAGCAACTGGCGGTCCTGCCCGTGCAGCAACCACACCAGCATCGGCATGACCCACACCCAGTGGTGCGACCAGGAAATCGGCGAAATCAGCAGACCGAGCAACTGTACGACGATCAGCGTGCCGAGACGGTCGCCTCCGCGCAGGGCTCGCCATGCCACCACCGCGAGGACGGTCACTACGACGACGCCGCCGATCCAGAGCGGGCCGGATCCGATGTCGTGGCCTGCAATGCGACTCAAAGCTCCGCGGAGCGATTGATTCCACACCGATCCGACAGGACCGATTCGTTCGGCGTCGCCGAGCAGGGTAGTGAAGTAGATACCGGCCTGGTGGCCGAGTACGAGGTAGCTGATCCCCACGGTGAACGCGAACGCGACGGCCGAGAAGATCGCCGCTTTCCACCGCTTGGTGGCGAGGAAGTAGAGGCCTGTGATCGCGGGAGTCAATTTGATCCCCGCGATGAACCCGACCAAGCCGCCTGCCAGCCACCAACGCGAACTACGCACGGCAACGACCGCACCGAGCACAAGAAATACGTTGACCTGCCCATAGTCGAGGGTCGTCCGGACCGGCTCGGTCCACAGCGACAAGGCCGTCCACAGCATTGCTATCCGCGTCCACCTGGGCGTACGAGCGGTCTCGTCACCGAGGACCAAGCCCAGGCTCAGGCGAATCAACAGGAACATTGCGGCCATCGTCGCGAGCTGCCAGCACACCCCTACCAGAGTGAATGGAAGGTAGTGAAGCGGAAAGAACACCAGCGCCGCAAAGGGCGGGTAGGTGAAGGGAAGCGGAAAATCCGGGGTGAATTCGGAGTACGTGAAGCTGTAAAGGCTGTCGCGAAGTAGCGCGGCGGAACCGTCTACGTAGACATGTAGGTCGACCAGATTCATGCCGTTGGGCGTCGCAAATGCCCACACCAAACGGGTGACTACCGACAGTGCGAGCAGTAAGGGGGCCAATCGAACCAGGCGGTTCACGTCGTGTCTGCTCCGTTCGGGTGGATTCGACCGCTGAGCCTATAGGGAACTAGATGCCGCCCCGCACGAGCGGTTCACAAATATCTACGTAGGAAATACTGCTTTGTCACAAATAACATTTGGATCACCAACCACACTGTTCACTTGCGTAACATGCCCATGTCCGTGGATGGTGAAAGACATCACCGGCTGTACAAGCGAGACTCGGGCACAATAGAGTGACCCCTCGAGCCAGCAACCGCTTCACGGCGAGCTTGACGATCAGGATGGGGAATTCACGTGTTTCATTTCGGGGTAACGCGCAGAGCGGTAACCGTCGTAGCCGTTGCAGCAGCAACCGCGCTCGCAGTGCCGACTCTCGTATCGGCAGAGCCGGCTCCGCCGGCCGCAGACCTACCTTCACTCTTTCTGCCCACTCCTGATCAGCCGATCCCTGACTACGCTGAGGTCGAGGCGCTTGCGTCCTTCGCTCCGGCGATCCTCGGAGCAGCAGCAGGACCGGCCGACGCCGCCATCGGCACTCAGGCCACTCTGCTCGCTCAGGCGCGCGCTCTCCTGGAGACCTCGCTTCTTCCGGACAAGCTCAAGTCCACTCTCGAGACCGTCATCACGTTCCTCGACGGCTCAGGCGGGGGTGGGCCCGAGCTGCCGCCGGCAGAGGGACCTGTCATCGCGCAGTTCCTTTACCCGACCATCGGCAAGGCCTGCATCTCGGACTCCGCTGACTCGATCGGTTCTGCACTTGCGGTACCCGGTCCAGCTGCACTGCCGCCTCCCGGTCCGGCAGCCGGCCACGCCGGCTTCGTTTTCACTGCACTCGGCACCGCTCCCATCGCTGAAAAGCAGGAAGCGCCGCTCACGGTCACCTGGATCAACCTGGACAACCGTCGCACCGGGGTGAACGATTTGACCGGAGACTCGAAAATCAACCCGGACGGCCCGGCCACGATCTCCGCTATTGCCGATACCGGCCCCGGCCGTGTCCTCGCGGTCATCTCCGGATCGATCACGACCCAGTCGAAAGAAGATCCGGCAGAGCCCGCACGTTCTTGCGGATTCCTCCCCACCATCGGAACCGTCTTCGTTCCCTGATCGGTAAAGAAGCATTTTCTGCTTGCAAGTAGCAGTACACAGCGAGCGCATCGGATTCATCCGATGCGCTCGCTGTGTTTCTTCGTGAGATTTGCAATTGCAATTGTTCTACTGGGTGCCGAAACTGGCTCGATTCACATGAACAAGCCCGCGAGCAACTTATAGAAGAATCCGCCAACCGTGAAAATGAACAGTGGAACAAAAAACATTTTGAGCTCCTTTGTTGATGTTCAGGCCAACGACCATTGGCCGTAGTCGGGCTTCAAAATAACATTGATATCGACGGCGATTCCATCAATTGTCGCTTTGTCGATTTGCACCTGATGCAGGTGCGCTTCTGGGTGGCGGAAACCTCTCGGTGTCCCCCAGTTGTGCTGCCAGAACCACTGTCCGAGGCTCGCGATCGACGCCAACTCGATGGTCGGAGAGTTCGCGTAAATCCCGGTGTTCTCCGGCCCGACAACCGACTGCCAGCCCAAAATGTACGGCGCGATCATCGTCGCGAATTGAACTGCCGTCGGGTTGTCGTCGATCGAGACATAGATCGGGCGATTTTGTGGTCCACCTGCTGCTCGGTGCAATTCCAGACCGCGCTCGGCGTGTTTCACACCTGCTGCGTATCCGCCCTTCCAGTCGGAGGTATCCCCCTTGCCGAACTGGTAGTTGGACACCACTTGCAAACCGGCTTCGGTGAGCGCGTCGGCCTCATTGCGCTTCATCGGCTTGCCGAGCATCCACTGCGCGCCAGGCCTGCGATCGGAGACGTAGCGGACAGCACCGAGATGGCCCGCGCTACGAATGGACTCCGGCGACGGAACGCCACCCGAATAGTCGACGATCGTTCCGAGCCCGTCAGCGTGGGCAGTAGTCGAGTTCACCGCGGCAACGCCGAAGGCGGCTGCCGAACCAATGGCAGCGAATTTGAACAAGTCCCGTCGCGATACGTGCACGTGTAACCCCACATCGATCGGTCATGTCTGCGTGTCACCGACAATTCGGAAAACAACGCTGCTGAATTTCCGGTCTCGGTATTTCACCACATTCACTTCAGTACCGCTAGTCACATGCGTCCCCTCCAGCGCATCTCTGCGCGTGGGCACCTAGTGTGGACAGCAACAGTGAAGTACGAGTGAAGGAGATATCTATATGGGCGTCACCCTCGCCAAGGGCGGCAACGTCTCGTTGTCGAAGGAAGCACCGAACCTCACGTCAGTCTCGATCGGCCTCGGCTGGGATGTTCGTGACACCACCGGTGGAGATTTCGATCTCGATGCCAGTGCAATCGGCCTCGGCGCCGACAAGAAGTCCAGAAGTGACCTCTATTTCGTCTTCTACAACAACCTGCGCTCGCCGGATGGCGCAATCGAGCACACGGGGGACAACCGAACCGGCGAGGGAGAAGGCGACGACGAGAGCATCAACATCGATCTCGTTGCCCTGTCCCCCGACATCGAGTCGATAGTGTTCCCCGTTTCCATCCACGACGCCGACGCGTTGCGACAGAACTTCGGCCAAGTGATCAATGCGTTCATTCGGGTCGTAGATCGCGCGGACGGTAGAGAACTGGCGAGATTCGATCTCACGGAGGACGCATCGACCGAGACCGCAATGGTGTTCGGGGAGCTCTATCGACGCGGACAGGAATGGAAATTCAGGGCAATCGGACAGGGCTACGCATCCGGCCTTGCCGGTATCGTTCGAGACTACGGAATCAGCGCAAGCTGACATATCGATTGAATAACCGAGACCACCAGGTCTTGAGAAGTCGAGAACAGTGTGGTCCTATCACCACACTTGCAACTTAGACAACATCAGTCACAGGAGTCACATATGTCTCGTAGGTTCAGTCGTATCGCTGGAACAGTCGCCCTGTCCTGCGCAGCTCTTCTCGCAGTCCCGGCAACGGCTACCGCAGAGCCTGCGCCGGCGGACCCCTTGACGCAGGCTCTCGCGGCACTGCAACAACAGGGCACATCGCCTGCCCTCGACGCTGCCGAAGCTATCGCTGATACTCGGACGGACGTAGCCGAGAGCCCTGATGCGAATCCTCTGGCAGCACTCGACACCGTCAATGCGATCCTCACCAAAGCCGGCATCACGCCGTTCTTCTACCCGACCGCGGCGCTGAACTGCGCTGCCGCGCCTGGGGCCCCACTGGGGATAGTGCCCGCCATTGCCGGTGGCGCAGCCGGTCCATGGCCGAATCTGACGGTACCGAACCTGCCTGCACCGCTCCCCCAACTCCCCGCTCTCAACGCGGCGGAACAGGGCGAAACGATGTTCGCATTCGTGCCGGCCGGCATCGTCAACGATCCCGGCAGCAAGGCAGGTATGCAGGTCGCGTGGTTCAACGTCAACACGCTCCAGGGTGGATTCGCGGATATGGGCGGCGCCACCGCCACACTGGTCGATTCAATACTCGACAACCTGGACGTGCTGCCGGCTGTCAAGGACGCCGTCCGCGGCCCCCTGACTCAGTCCTTCAACGCCTTGCCGTCTGCAGGCGCACGCGCGGTACCCGTCCAAACAGGTTCCGGCACAGTACTCGCCGCAATCTTCGGCACGGTAAATCACAAGGCTATCGACGGCAGCAACCAGAGTTGCTTCTTCTTCCCGACGGTAGGGCTGGTCAACGTCGGCTGATACTCGGTTCCATCGATCGTGAGCTGACGACAACGCGGCGCCGCTGTAGCGACGCCGCGTTGTCGTCGAAGCATTTGTGGTCGAAGCACCTGTCGTCGGGTACCGCTGAACCGGAACGAAAGACCCGGTTATTTCACAACCTTCCGACGCTACGGAGGCCCTCGACGGTCGCGCGGAGAGTATCGAGAGGTGGTCGGTACTGCACCCCCAGATCGATCTCGCTCGGGGAATCATCAGATGGAGGCATCTGTGTGTAGTACTGCATCGCGGCCTCTGATATCGGCGAACTAGACACCGGAGTCGCGACCGGCGATACCGAATCTACGAAGTCCGACGCACGTCCCAACAATCGCAACGCCACGTCGGGAACGGGGACCGGCAGGACCGTCGTGCCCGTGATCGACCGCAACATCGCGGTTATCGATCCGACTGGTATTCGCTTCCCGCCCACCATGTATCGCCGCGGACCACGGCCAGGCTCGAGCAGGGCTGCATGAACCACCGCCAGGTCCCGAACGTCGACGACGGTCCACGCAGCGCTGCGCCCCGGCAGCATCCGCATCTTCATAGCAGCTTCGACACCGTCGGCAGCCTCACCGAACTGATCGCCTGCCGGAGGGCCGAGCACCATGCCGGGGTAGGTGATGACGACCGGTGCACCACCGTCCTGCATTCCGCGCGCATACAGGTCGACCTGAGATTTGGAACGTCCGTACGCGTCGGTTCCACCGACGACCGGGAGATCGGCACGAAGCATCTCCAGCCCAGGCCGAAACAGAGCGGTAAAGCTCGAAACGTGCACGATCGGATCCAGGCCGAGTGCCGCTGCTCCGCCGAGAACGTTCTCGGCTCCCGCCAAGTTGGTGGTCAGCATTTCATCGGCACGGCTGGGGTCGGTGGCGACGACGGCTGCAGCATGAATGACACTGTCGCAGCCGTCGAGAGCACGCGAGATCGACTCGGTGTCGGTGATGTCCCCGAGGCAGAAGTCACTGACATCGAGACCGAGACGGGCCGCACTTGTTTGCAACCTCGCCGGATTTCTGACCAGAAACCGAACGTCGTGTCCGGCGTCGACGACTGCCCGTGCCGTCCAGGCCCCAACGAAACCAGTACCACCGGTGACCAGCACCCGCATCAGTTCTCCTTTGTTCGTGTGTGTGCGGCCTGCACAAGTTCTGCGAGCGAGGCACCCATCGCATCGGCCAACCGCTGCAGATCGGGCGTTTGTTCCCGGTCGGCGATCAACCCGATGTCGAGGCGGCCGTCCCCGGACATGACGGTGATGTTGAGGCCGGCACCATGCATGATCGGTCCCAGCGGAAACAGTCCTGTCACCTTGGCACCGAGGAAATAGAGCGGCATCGGCGGACCGGGCACATTCGACATCACCAGGTTGTGCACGACCGGGTGGTGCTCGGCGAGATCGAGAGCCGCGTAGGCCCGCATCGCCACTGCAAATGTTGCCGGAGAGGCGAATTGAGCCCAGTCCTGCAGCAGCGTCGCACCGATTTCCTTGTTGTGATCCTTGCCGATCTCGTGGCTGGAGGAGATAGCGAGCAATCGCTCGACCGGGTCGGCTATGTCGGTGGCCAGCGACGCGAACATCGCCGACACCTGATTGGTGCCCGGTCTGCCACTCTTCTCGTGCACCGACACCGGCACGACGCCGATCAGCGATTCGTCCGGCAATCCGCCGGATTCATCGAGATAGATCCGCAGTGCGCCGGCACACATTGCCAGTACGACGTCATTGACTTTGGCGTCGAACGCATTCTTGATGTCCTTGACATCGGAAAGGCGCAACTGCGCGAAGGCCACGCTGCGGTGACGACTCAACGTGCCGTTGAATTGTGTGCGCGGCGCTACGAATGGCGGCGGCATGGCCTTACCGCGTCTGGCTCGTCCTATCCAGCCGGTGAGGATTCGGGTCGTGGCAGGAAGAAGGCTGACTGCCTGCAAGGGTCTGCTCGCGAACGACACGAAGCTTCCTACCGCAAGATCGAAGTTGTTGACCGATCCGACTCCAGGCATTGCCGGTAATGGCTTCGCGTTGCGGTCGACGCTGCACAGTTGCGAAATGATGTTCGCTCCCGAAACGCCGTCGACCGTCGAGTGATGCATTTTCAGAAAGATGGGGGTCTTGCCGTCCTTCGTCCCATCGAGCATCCACATTTCCCACAGCGGCCGCGAACGGTCCAGTTCCTGCACGGCGAAGTGCGCACACGCCTCGGTTACTTCGGCCTTGCCGCCGGGAGCCGGAAGGGTCATGTGGTGAAAATGCTTGTCGATGTCGAATGTGTCGTCGTCGATCCAGATGGGGTGATCGAGATTGAAGACGCTGTCGTACAACTTCTTACGAAGAGTGGGAATGCCTTTCAGCCGCTCTACCAGCTCGACTTTCAGGGACTCCGCGTCGTAGACGACATCACCGCCCACGGGTTCCAGTTCGATGAGGCCACAGACATTGAGTGGCATCTCAGAAGTTTCGAGGTACAGAAAGCTCGCGTCGAGACCGCTCAACCGTTCCATCCCATAGACATTAGGATGCGTTTGAGTTTTGCGCTGAGATTTCAACTATCCTGAATCGATGCCCGGACGTCTGCACCCGACCGACGCCCAGACGTACTGGATGTCGTCGAAGATTCCGAACGACCAGTTTCTGCTCTACTGCTTCGACACGAGTGCCGCCGCCAACAGCCCGATCGAACAACTTGTGTCGTCCGCGCGCAGCATCCCTGATCTCCGACTCCGTTTCATCGACACGTTCGGCTACCCCCGAACCGCACCGATGACCGTCGGACTGCACCACGTCATCGCGCATACACTGCCCGAGAGCACCTGGACGGCATGCCTCGAAGCCGTCGCCGAGCTGTTCGGGCACCCCGTCGACGCACGCGAAACACCCTGGCGACTACATCTTTTCGACTCTGTCGCCGGCGCTCCGCGATGCGAGGGACCCGCACTGGTTGCCGTGCTCCAAATATCCCACGCCTTGGGTGACGGCCGGATTGTCTCCGCACTCGCGCGACAACTCTTCGGCGATTACGCAGCGTCAGCACCCCTGAGCAATCCTCGCGGACGGTTCCGCCCCATCCGGTTGATCGCGCAGTCGCGCTCCGCGCAGGCACTCGAACGAACGCTCGTAGCAGACACGGCGGCGGGCCTGGTACCTCCGCAGTCGCCCGGCCGGACCAAAGTCCGCGTCAACGTCGCACCATCAGGAAAGACCAGCATCCGGACCATCGTCCGAGGCCGCGAGGAGTTGAGCGGTCCGGGTATCACCGTCACCGTCGGTGCAATTTCCGCGGTATCAATTGCCCTCTCCAACTACCTGCGGCGCTGCGGCGACGACATTCCCGACCGGCTCGGCGCAGAGATCACGCTGGGCAAGAGTGGTGAAAGACGGGCCCGCAACCACTTTCGCAACGCAGGGATCGACCTCTACCCCAACATTGCCGATCCGCTCGAACGAGCGAAGCACATCGCCGGCGCCCTCCGCGACCGCCGAGCCCGCGCCGACCATCCCGCCATGGCCGCGCAAGCTCTCGCGACCGAACTGGTGCCCGCAGTCCTGCTCCGATGGGGAATTCGTCAGTTCGACCACACCGCGGTACCGGAAGCCGTCACCGGCAACACCGTCGTGTCGAGCGTCGATCGCGGTTCCGCCGATCTCACGCTGGGCGAGGGGCCAATTCGATTTTCCGCTGGGTTTCCCGCGCTGTCCCCGGTAATGAGCCTCACCCACGGCGTCCACGGCATCGGCGATACGGTGACCATCAGCGTCACCTCGAGTGCCTCGGCCGTCCCGGACCCCGATGTCTACGCCGGACTGATGCACGACGCGGTCGACGAGATGGCCGAGGCCCTGCGCCAGCAGGCACGCCCGCAATAGAATCTACGCAGCCATTTGCCAGACTATTCTCAGCATTAGGCGGGTATTGACCTCAGACTCGTCCTGCATGCTCGAAGGTATGACGCAGATGACGGTTCTCGCAATCGGTGGCACCGGGGAGTCTCACTCGGGCGACGATCGCACCGCCGTATCCGGCCTCCTGAGCAGTGTGACCGGAGCATTGGACGAAAGGTTCGACGGTAGGTGGGTCGGCTACCCGGCGTCGTACGGGCCGGTGACTTCAGGTGGTCTCAGCTACCGACAGAGCACCGACATCGGGGTCAGAGCGCTGATCACTGCTATCCGAGCTGCCGACGGCCCCGTCTACTTGATCGGATACTCGCAAGGATGCGCCGTGCTTCGAGAAACACTGGGCCGCGTGGCAACCGGAGAACTTGCCGTCGGTTCCATCGTTGCCGCCGGTTTGATCTCCGATCCGCAGCAGCCTGCAGGCGCCGTCGCTCGGTGCCACGGTCGCGGTGTGGCAGGAGTTGGGCCCGCAGTTCCGGAGAACGTCTCGGTTCTGTGGATCGGCCACCCACACGACATGATCTGCAATGCGAGCGATGACAGCTACATCCGCGACATAGCGGATCTGACCCGGTGGATGTCGTTCCGCACGCCGAAACTGTGGTTGCGCCAGTTGTGGCAATTATTGTGTACCAACGGCTTTCAAAACGCAGCCAAGACCAGACTGTCACCGCGGCAATGGGTTCGCGACGCTCGGCGGCTCCGGATCGCTGCCCGCGAACTCAGCGGCTACCTACCGACAACGCTGGTGTGGCGAAAAGTCCACGTGTCCAATCCGTCCGGAAACCGTCACATCGCATATGCAACCGAACCGTTGGACGACAGCGGCTTGACCGGCTGCCAAATTCTCGCCCAATGGTTGCAGGTTCAAGCCACCTTCTCCCCCTACGAACAAGCTGCCTGAGCCCACTACACAACTCGATCAGTCGCGCTGGCACAGGCAGAACACGTGCCCGACAGGATCGCGAAAGACAGTGAAATCGCGGTGGTTTTCGTTGCCCTCCAGCTTCGAAGCACCGATTCCGAGAACGTACTGCTCGGTTGCGTCCATGTCGTCGACCATGAAGTCGAGATGGATCTTGATCCCGTCGGACGGCCAGTCGAGTGGGACGAAGTCCGTAGCCCGCTGAAATGCCATTCGGAGGCTACCGGGGCCTTGCAGTACAGCCCAATCTCCATCGGCGCGGACGATCTCCCAGCCCAGCACCTTGCCATAGAACTCGGCGAGGGCCGCGGAGTCCGGACAGTCGAGAACGGTGTAGCTCATGTCGATTCTGGGTGCCGTCATGAACGTGGACCCTAGCCTTTGCGCACGCCCCCTGTCGCACCCTTCGTCGCATGAATGGGCCATCACAACGCCTAGGGGTGATGAATGCGCCATTCATGCGTTCCCCCCGATACATGAATGGACCACCGCAACGCCTAGAGGGTTGCAATGGTCCATTCATGCTGCGAAAACTGCGCGGCGACTACTGACCGAGTGCAGGCGCAAACGTTGTGAACCAGGCCTCGTGCAAGTGCTGTTCCCAGAAGTTCCACCAGTGGGTACCGACCCCGGTGATGCGTACCTCGGGGTTGTTGCCCGTAGCTCGCAGGGCTGCGACATAGGCGCGGCTGCTCAGGCCGGACGCGACCTCGAGGGGCACCATTTGTGCAAACTTGACCGGATCGAAACTGGCACTGACCGGGTTGACGGTCGGATCTGTCAGCGGCGACCCGGTGCCTGCGGAGATGAATGTGGCGGTATTGCGGAGCGCGCCGACATTGATCAGCGGATCGTTGGCCAGCCAGTTCGCCGACGGCCATACTCCCCACATGTTCTGTGCATTGCCGCCGATTTCGCCGACCGCCACCTGGATGCCCTGCGCATAGCCGGGGCTACTCGCCGTCGGGTAACCACTGAACGATGCGACTGCCTTGTAGAAGTCAGGGTGGTGTGCGGCCAAGTTGAGGGCGGATGTGCCGCTCATCGACAAGCCTGCAACAGCATTGTTGACGCCGTCACTGCCGAACTGGTCGGACATGACCGGTGGCAGTTCCTTAGTGAGGAAGTGCTCCCACTTGACGACGCCGAGCTTCGGGTCTGGATGCTCCCAGTCGGTATAGAACGTTCCGCCGCCACCGAAGGGAATGACGACGTTCACATGCTTGTCGGCGAAGAACCGCTCCACGTCGGTTTCGATGAGCCAGCCGTTGTTGTCGTCGGGCGCACGAAGCCCGTCGAGCAGGTAGATAGTGGGCGCAGGACCGCCACCGGCAGCTTTGAGGACCTTGACCGGAATGTCCTTGTTCATTGCGTCGGAATGTACATAGACAAGCGCGGAGTCCGCCTGCGCGACGCCGGTACCCACGAATGTGGCGGCGAACGCTGCAATCAGTACCGTCACGAGTCCCAGCACCAAGCTGCGAGCACGAGAAACCATCAAGAAATCCTTACAGTCCTAGGCATCCCGACCTAACGAAGGGACACTAACAGGTAAGCGACGTGAGCATGTCTTCCTCGCTGGTGATCGGAGAGCACCGCAGTTCACTCACGAGCGCATCCTCCCCGGCAATCCGACCCCGCTGCCGATCTACGCCCACTTGCCGATCTGCATCGGGAAATGCACATCTGCAACCGAGGTTCGGGGTGCAGACGAAAAATCGGGGTGCAGATCAGCCCGCAGCCAAGAACGGATGCAGATCGAATCAGCAAATATTTGGCTTGACCACACGAGCCCGCCGACGAGCCGTCACACTGCCGGGGTGAGGATCACTGATGTCCAACGCCGAGCACATCTATGCGCGCGCCATTTCGCTGACGCCCCCGATGCCGAAACTGTCGTATCCGCTTTGCTGGCTTTGCATGCCACAGACCCGGCGTCGGTCTATCTTTCGGTCCTCGCCCGCGCCCGGTCGTTGACGATCGAGGATGTGCGCGCGTCGATGTACGACCGGCGCACGCTGGTGCGGCTCATGGCAATGCGTCGCACGTTGTTCGTCGTGGCGCATGAGGACGTCCCGACGGTTCATGCGGCGGCGAGCCTCGGGGTGGCGCGCACGATGCGTGCGCGTCTGATCAAGGAGGTCTCGACGCTGCCGACAGAACCGCAGGTCGACGACGTCGAGGGCTGGCTCGCGGCGGCGGAAAGCGCCACTGAGGAAGCAGCGCGAAAGCTCGGGACCGCTACCGGCGCCGAGTTGTCTGCTGCGGTGCCACTGCTGCGGACCGCACTGCTCCCGGTTACCGACAAGGCTTATGACGTCAAGAGGTACGTCACTTCGCAGGTATTGACGATGATGGCAGCCGAAGGACGATTGTTGCGTGTGGAACCGCGTGGGGCGTGGACCTCTCGCAGGCACGCGTGGGCACCGATCGACGAGTGGTGGCCCGGCGGAATTCCCGAGTTCGATGCCGCCGAGGCTCGCTGCGAACTTGCGCGGCGCTGGCTGGAGGTGTTCGGGCCTGCCACGTTCGACGACGTGCAGTGGTGGTCAGGGTGGAACAAGACGCAGACGCGAGCAGCGCTTGCTGGACTCGACACGGTCGACGTCGAGTTGGACGCCGGCGAGGGAATCATGTTGGCAGATAAGCAATTGCAGCAATCTCTGGAACAGCGCACTATGTTGCTGCCCGCTCTCGACCCCACTCCGATGGGGTGGAAGCACAGAGATTGGTACCTCGGGGACCATAAGGCGCCGCTGTTCGACGCCTACGGCAACATCGGGCCGACGATGTGGTCGGACGGCCGTATCGTCGGCGGTTGGGCCGTGACGCCAGGCGGTGAGGTGGTGACCGAGTTGTTCGAGGACATTGGTTCGGAGGCGTCGACCTCCCTGGCCGACGAGGCTGGACGGATCACGGAATTGCTCGACGGCGCTGCGGTTGTCCCGAGCTTCCCCACTCCGCTTGAAAAGCGGTTGCGAGGTAAGAAGTAACGTCGCCGCACTTTTAGCTCAGGGGGACCGATCCCACTCGAACTTGAATATGCCCGCCGCGCAACGAATCCGATCCGACGATGGTCAACGCGGACTCGAGCCGGGTCCACGGGTGCGCCTCGATATCGGATCCTCCCAACAGACATGCAAGCTTGGCCAGGGGCGTCCAGATTGCAGCTCGTCCGACTGGTTTTTGCATGTCGACCACAGCCACCATGCCTCCCGGCCGTGTCCGCAGGATCATCGAATCGAGTGCATCCGGCCACCTCTGCATCAGGGACAACGCATAGGTGGTCAGCACAATGTCGAACTTTTCCTGTGTGCCCAGATCGGCTGCGCTCAATTGCGTCGCGTCGGCTTCGACGAGATGGACGTTGTCCCATCTCTCGGACCGGGCTCTTCGGCGGGCTTGATCGAGCATCTGATTGCTGGAATCGACTCCAGTGATCGAGCCGCTCGGACCGATCCGTCTTTGTAGTTCGGAGAAATTTAGACCGGTTCCGCAGCCAATGTCGAGGATGTGCTGGCCCGGCAGAGGTGAGAGCAGATCGATCGCCGCAATACGGCCGCTGTGATAGACCGGCCGCTCCGCAGAAATCACGTCGTAGAACCGCGCAGAAGCCTGGTAGCGGGGTGGTCGTTTCATCGGCAGTCCTCACTGTTTCAGCGAAGGCCGCATCGACACGGGAACACACAACGACCCTCGTAGGGTTCCATTGAACGTGCATCCGCCTGAGACACGCCGCGCAGGTGCGTGGGTTCACCCCCGCAAGTCGAACTCGAGGTGCCGCCGACGATTTTCGGAGACTTGCAGTGAACAAGAGGGAGTTCAGCGATATGCAACCTGTACGAACCAGGGCGATACCCACGTCGGCCGACGGGGTGGTGATCGGTGGCGGCTCAGCGGGGATCGTCGCCGCGAAAACGGCTTCGGGGTTCGGCGCGCGAGTTGTCTTGGTCGAACATGAGCGCACTGGCGGGGATTGTCTGTGGACCGGGTGCGTGCCATCGAAATCATTGATTGCTGCTGCGTCCGCTGCCGCTGCGATTCGCCGCGCGCCCCGGTTGGGAATCGAGACTTCTGCTGTAACTGTCGATTTCTCCCGCGTGATGAATCACGTCCACAGTGCTATCGAGCACATTGCCCCGATCGATTCTCCGGACACCGTTACCAAAGCTGGAGTGTGCGTGGTCAGCGGATCGGCCGGCTTGACTGGACCCAGCACTCTTGTCATCGGCACCGAGCAACTCACCTTTGGTCAGGCGATTCTTGCCACCGGTGCCCGGCCCACCATTCCAGACCTGCCCGGACTCGACGAGGTTGACTACCTGACCAGCGAAACAATTTGGCAGCTCAGCGAACTCCCAGCACGTCTACTGGTCCTCGGCGGCGGCACCATCGGCTGCGAACTGGCCCAAGCATTTTCGCGTCTCGGCTCGGCGGTGAGCATCGTCGAGTCTGCAGATTCGCTCGTTCCCCGAGAAGATCGCGAAGCGGCAACCATCCTCGCTCGATCCTTGATATCCGACGGCGTCGATGTACTCACCGCAGCGAACGCGCAGTCGATCACGAGCACGACCCTCACCCTCACGGGTGGCCGCCGAATCGAATTCGATCGAGTACTCGTCGCGACAGGGCGTACCCCACGCACCGCGTCGATTGGGCTCGATGACGCTGGAGTCGCACTCGACCCCAGCGGTTATGTCATCGTCGACGAACATCTGCGTACGTCCAACCCGAGGATCTGGGCGGCAGGGGACCTCACCGGGCACCCCCAGTTCACCCACACGGCCGGGGTGCACGGCAGTATTGCGGCCACCAATGCGGTTCTCGGGCTGCGTCGAACCGTCGACCGCACCGGCATACCGCGGGTGACGTTCACCGACCCGGAGATCGCGGCCGTCGGGATCGACGTCGAGGCAGCCAGTCGCATCCCGGGATTACACGTACGGACTCTCGGCCACGAGCATGTCGATCGTGCGGTGACCGAGGGCCGAACCGATGGATTCACCAAGCTCGTCATCGACCGCAAGCACCGCATAGTCGGGGCGACGATAGTCGGCCCCAGAGCAGGTGAGACCCTCGGCGAAATGGCGCTGGCCGTCAAACTCGGTCTGCGGACGCGAGATATTGCCGGCGTCACCCACCCTTATCCGACGTACAACGACGGCCCGTGGACTGTGACTGTTGCCGATATTCGTGCGCAACTGGCCAGGCCAGCGACCTCTCGTGTTATTGCGGTCCTCGCGGGTGCACGTCGAATGTGGTTGCGCGCTCGGCAAGAAGAGCCGTCAACTCCTCGGCATAGGTGACCTGCTTGCGGAGTTCGAGGCAGCTTTGCTCGGCCCGCGCATGACACTGCGTCACAAACGCCCGCGCTGCCGCGATGCCCTCCGCGCTCCCGGCCGAGTCCAAGGCGTCGAGGGAATCGAGTAGTTGCCGCATCTCGTCGAGGGTGAATCCGAGCGGTTTCATTCGGCGAATCACCAAGAGTCGCTGCACATCGGCTTCGGTGTAGAGCCGAAAGCCGCCGGTGCTGCGCTCGGACGGTGTCACCAAGCCCACCTCGTCGTAGTGCCGGATGGTCCTGATCGACAACTCGGTGCGCTCGGCAACTTCGCCGATCTGCATATGCCGACCAGTGATCTCGCGGCTCACCTCTTCGCGTTCGTGCGCACCCATGATGTCAGTGACCTGCGCCCATCTGCCCGCTCAGACGCACATGCCATGCCGTCGAAGCGACGTCGAGGCCGACGATCTCGACGTTCTTACCTTTGGCTGCGTACTTGGTAGTGATCGCATCGAGCGTCGCGACAGTGGAGGCATCCCAAATGTGCGCCCCGGACAGGTCGATGACGATGTTCTCCGGGTCGCCGACGTAGTCGAATTGGTAGATGAGGTCATTGCTAGAGGCGAAGAAGAGTTCGCCTCGGACGGCGTAGACGCGGGTGTTCTCGTCCGGGTGAGCGATGTCGACGACTTCGGTGAGATGCGCGACACGGCGCGCGAAGAGCACCATCGCAGTGACCACGCCCACGATGACGCCGTAGGCGAGGTTATGGGTGGCGACGGTGACTATCACTGTCGCGAACATGACCATGGTTTCGCTACGGGGCATGCGGCGCAGGGTCTTCGGCGAGATGCTGCGCCAGTCCATGGTTCCGACCGCCACCATGATCATCACTGCAACCAGGGCGGCCATCGGAATCAACGCGACGATGTCGCCGAGACCGACCACGAGAATCAGCAGAAATACACCCGCAAGGAAGGTAGAGATACGGGTACGTGCACCGGACACCTTTACGTTGATCATGGTCTGGCCGATCATTGCGCAGCCGCCCATGCCGCCGAAGATTCCGGTGACGAAGTTGGCGATTCCTTGCCCCCACCCTTCTCTGGTCTTGTCCGAGTGTGAGTCGGTGATGTCATCGACCAGCTTGGCTGTCATCAAGGACTCGAGCAGTCCGACCAGCGCCATCGCCAATGCATACGGTGCGATGATCGAGAGTGTTTCCACGGTGAAGGGCACGTCCGGGATCAACCAGGACGGCAGGCTCGACGGTAGTTCGCCCTCATCACCGACGTTCGGAACGTTGAGCGCGAAGATTACGGTTGCGGCGGTCAACGCGACGATCGCTACCAGCGGCGCGGGAATCGCATTGGTCCACTTCGGAAGAAACACCATGACCAGGAGTGCGACAACGACCATCGGATAAACGAGAACAGGCACGTCGATCAGGTGCCGCAGTTGAGAGGTGAAGATCAAGATCGCCAGCGCGTTGACGAAACCCACCATGACACTGCGCGGGATGAACCGCATCAGCTTGGCGACCCCGAGCACGCTCAGCACTATTTGCAGGACACCGGCCAGCAAAACTGCGGCGATCAGGTAGTCGAGGCCGTACTCACGAGCGAGCGGCGCGACGACCAGGGCGATGGCTCCGGTGGCAGCTGAGATCATCGCACGTCTGCCGCCGACAATGGAGATTGTCACCGCCATGGTGAAGGATGCGAACAACCCGACGCGGGGATCGACGCCGGCGATGATCGAGAACGAGATCGCTTCGGGGATCAATGCCAGGGCTACTACGGCGCCGGCGAGAATTTCGATCTTCAATCGTCGCGGTGACCGCAAGGCTGAGCGTACGGACCCCTCGTCGTGTGCGTGGTTGTCCAGTTGTTGCAATGCCATCAAGGCTCCGTTCGCGTGGCGCGCTGACGCCTCTGCAGTAAATGGGTGAATCGACGTAATGGGTGGTTCGGCACAGTGCTCTGCCGAACTTGAAGGGGCGACGTTGCCTGGTTTTCGGTGGGTGTGTCGCAGCCCGCGCATGTGGTGGGTCTTGATCGGCTGACCGACGGAGCAGACTCTACCCTACCGTGAGGGTAGAGTGCGCCCCTGTCGATGTCGGTGTGACGAGATCAACGCAGGGCAACACCGGCGCACCCAGAATCAGCGCAAGTCGCGATAGCCGGCAATGACCCGCTGAAGAAAACTGATACCGACGACGGCAGCCCACGCTATGGCGATCTGCCAGGCGAATTGCGGAAATATCAACCACAGCGCATGCACCACAATGGTTTCTGCGCCCTCCGCGAGACCTCCGAGAAAAGACAGAGATCGACCGTCGTCGAGGCGTCGACCGTAGCGCTCGGCGATCGAAGAAAACGCGAGGAACGCGGTGCCGTTGACGTAATACGCGAGCAGAACCAGCAGGAACGGCCACCACGGCGCTCCATAAGCAGAGGTGACACCGACTGCGACACCTACGACGGTGCTGCCGTACACAAGAAAGTCTGCGGAAATATCGAAGAATCCGCCAGCCCCCTTCTCTGCCGGAGCGCCCACCCGAGCCTGCCGCAGCCGCGCCAACGGGCCGTCCAGACCGTCGGCGATCCGGGACACCACCCACAGCAGCAGCGAGATCCACCACCACTGCACGCCTGCTGCGGCAGCACTGCCGAGTCCCAGAATCAGCCCGACGCCGGTGACCCGGTCGGGAGTGACCGGCGCAATATCGATCAGGCTCGCGCAGCGGGTGAGCGGCCGATCGAGATGTCTACGCAGGTACGTGTCCAGCATCGCCGTCGATCCCCGTCCCCGAATCTGCCGCGCTGCGGGTGAGCCCCAAGCGCCGCGCCAGGTATCCCGATCCCACGCTTATCAACACCACTGCCGCTACCGCAGCCGCAAACGGCCAGGACAGCGGAGACGTTCCGTACGCTCCGAGCGCGGCCAAGCCGACGGCTGCAGGAATGATCCCGACGGCCGTCCCGATGAGGTAGTCGCGCTGGCGAACGGAACTGAGCCCGGCAGCATAGTTGACCACCGCGAATGGAAATACCGGGATAAGTCGCACCAGCAACACCGACCACAATCCGCGACGCTCGAGCATCTGGTTGAGTGTCCGCACCTTCGACCACTCGATCTGCGCGACAGAGCGGCGGCCGACCGACCGCGCCATCCAGTAGGCGATCCAGGCCCCCACGGTGGCACCGATGATCGCGACGAGCACACCGACTGCCAGCCCGAACAACAGTCCGCTGGCCACCGTCAGCGCACTGGCCGGGAAGGGCGTTGCCGTCATCGCGGCATAGAAGAGAACGAACAGGACCGGCCCCCACCGACCGGCACCGTCGACCCAGCTGCGCAACGAGTTCGGATCCGGCAGATCTGCGGTGTAGGCCACCAGCACTGCTACGAGAATCAGCGTTGCCAGGAGGATCAGTTTTACGCGGTAGTCCACCGAGAACCGCCGACGCTGTGTCGTTCGATCTTCTGCTTTCACCAATACCCTCATCTTTGTCGTGTGCTCGTGTTCGTGCTTGTCGTCGTGATGCTGTGCGACGAACAGTTCACTCTCAGGAAGGCTTCGAGGGGTCCACAGTGTTCCCGAAGCAACGGATTCGCCGGATTGAGGCGAACCGGTTGCACTATCGAGTATGTCCTCTAAGCCGTAAGTTCACTCAAACAGGAGCTCATGTGATTCGTCGCCGCTTGTTTCCGGGATCGCTCCGATTCCATCGAGCTTTTCTTGCCGTGGGTCTTTGCTCGTCACTGGTGCTTGCGGCCTGCGCTGCGCCGGGCTCCGATTCACCGCGCGCGGACGATGTGCCGTGGAGTGAGATCGAAAGTCAGGCCCAAGGGCAGACCGTCTCGCTGTGGATGTACGGCGGCGACGAGCAGGGCAACTCCTACGTCGACGACTTCCTCATACCGGCTGCTCAGTCCGCCGGCGTCACCCTGCGCAGGGTCCCGGTCGCGTCGACATCCGACGCCGTCAACCGGGTACTGTCCGAGCGACAGGCCGGAGTCACCGATGGCGACGTCGATCTGGTCTGGGTCAACGGGGACAACTTCGGCACGGGCCAGCAAGCGGGGGCATGGCTGTGCGAATGGACTTCGTCGCTGCCGAACATGAAGTACACCGATCGGGGCGATCCGCTGCTCAACAGCGACTTCGGCACTCCGGTCGACGGGTGCGAGGCGCCGTGGCACAAAGCGCAGTTCAGCTTGGTGTACAACGCCGCAGCAGTGACCGACCCGCCGACCACGTTCGCGGAACTTCTCGATTGGGCGCAGGCACACCCCGGCCGGTTCACCTATCCGGCACCGCCGGACTTCACCGGTTCGGTCTTCGTTCGCGAGGCCCTGATGAGCGTGTCGGGTGGGGCGGAGAGCGTGCCGGTTCAATTCAGTGAGGAAGACTACGACCGACTGACGCCTGCATTGTTCGACCGCTTGACTGAAATTGCCCCGTCGCTATGGAGGCAGGGGGCGACATATCCGCAGACATCCTCTGAACTCGACGACCTCTATGCGGGCGGGCAGGTGGACTTCACGATGACCTATGGCCCGGCTGCTTTGACCGATCTGGTCGATGGCGGCACCTACCCTCCCGAAACTCGGGTCTTGCCGCTCGAAGAAGGCACCGTGGGCAACGCCAGTTTTTTGGCGATCCCCTCGACGTCGGGAAACTCGGCAGCGGCCCGAGTAGTTGCAAACATCGCGCTCTCCCCGCAGCAACAACTGATCTCGTCCCGCCCGGACGTGTGGGGCCAGTTCACTGTGCTCGACGTTTCCACCCTTTCAGCAGCGGACAAGCGATCGTTCGATGCGCTACCGTCCTCGGTTGTGGTCCCCGATTACGAGACGCTGTCGAAGAACGCCCACCCGGAACTGTCCGCGGAGTGGGTGGCTCCACTCGACGAAGGCTGGCGACGCAGCATCCTCGTGGGTAAGTGAGCAAGACCCAGCCATGAGCGCCGACAACCGCAGCTGGCGCACGACGGCTTGGGTGCTGCCCGCAGTAGTGGTCGTAGTTACCGTGGTCGGCGGCGGCTTGATAACCACGTTGCTGCAGAGTCTCGGCGCGATGCCCCTGGTCGGTACGCCGACAATCAGCCTGGACGCCTACACCGCTCATTCCGATGAACTGCTGACCTCGACTGCACTCACCCTTGCCATTGCCGCGACGTCGACGTCAATCGCCGCCGTGATCGGACTGGTGGCAGCAATCTCGGTGCTGTCGGGGCGTCGGGCAGCGTTGGTGGCCGCGGGCATCACCATCGCCGTCCCGCATCTGATCGGCGCAGCCACCATGGGACTACTGCTGGCGGATTCCGGTGTCCTGCCGCGGCTCGTCGGATTGACTGACGGTGGGTGGCCTGCGCTGGTCGGCGGTCAATGGTGGATTGCCGTGATCGCCGAATATGCGTGGAAGGAGTCCGCGTTCATTGCGGTGGTCGTCGCGGGCACCCTCGCGACGCGCGTGGCCGGTTACGACGAGACCGCAGCGACCTTGGGAGCTGGGCGTCTGGCACGGCTGCGACTGGTCACCTTGCCCTTGGCGCGGCCCGCACTGATCGCGTCGGCGTCAATTTCATTCGTCTATGCAGTCGGTTCGTACGAGGTGGCCAAGCTTCTCGGCCGGGCTTACCCGGAGCCGCTGCCGGTGATGGCTGTCCGATTGTTCGACTCGATCGATCTGGAAACGCGGCCCGAAGCTGCTGCCGTCGCAATCGTCACCACCTCGCTGGCGCTCGTCGTTGCGGCAATCGGGATCCGAGCGATGCGCCGATCGGCGGCATGGCAATGACCAAGGGCAACAGAACGATTAGCGCGGCGACTACCCGAAGCGCACTGGTGCTGTGGTTTCTGTTTCCGCTTCTTCCACTTGCCCTGTGGGCCTTCGCAAATCAGTGGTCTTTCCCTTCGGTGCTGCCGCAAGAATGGGGATTCGACGGCCTGCGCAGTGCATTGGACGCAGGGGCCGCGGACGCGTTTATGACCTCGACGGCACTTGCCCTGGCGGTCTCAGCGGTCGCGACACCCCTCGGCGCACTCGCCGCCCGCGCGCTGGTTTCCGGCCGGGTGCATTTTCCCGGGGTGGTCGCTGCAATCCTCTTCGCCCCGGTCGCGCTACCCCCGTTCGCGCTGGCCTTCGGACTCGACGTGCTGATTCTTCGTATCCGAGTGCCCAGCAGCATCGCAGTCGTCGTACTCCTCGTTGTTGCTGCAATCCCCTATACGACCTATGTGATGCGGACGGCGTTCGGCGCGTACGACATCGGATATGAGGAAGAAGCTCGCACTCTCGGGGCGTCGCGGTGGACGATCTTCACACGCGTCCAGGTTCCGCTGCTTGCACCCGCACTCTCGGGGGCCGCATTCTTGGCATTCCTGGTGGGGTGGAGTGATTACATCGTGACGTTGCTGATCGGCGGCGGGCGGCTGGTGACCGTTCCGATCCTGGTGGCGTCGTTCGCTGCGGGCACCGGAAACGATTCCGTCGTCGCCGTGCTGTCGTTGAGCGCAGTGCTCCCCCCGCTGATCCTGCTTACCTTGCTGGCAAGAGGCAACCGAAAGTCATCCAGTGAGTGAAAAGATATGAGTGCGCACCTGTCACTGCGTCAGCTGAGCCAGCATCATCGCGGCCAGCAGCATGCCGCGCTCGATAAGCTCGATCTCGAGATGCCGGCAGGATCGTGCACCGCGGTGCTCGGTCCGTCGGGCTCCGGAAAGAGCACTGCGCTGCGGCTTGTCGCTGGGCTCGACAACCCCACTCACGGAACCGTCCACCTCGACGGAGTCGACGTCACCGGGGTGCCGGCCGAACGGCGCGGCGTGGGCATGGTGTTCCAGCGTCCGATGCTTTTTCCGCACCTGTCGGTAATCGACAACGTCGGGTTCGCGGCACGGGCCGCAGGACGATCGCGCGCCGCATCCCGTACGCAGGCCCGCCGCTACCTGGATTTGGTTCACCTCACCGAGCTCGCCGATCGAAGAGTCAGTGCTATCTCCGGCGGCCAGGCACAACGGGTTGCCCTGGCCCGCTCACTGGCCGGCGCTCCGAAAGTGCTCTTGCTCGACGAGCCGTTCAACGCGCTCGACGCGGTGCTGCGCACAGAGATGTACGAGCTGATCCGCGAAATCCGCGACGAGTTGAACCCCACGATCGTCTTGGTGACGCATGACCAGCAGGAGGCTGCGGTACTCGCAGACTCCATTGCCGTGCTCATCGACGGGACGCTCGAACACCACTCGGGCATCACCGACGCCTATACCCGGCCGTCGAGCATGGCGGTCAACAGATTGATGGGCGGCCTCAACGAGATTCATGGACATATCTCCGCGAAAATGCATCATTCGGACTTGGGTGTGTTGGAACTCCCCGCTGCAAACGCGGTCGAGGATGGGCCTGCCGTTCTGCTGATTCGGCACGAAATGATTCGGTTAGTCGACCCGTCAGAGGAATTGCCAAACGGGGTGCTCGGACGCACTCGCCCCACCGGGCTCCGGCGGATCGGTGAGGTGCAAGTCGGGGGCGCGGTCGTCCATGTCGAGCTACCGCCAGGATTCAATCTCCCCGAAGGATCGTCGGTGGGGCTCGACATCCCGCTCGCAGCTCGAGCCGTCGTACGCCACTGACTTGGCTAGCTACGCTGGTGTTTACGTTGTAGCTCCCAAGGACCTTTGGCCTCGCAGCGGGCCATCTCATACACGGGGCGGACGACCGGCATCGACCCATTTCTGATGCGCCCTAATCGCGTGGTCGAAGATCGTCACGATTTTGTCTCCGGTTCGCTGAGCAAGCGCCATTTGAAGCATGTCGACGGGGGCGTAGAATCCAGACCTAAATGGAACGTCGATCGCCTGGATCGCGCCGGATTTGGGCGGAGCCTGCGGGACCGCAACCCAACTTCCTTCCGTGTGGCGCCGGACAGTCTCCCCGATAAAGTAGACAAATCTCATCGCAAGTGTCAGATTTTCCCCACGGAAAGCCTCCCTGTACTCCGGAAACCTTTCCAACGCAGCTTGTTCCGCGATTACTATCCCTTCACGGGTGTACAGGTGCGGTTTCAGCTCGGGTACATCGAACATGATGAATTCGAGCTCGATCGCCGCATCCTGCATTTTCAGCCAAGCCTGGAAGCGAGGATCGGACTGCGCCTCTTGGTACTCGACCGTCTCCCTGATCGGACCGCTACTCGTACCTGCCACTGTCAGCCCCCTCCTCCAAGAAATTGATACGTGAACTGGCCAGGATACTCAGCAGCAAGCGCCTCAAGCCGTGCGAGCTGCCCCGGCGAGATCGGGTCTCGGAGGTTATATTGAACATTCCAACCGTCGAGCAGCGCTTCCTCGTCCTTTTCAAGTTGGACATAGTCGAGCCTGCCGGACTTGTTCTCTACGAGGAGCTTTACCGATGGGTCGGGGTTCGCATAGTCCCAGACCCGGTCATTCACGATCGTCGGATCCCGGTATTGAGCAATGAAGCCGTTCTCCTCGGTGTAACCGAGCATCTCACCCACCTCCTGATCCCAGGCCGACCCGACTCCGGCGTTGGTCATCAGGGTGTCGTATTTCTTGCTCCACTCCTCCATCGACAGATCCCCGCCGTTCGCGACGTACCGCTCCCACGCGTCCTGCTTCCACTTCGGGAAGATCGGCGTCGTCTTGATCGTGCCGTCTTCGTTCACCTCGAAGGAAGTAAGGGGCTTGCCGATACTCTCCGACAGTCGTGCAGCGAGACCGCCCGCCGCGTGGATATCAGTCATCTTGGTTGTGACGATGCTTGTGTCCGACTCCAGCATCCGGATCACTTGATAGACCCGTCGTCCGGTAGCTGCAATCCTCACACCCGTCACGCCAGCTGCAGCAAGATCCGAACCACCCGCGGTAACGAGAGTCGCGACGACGCCAGCGATGACCGTGACCACGATCGAGATTCCGAGGTCGTTTATCTCAGAAACGATTTCGTCCCGGCGCAACACCACAGCCGAACCGAATGAGGTTGCCGCAGATGCGAGAATGACACCTTCCTCTTGAAGGTGTCCAGCGGGCGCGATCAGATTGTTCAGGATTTCTTCGGACAGCAGTCCCGCGTCCGGCCCTGCGTCAGACGGCGGCGTGCGTGACGCCGAAAGGACGTCGTCCGACTTGTCTTTGATCATTGCTTGGAGCGCATCCAACGCCTGGCCGATCGATTCCAGCAGCGCTGGGGCCGCATTCGGGACCGACACCCCGATAGCCTCGAGTAGACCAGGAATATCCGAGTTCAGACCAGGACCGTTATCTCCGACGGCGGAGGGCGGCGGCGCGAACGGCACGCGCTGATCCGCCGAATGCGGCTGCGCCGGCGGAGCAGGCGCTGGCCCTTGCCGACCGCTCGCGAGGTACTCGGCATTGAGATGGTTGACTCCGCCAAGATACGCCCGACTCGC